>NZ_JAHHZF010000004.1:0-340770 GCF_018729455.1 Prosthecodimorpha staleyi | reverse complement strand
TGCGCGCGCCCCCCGGCGCGTGCGGCCCGCCGCCCCCCCGCCGCCCGCCGGGCCCGAGCCGGGTCCGGCGGCTGCAACCCCGATCGTTCAGGCCGGCCTGCCGGTGCCGAGAGCGGCACCGGTCCGGTCGCGCCGCTGGCCGGCGCTGCTGTCGCTTCTGCTGCATGCCGGCATCGCCGTCGCCGCCGTCGTGCTGCGGCCGTCCGAACAGGCCGCCGCCGGGGGCGAGGAGGCGATCGTCGTCGAGTTCGTTCCCCCGGGCGATTCGGATGCCGACCGCATAGCCGCCGCCGGCCTCACCGCCCCGCCGGATGTGAAGCCCGCCGAAATCCTGCCGGAAACGCCGCCCGATCGGATCGCCGAGGCGAAGGCGCCCGAAGTCGTCGCCGCCGGCGCACCGGTACCCGAACCGCTGCCCGATCCTGAACCGCTGCCCGAACCCGCGCCGGAACCGCCGCCGGAGCCCGTCGTGGCTACGTTGCCGGAGCCGCCGGAGTCCGAACCGGCTCCACCCGAACCGATCGCGGCCGAACCGATCGCGACCGTCACCCCCGAGCCGCCGCCGCCCGCGCCGGATCCCGTTCCGCCGCCGCCGGAGCCCGCCGCGATCGAGGCTGCCCCGCCGCCGGAACCTCTGTCCGCACCGGTCGCGGAGGCGAGCGTGGCCGAGCCGCCGCCGTCCGTCATCGAACCGCCGCCGCCGGCGGAGCCCGAACCCGAGCCGAAGCCCGTCGCCGCCGAACCGCCGCCGCCGGAACCCGAGCCGAAGCCTGTCGCCGAAGCGCCACCCGACCCGGCTTTGTCGACCGTCATTACTGAGCCGCAACCGGTGGCCAGGCCGGCTCCGAAACCGGTCGTTCCTCCGGTGCCGGACGTCCGCAAGGCGCCGCCCAAGGCGCCGCGCCGAACCGCCGCCAAGGCGCCGGAAAGGCCGGTCGCGGCCCGCGGCCAGGCGACCGGCAAACCGGATACCCGGGATGCGGCCGACAGCCGGGCCGGAAGCGCGGCCTTGCGCGGCTCCGGCTTCGAGGGCGCTGCTGTCCTCGCCTCCTACAAGGCGCAGGTGCTCGCCCATCTGATCCGGCACAAGCGCTATCCGGATGCGGCCCGCGAACGCGGGACAGAAGGCCGCGTGCCGGTCGCCTTCGTGGTCGCCCGCGACGGTCGCCTGGTTTCGGCCGAACTGGTCGGCTCCTCGGGCAGCCCGGACCTCGACCGCGCCACGCTCGATACCGTCCGGCGTGCCGCCCCCTATCCGCAGGCACCCGATGGCGCCCCGGCCACCGCCACCTTCCGGACCCTCGTCCGATACGATCTCAGGTGAAAAGGAGACTTGAATGTATATCGCCATGAATCGCTTCCGCGTCGCTCTCGGTTCGGAGGCCGCCTTCGAAACTCACTGGCTGACGCGCGAAAGCCGCCTGGCCGAACTGCCCGGCTTCATCGCCTTCCATCTCCTGCGCGGCCCGGAAAAGCCGGACCACCGACTCTATTCCTCCCACACCGTCTGGGAGAGCTACGACGCCTTCGAAGCCTGGACCAAGTCCGAGGCCTTCCGCGCGTCCCATGCCCGGGCAGGCAGCTCGCCGGTCGCCTATCTCGGTCATCCGGAGTTCGAAGGATTCGAGGTCGTCCAGGAACTGACCAACGACCAGCGCAAGGAAGCCGCAGAATGACGGGACTTGCGGACATGACGTTCGAAGCGGTCGAAGCCAGGATCGACGCGGCCTTGGCGGCCGAGCCGGACGGCGTCATCGAACGGATTGCCGCGAAGGCCGGTACGACGCCGGGGGCGGTGCTCGCGCGCCTTCCCGGCCGCGACGCCGTCCGGCTGGACGGCGTCGATCTCGCTTCGGTCTGGAACGAACTGACCGGCTGGGGCGACGTGCTGGTGATCGTCCATACCGCCGCGGGCGTGTTCGAGATCGATACCGCCCTGATGCCGGGCACGGCCGGGCAGGGCTATTTCAACGTCGGTTCCGGCGCGGCCCTGCACGGCCATATCGCGGCCGGCCGCTGTGTCGCGATCTACTGTGTCGACCGGCTGTTCTTCGGCCGTCGCTCCTGCTCGATCCAGTTCGTCGACGAGGACGGCGCCATCATGTTCAAGATCTTCGTCAAGCGCAGCCCGGACCGGAGTCTCGATACGGCCCAACTCGCCCTGTTCGAAGCGTTGCGCGACCGGGCCGTCCCGGCGGCACACCAGCCGACCCTGGCGGCTCCGGCCGCCTGACGGGCGTGCAGCCGGGCGGCGGTCCCCGTTCCGCCGCCCGGCTTCGCGTCGTCCGAATGCCCGGCCGGATCGAGAGGTCAGGCTGTCGGTCTGACGGGGGCGGCCGGCGGAGTCTTGACGCCTGCCGCTGCGATCGCTCAGCCGAAGGGAAAGCGCGCCAGGACGCGGAAGCGGGCGGCCGGATCCGGCTGGACGAAGACGGTGAGCGCATCGACCGCAACCGGCGCCGCGATTGCGGCGAAACGGTCGGACAGGGCGGAGGCCAGTGCGGCACGCTCGGCATCGGCCAGACGGCCCGTCAGCGTCATGTGAAAGCGGAAGCGATCGAAGACATAGGGGTAGCCCCAACGGGCGAGATGATCGCGTTCGCGTTCGGACAGTCCCGCGCTCGCGCGCCGCGCCATCTCGGCCTCGTCCATGGCCGCCCGCCAGGGATCGAAGCGCTCGACGCAGGTATCGGCGAGATCGTGCAGGGATTGCGGGCGTCCCGCCACCGTAAGGGCAAGGAAGCCGCCGATCGCGTCGAGCCGGAGCTCCGGCAGTCCGAAAGGACGGCAACTGGCCGCGACGCGGGCGACGGCTTCGAGAAGGCCGGCCGCGTCCGTCGGATCGGCGAGGCGAAACGGCGGTTTCAGCGTGGCGTGGAAGCCGTAGCGACGGGGTTCGGCGGTGATCTCCCGAAGCCGCTCCGGCGAAAAGCCGGCAACCTCCGGAATCGGCTGGTCGGCACCGGTCGCCGCGTCATAGCCGATTGCCGCCGAGCCGAAGCGCCACAGGGCGGTTTCCGGGGCCGGGGCGAAATAGATCGCATAGCGGGCAGCAGCGACCGGGGCAGCCATGGTCAGACCCTTTCGAGCGGCCGATGCGGCGGATCGGGCAGCACGACCCGGACCGTATCGTCCGGCGCGACCGCTCCGGCCGTCTCCACCACCGCCATGATGCCGGCGCGGCGGTTCAAACTGCCGTCGGGCCGGCGCACTAGAACCTGGCCGAGCAGACCCGCCTGGAAGTCCTCGATCTGCTGGCAAGGATTGCGCAGACCGGTGATTCGGAGCGTGGCCCCAGACGGGAAGACCAGGCGCGCATCGACGGGGAGCGCAATCAGATCGAGGCCGTGCGTGAGAATGTTCTCGCCCAGATCGCCCGGCGCGACCGGATGACCGGCCGCCGCGAGTTCGTCGAGCAATTCGGCCGCCAGCAGATGCACCTGGCGCCAGTTCGGCGCGGTCGGGTCGACCCGGACGCGGGAGCGATGCTTGACGGTCGCACCCGCATGGGCGTCGCCGGCGACGCCGAGCCCGGCGACAAGTTCGATCTGCGGCTGCAGTGCCTTCGAGAAGCCGTGCACCGGGCTCGCCGCGACCGCCACCACGCGGGGTGCGCTCCCAGGCCTATCCACATCACCGTTCACGCCACGCGCCGCCCCAACCGGTAGACCTCCCGCACGACCGGATGATCGCCGTGCAGGGCGACGCGGACAAGATCGCCGCGCTTGCCGGGCGCGATCTCGCCGCGGTCGTCGAGCCCGGCCGCCCGGGCCGGGCCGGCCGTGACGGTGCGGATGGCGCCGGGCAGACCGCCCATGGCGGCGACGCCGGCCAGACCGAAGGCGCCCTCGATCAGGCTGACCGGGACATAGTCGGACGACAGGATGTCGAGCAGACCGGCCTCGGCCAGATCCAGCGCCGACACGTTGCCGGAATGCGAGCCGCCGCGGACCACGTTGGGCGCGCCCATCAGCACCGCGACGCCGGCCTCGTGCGAGGCGCGGGCGGCTTCGAGCGTGGTCGGGAATTCGGCGATGGCGACCCGGTCGGCGAGCGATTCGGCGACATGGTCCTCGGTGGTGTCGTCATGGCTGGCCAGCGCGACGCCGGCCTCATGGGCGAGAGCGACCAGCGCCCGGCGGTGCGCGTCGTGATGGCGGTCGTGCAGTGCCTTGCGGCCGGCGATATAGACGTCGAGCTCGGCCTCGGTCTTGCTGGCCTTGCCGCGGTAGTAGTCGCGCAGCTTCTGCTCGTCGCGGAACTGGCGCTGGCCGGGCGTGTGGTCCATCAGACTGATCAGGCGGACATCGAAGCGCTCGACATAGTCGCGCGCCATCTCGACCACGTCGTGCGAGCAGATCTCGCAGCGCAGATGGGTGTGATGGTCGGCGCGCAGCAGCCCCGTCGTGCGCGCGTGTTCGATGCCTTCGCCGAGCGCGAACAGGCCGCCGGCCAGCGAGTTGCGGTCGCCGTCGGAGCCGGCGCGCAGGCTGTCGAACACCGTCGTGATGCCGGAGGCGGCGATCTGCGCGTCATAGGCGATCACGGCCGAGAACGGCTTCCAGAACACCTTCGGGCGCGGCGAATAGTGCGGCTCCAGATGGTCGGTATGCAGTTCGACCAGACCCGGGATCAGCACGTCCGCCCCGCAATCGATGGCGCCGGACAGGACGCGCCCCTCCTCGATCGCCACGATGGTGCCGTTCTCGACCACCACCGTCCCGTCGGTCTCGCGGTCGGCGAGCACGATGCGGCGGGCGGCGAGGGCGGTCGAGCCGCGTGCCTCCGACGGCTCGGTTCTCTTCAGCATGACGGTGTCGGGCTCCTCATCGGATGGGTTCACGCCGCCGTGGCGACCGCGAAGGCGGTCACGTCGACGATCCGGTCGGCGACGCGGTCGCGCACGTCCTCGTCGTGGAAGATGCCGATCAGCGCCACGCCGCGCCGCTTCTTGTCCGCGATCAGGTCGACCACGGCAGCGCGATTGCGGGCGTCGAGCGATGCGGTCGGCTCGTCGAGCAGCAGCACCGAATGGTCGCCGACGAAACCGCGGGCGATGTTGACGCGCTGCTGCTCGCCGCCCGAGAAGGTCGCCGGCGGCAGGCTCCAGAGCCGCTCCGGCACGTTGAGCTGTGCGAGCAGGCCGCGGGCGCGGATCTCCGCCTCGCCGGCCGGGACGCCCTGGTCGCGCGCGGCGGCGACGACCAGATCGAGCGCCGAGACGCGCGGGATGGCGCGCAGGAACTGGCTGACATAGCCGAGCGTGGTCTGTCGCAGGCGCACGATGCGGCGCGGCGCGGCGCTGGCCACGTCGACGGTTTCGTCCCGATCGCGCACCAGGATGCGGCCGGCATCGCAGCGATAGTTGCCGTAGATCATCTTCAGGATCGACGACTTGCCGGCACCCGACGGGCCGCCGAGCACGACGCATTCGCCGGCCGCCACCTCCAGGCCGACGCCGGAGACGACCGGCAGCACCTTGCCGTCCTGCAGGTGCATGACGAAGCTCTTGGAGACCCGTTCGAGGCGCAGCATCACGGTCATGTCAGCACCGAGGCGACGAGAAGCTGGGTATAGGGCTCGCGCGGGTCGTCGAGCACCTGATCGGTCAGGCCCGTCTCGATCACCCGGCCGTGGCGCATGACCATGATCCGGTGCGACAGCAGCCGGGCGACCGCCAGATCATGGGTGACCACGATGGCGGCGAGGCCGAGATCGGCGACAAGGCCGCGCAGCAGATCGAGCAGCCGCGCCTGGACGGACACGTCGAGCCCGCCGGTCGGCTCGTCCATGAAGACGAGGCGCGGGGCGGTGACCAGATTGCGGGCGATCTGCAGGCGCTGGCGCATGCCGCCCGAATAGGCGCGCGGCGTGTCGTCGATCCGGCTTTCGTCGATCTCGACCCGGCCGAGCCAGTCGATCGCGGTTTCGCGGATGCGGCCGTAGTGCCGCTCGCCGACCGCCATCAGCCGCTCGCCGACATTGCCGCCGGCCGAGATGCCCATGCGCAACCCCTCGCGCGGGTCCTGATGCACGAAGCCCCAGTCGGTCCTGAGCAGGAGCCGGCGCTCCGCTTCGTTGAGCAGGAAGAGATCGCGGGTGACGCCGTCGCGCATCCGGTATTCGATCCGTCCGGCACTCGGTTCGGCCCGGGTCGACAGCACGGAGAGCAGCGTCGACTTGCCCGAGCCGGATTCGCCGACCACGGCCAGCACTTCCCCGGCATGCAGGTCGAAGGTCACGTCCTGGCAGCCGATGCGGTGGCCGTAGAGCTTGGTGACGCCGCGCGCCACCAGGAGCGGGGCTTCGTCACTCTGCATGGCGTCCCCCCTCCGCGGCGGCGATCGGCGAGGCCATCGTGCCGCGATGGCCGGCCGCCTGTCGGCTTTGGCAGTGGTCGGTGTCCGAGCAGACGAACATCCGCCCGCCGCGGTCGTCGAGCACCACCTCGTCGAGATAGACGCCCTGCGCCGCACACAGCGCGCAGGGCTGGTCGAAGCGGTTGACCTCGAAGGGATGATCCTCGAAATCGAGGCTGACCACCTCGGTATGCGGCGGCACCGCATAGATGCGCTTCTCGCGGCCGGCCCCGAACAGCTGCAGGGCGGCGGAGCGGTGCATCTTCGGGTTGTCGAATTTCGGCGTTGGCGACGGGTCCATCAGGTAGCGGCCGGCGACCATCACCGGATACGCATAGGTGGTCGCGATATGGCCGTGGCGGGCGATGTCCTCGTAGAGCTTGACATGCATCAGGCCGTATTCGGCCAGCGCATGCATCCGGCGCGTCTCGGTCTCGCGCGGCTCCAGGAAGCGCAGCGGCTCGGGGATCGGCACCTGGTAGACCAGCACCTGGCCAGCCTGGAGCGGGGTCTCGGGGATGCGGTGGCGGGTCTGGATCACGGTCGCCTCGGCGGTGGCCGTGGTGGTCGCCACGCCGGCGGTCTTCTGGAAGAACTTGCGGATCGAGACCGCGTTGGTGGTGTCGTCCGAGCCCTGGTCGATCACTTTCAGCACGTCGTCGCGGCCGAGGATCGAGGCGGTGACCTGCACGCCGCCGGTGCCCCAGCCATAGGGCATCGGCATCTCGCGGCTGGCGAAGGGCACCTGGTAGCCCGGGATCGCGATCGCCTTCAGGATGGCGCGGCGGATCATCCGCTTGGTCTGCTCGTCGAGATAGGCGAAGTTGTACGCGGCTGCCGTCATTCCGCGGCCTCCCGATCGAGGGTGGCGGCCGTGGCGGCCTGTTGGGCCGCTTCTGCCTGCGCGGCGGCTTCTGCCGCCTGCTCGCGCCGCATCTGGCGGACGAGGCCGAGTTCGGCCTGGAAGTCGACATAGTGCGGCAGCTTCAGGTGCTCGACGAAGCCGGTCGCCTGGACGTTGTCGACATGGGACAGGACGAATTCCTGATCCTGCGCCGGCGCCCCGGTCTCCTCGCCGAGATCCTCGGCCCGGAGCGCCCGGTCGACCAGCGCCATCGACATGGCCTTGCGTTCGAGCTGGCCGAAGGTCAGCCCGTAGCCGCGCGTGAATTGCGGCGGCACGGTCGCCGAACCCTTGAACTGGTTGACCATCTCGCATTCGGTCACGCGCAGACGACCGAGCGGCACGGCGAAGCCGAGTTCCTCGGCGAAGAACTCGACCTCGACATCGCCGATGCGGATCTCGCCTGCGAAGGCGTGGGTGCGGCCGTAGCCGCGCTGGGTCGAATAGCCGAGCGCGAGCAGGAAGCCCTCGTCGCCGCGGGCGAGCGCCTGCAGGCGCAGATCGCGCCCGGCCGGGAAGGCGAGCGGTTCGCGGGTCAGGTCGGCGGGCTCCGCCGTCCGGTCCGGATTGGCTTCGATCAGGCCCTCACCGTCGAGGAGCGCGGTGACATGCGGGGCCGGCTCGAGCGCGCGGGCGGCCTCCGCCGGGGCTTCCGGCTCCCCGCCCGTGGCCAGATCGAAATCGATCAGCCGATGGGTGTAGTCGAAGGTCGGGCCGAGCACCTGGCCGCCGGGGAGATCCTTGTAGGTCGCCGAGACGCGGCGGACGACCCGCATGGCAGCGGTGTCAATCGGCTCAGAGCAGCCGAAGCGCGGCAGGGTGGTGCGATAGGCGCGGACCAGGAAGATCGCCTCGATCAGGTCGCCGCGCGCCTGCTTGATGGCGATGGCGGCGATCTCCGGATCGTAGAGCGAACCCTCGGCCATCACGCGGTCGACCGCTAGGGAAAGCTGTCCGGCGATCTGCTCGGGCGCGATCTCCGGCACGGTCGGGTCGCCGCGGCGTTCGTGGGCGAGCAGGCGATGGGCATTGTCGATCGCCCGCTCGCCACCCTTGACGGCTACATACATGCCGCATCCTCCGTGACGCGCGTGGACCGCGGCAGGCCGACGACGGTGTCGCCGGCGACCAGCAGCAGGTCGACCCCGCGCGGAAACATGCCGTGATTGGCGGAAAGTGCCGAAGCGAGGCCGGGAATCTCAGGTCGGATGCCGAGCCGGCGCCGACTCGCGATGCCTGGACCGACGAGCTCCAGCGGTCCCTCGGCAGACAGCGTCTCGACCTGGAGTATCAGCGTCGTGGAACGATCCGGGTAGTCAAGCGTGCCCTGCGCGAAGGCCGCGAAGCCCGTGAAGGCCGCCGGTTCGGTGATCACTCCGAAGGCCGCGCGGCCCGCATCGGCGACGATCGGCGCGCCCGTCTGGAACCGGAGGAAGTCGGCTAGACCTTCGACGGCGAGCGCGGCCGGATCGAGCCAGATCGGCGTTTCGAAGTCGGCCAGGGCCAGCAGCAGCGCGGCCGTGGCCGGCTGCAGCGGCGCAGGCGCCAGCAGGGCGGGCTCGACCATTTGGGCGAGGCCCGGTTCGGCAAAGGCCCGCATGGCAGCCCGGAAGGTGGCCTGGGCTTCATGCACCGGGTTCTCGAACCCGGCGGCGGACACGATGGCGGTCATGTCGATCTCAATCCTCGCCGCGGACCATGGTGAAGAAGTCGACCCGGGTTGCGGCGGCCCGGCGGGAGGCTGCCTCGTCCGCCGCCGCCAGCCTGGCCTCGACGGCGGTGACGAGTGCCGCCTCGATCGCGGGGCGGCGGGCCGGGTCCTGCCAGAGTGCGTCGGCGATCGCGGCCAGCCGGGCAGCGTCGGTATCGCGGCCGAGCCGATAGGCGTGACCGGTTCGCCCGCCATCGAGCCGGACGCTCGCCCGGGCTACGGTCGCCTCGCCCAGATTGAAGGCGGGTCCATCGCCGCCGATCCGGCCGCGCACCATGACGAGACCGGCCGCCGCCGGGCGCAGGTCACGCGCCTGCGCGATCGCGTCCGCATCCAATGCAACGGCCAGTTCGGCTGGGGTTGCGGCCGCGAAGGCCGCCATGGCGCGGCGGCGCGCAGTTGCATCGGAATCGATGTCGGAACCAGTCATCGCCCTCTCCGTTCGGCGCGACGGGTGTGCCGCCTTGCCATGACGATGCGATGACGCCCGGGATGTTTCAGACCGCCCGGCGCTCGCCGATGATGGCGAAGCGCAGGCGCTGCGACAGCATGTCGATCACCGCGACGGTGACAAGAACCATCAGCACCAGGAAGGAGACCTGCTGCCATTCCAGCGTCCGGATGGCCTCGGACAGATGCAGGCCGATGCCGCCGGCCCCGACGATGCCGATGATGGTTGCCGAGCGGGTGTTGGATTCGAAGTAGTAGAGCACCTGGCTCAGGATCACCGGCAGGATCTGCGGCAGGATGCCGAAGCGGACGGCGTGCAGGCGCGAGCCGCCGGCGGACAGCACGCCCTCGACAGGCTTGCGGTCCGCGGTCTCGATCGCTTCGGAAAAGAGCTTGCCGAAGGCGCCGAAATCCGACGACATGATCGCGAGCACCCCCGCGAAGGGGCCGAGGCCGACGACGTTGATCCAGATCAGCGCCCAGATCAGCGTGTCGACGCCGCGCAGCGTATCGAAGGTCCGCCGGGTGACGAAGCGCACGAGCCAGACCGGGACCGCATTGCGCGCGGCCAGGAAGCCGAACGGAAAGGCCAGCGTGGCGGCGATCAGGGTGCCGAGGAAGGCGATCGCCAGCGTCTCGCCGAGGGCATGCACATAGAGCGCCAGCTTGGAGGACGATCCCCAGTCGGGCGGCAGCATCAGCTTGGCGAAGACGCCGAGTTGCGACATCCCGGCCGCGATCCGCGCGATCGAGAAGCCCATCACGCCGAGGCCGACGATCACCAGCGAGACCAGCAGGCCGAAGACCAGGAGCGTCTGGGCCCGGCTCGATCCGGATGCCCGAAAGGCATCGACGATCACGAACAGGACATAGAGCAGGAACGGCACCGCCGCCGCGAAGGCGAGCGGGGCGATCACGCGCGTGACGATGGCGCCGAGGCCGGACGCCATGGCCCCTCCAGCCGCCGCAAGATCGCCGGCGAAGAGCGCGGAGATGGCCGCCACAAGGCCCTGCCCGGCCTCGCCCAGGCCACCGGCGACCGACTGGCCGGCCCCCAGGACGGCAAGGCCGAGCCCGACGGGCGTGATCCCGGCGACGAGGACCAGAGCCGACACGATACCGCCGATCGCCACCAAGGCGGCCAGTGCGGTCGCCAGGGAGAACCCCGCGGCGGGGAACTCGTCGGGGTAGCGCGCCATGATGGCGGCCCGATCGAAATGGCGATCGGAAAAGGGGCTTTGCGGCACGACCGGCGCCGTCATCGGCCACCCTCCGCGCCGAGAACGCGATGCCGCAGGGTTTCGGTCAGCATGTCGATCGCCACCACGGTGATGATGATCATGAGCAGGATGGCGCTCACGTCGGTGTAGTAGAACTTCCGGATCGCCTCGACCAAGTCCTGACCGATACCGCCGGCGCCGACATAGCCCATGATGGCCGCGCCGCGGACATTGACCTCGAAGCGCAACAGCATGTAGCTGGCATAGTTGGTCAGGATCTGCGGCAGGACCGCGAAGCGGACCGTCTCAACGAAACCGGCGCCCGTGGAGACGAGACCTTCGACCGGTTTCATGTCGATGTTTTCGACGACTTCGGAAAAGAGCTTGCCGAGCGCCCCCATCGTGTGGATGGCGATGGCCAACACGCCCGGCACCGGCCCTAGCCCGAAGGCGACCACGAAGATCAGCGCGAAAACGATCTCCGGGACTGTGCGGCAGAATTCGAGATAGCGCCGGGCGGCGAAGCGCAGGGCCGGCGAGCGGACCAGATTGCCGGCCGCCGCGAAGGACAGCAGGAAGGCGCCCAGCGCCCCGACCAGCGTACCCACATAGGCGATCAGCAGCGTTTCGCCCAGCTGCCGCAGCCAGCGCTTCCAGCCCCAATACCATTCGGCGACGCCGGTATCGGCGGTGTCGAGGCGCAGCACCGGCAGGATGTCGTGGATGTATTTCGTGAAGCTGCCGAAATTGGCGAACAGTTTCGCGGGCTGGACATCGGCGAGCCAGCCGGCCAGCAGGATCGCCGCCACCAGCAGGCCGAAGCCGGTCAGAGTCCGCCGACGCCGCGCCGCGGTGGCCTCCTGATAGCCGCGTTCCAGACGGTCGCGGACGGCGGGATCGAGGCGGGGAAGCGTGTCGGCGCGCATGGATCCGGTTCGTCGGTTCGGCCGAGGCCGGGAACGGCCTGACGGGAAGGGCGACCGGTAGATGGATCCACCGGCCGCAAGAGGTGGGCGGGCCCGTCAGGGCCCGCCGCCTGCAATTTCGATCGAGCAATAGCTAGATGAAAGGATCGCACCGCGCCGGGGCAGTGGCGCGGTTCGCAATCTCACGAAGCCTTCTTCTTGCGCAGTTCGTCGACGAACTTGTTGAGGTCGACGATCGGCTGATAGGCCTTGTTGTCGGTCGGTTCGAACGGCTCGTTCTTGCCGTCGGAGATGCGATCGAAGGCCGCCTTGTCCTTCTTGGCCGCGTTCATGAAGGCATCGCGGATCTTGGCCTTCAGGTCTTCCGGCAGATTGGTCGGATAGGCGATCGGCGAATTCACGATCATGTCCGACTTGAAGATCACGCGGAAATCCTCGGCCTTGACCATCCCCTTGGTCGCCATGCGGGTCAGATTGGAATCGTCGTCCGCATTCAACCAGTTGGCGGCGACATCGACCGTTCCCTGGCCGAGCGCGATCACGGCATTCTCATGGCTGCCGGTATAGACGACCTTGCTGAAGAAGGTTTCCGGATCGATCTTCATCTTGTCGAGCGCGAAGCGCGGGACGTTGTTGCCCGAGGTCGAGTTCGGATCGACCAGGCCGAGATTCTTGCCCTTCAGGTCTTCGATCTTGGTATAGGGGCTGTCCTTCTTCACGTAGAAGACGGAGTAGTAGCCCTTGACGCCGCCCTTGGAGACTTCGATCGCGAAGGCGTCGATCTTGGAGCCGATCATCAGCGCGCGGGCGAAGCTGGACGGGCCGTAGTAACCGATATGGATCTGGCCGGCCTTCTGGCCTTCGATCAGGGCCGCATAGTCCTGCGCGACGCGCAGGGTGACCTTGGTGCCGATCTCGCGCGACAGATAGTCCATGAAGGGCTGGAAGCGGTCGGTCACGCCGGAGGCGTTCTCGGACGGGACGATGGCGAAGACCAGCTCGGGATACTTGGCCTTCCAGTCCTGGGCGATGGCGGGGCCGGCCGCGAAGGCGAGCGTGGCGGCGAGGGTGCCGAGAACGGCGCGACGATTGATCATGGGTTCGGATCTCCTTTGGGGATCGGCAGAAACGGAAACGGAAGGACTGGGATCGGCCGGCGTCAGGCAAAGGCCTTTTCGCGCTCGGCCTTGGGCGCCACGGGGACCGTCTCGTCGACCACGTCGCCGGCCTCCAGCCCGTAGAGCCGGCGCGCCACGTCGTCGGTCAGGTCAAAGCCCCGGCCGTCGAACACCACCTTGCCGGCCGCCATGCCGACGAGCCGGTCGCAATAGGCGCGCGCCAGATCGAGGGAATGCAGGTTGCACAGGACGGTGATGCCGAATTCCTTGTTGATGCGCTGCAGCGCATCCATGACCAGCTTGGTGTTGCGCGGATCGAGCGAGGCGATCGGCTCGTCGGCGAGCAGGATCTTGGGTTCCTGAACCAGGGCGCGGGCGATCGCCACGCGCTGCTGCTGGCCGCCGGACAGGCTCTCCGCGCGTTGATGCGCGAAGCTGCCCATGTCGAAGCTGTCGAGGGCCGAAAGCGCGATGGCCCGGTCGTCCGCGCTCCACAGGCGCAGCACGGAAGTGCCGGTCGAGACCTTGTTGAGCCGGCCGAGCAGCACATTGGTCAGCACGTCGAGCCGGCCGACCAGATTGAACTGCTGGAAGATCATGGCGCAGTCGGCGCGCCAGGCCCGCAGCGCCGCGCCATTGAGCGCGGTCACGTCGCGATCGCCGAAGCGGATCCGCCCGGCGGTCGGGTCGTTGAGGCGGTTGATCAGCCGAAGCAGGGTCGACTTGCCGGCGCCGGACCGGCCGATCACGCCGACGAAGCTGCCGGCCGGGATCTCCAGCGACACGTCGTCGACGGCTGCCTTGGTGCCGAAACGTCGCGTCAGGCCTTCGATGACGAGCATGGCAGTCTCCCGGACCCGTTTGGTCGGGACCAACAGCTACCCGTGCTCGGCAACGCTTTAGTGACATGCGAGGCCGGAGCCGCCCGCCGTCCGCCTGCTGTCCACCCTGGGGCGTCATCGGAGCGTCATCGGACGGGCGCACCAGCGCGCGATCTTTCGACGGAGCCCCGCCATGACCAAGACCCTCGGCCACGCGCCGCTGATCCACCCGACAGCCTCGGTGCGCGATGCCGAACTCGGCCGTTACACCGAGATCGGCGCCCGCACCGCCTTCGCCGAAAGCGCGCTCGGCGACTATTCCTACGTGGTCAACGATTCCAACATCATCTACACGCGGATCGGCAAGTTCTGCTCGATCGCGGCCATGACCCGGATCAATCCGGGCAATCATCAGATGCACCGCGCCACCCAGGCGCATTTCACCTACCGCGCCTCGGCCTATTTCCCGGACGAGCCGGACGAGGACGCCTTCTTCGACTGGCGCCGGTCGCAGCCGGTCACGCTCGGCCACGATGTCTGGATCGGCCACGGCGCCATAATCCTGCCGGGCCGCAGCATCGGCACCGGCGCGGTGGTGGCGGCTGGGGCGGTGGTGACCAAGGATGTCACGCCCTACACGATCGTGGCCGGCGTCCCGGCGCGCGTCGTCAAGCGCCGCTTTCCCGAGGCGATCGCGGACAGGCTGCAAGCGCTCGCCTGGTGGGACTGGAGCCACGAACGCCTGCACGCGGCCCTGCCGCAGTTCCGCGCCCTGTCGGTCGAGGCCTTCCTGGAAGCCCATGGCGGCTGATCGGCGGCGAGACGCCGCAGGCCCGAATTAATGGCCGCATAGGCACTTCAAATCGCGGTCCGGACGGGTCTGCCGATAGCATCCGGCCCATCAACCGCGATGGACAGGCCAATGAACGCTCCGATCGAAACGACCTTGCAGGCGCCGAACGAACTTCGCCGCCTCCAGACCATGCATAATGGCGACAAGGTCGTGCCGACCTTCTCGGCCGGCGAGATGCAGCGGCGCCAGGACGGGCTGCGCGCGGTGCTGGCCGATCTGAAGCTCGATGCGGCGGTCCTGACCAGCTACCACAACATCAACTACTATTCCGACTTCCTGTACTGCTCCTTCGGCCGCCGCTACGCGCTCGTCGTCACCGACGCCAAGGCGGTCACGGTCACGGCCGGCATCGATGCCGGCCAGCCCTATCGCCGCAGCTTCGGCGACAACATCACCTATACGGACTGGCGCCGGGACAACTATTTCCACGCCCTGCAGCAGGAACTGCCTGCCGCGAAGCGGATCGGCCTCGAGTTCGACCACATCAATCTCGACTTCTACAAGGCCATGCAGGAGGCCTTCCCGGGCGCCGAATTCGTCGATCTCGGCAAGCCGACCATGTGGATGCGGACGTTGAAATCCGAGGAGGAGATCGCGCTGATCCGCCAGGGCGCGCGCATCGCCGATCTCGGCGGCGCCGCAGTTTGCAACGCGGTCCGGGCCGGGGTGCGCGAGCACGAGGTCGCGCTCGCCGGGACGCAGGCCATGGTGCGCGAGATCGCCCGCACCTTCCCGCACGCGGAACTGATGGATACCTGGGTCTGGTTCCAGTCCGGCATCAACACCGACGGTGCCCACAATCCGGTCACCTCGCGCGCCGTGCAGCCGGGCGACATCCTGTCGCTCAACTGTTTCCCGATGATCGCCGGCTACTACACGGCGCTGGAACGGACGCTGTTCTGCGAACATGCCTCCGACGAGCATCTGCGCATCTGGGAGATCAACTGCGCGGTCCATCGGCGCGGGCTCGAACTGATCCGGCCGGGCGCGCGCTGCTCCGACGTGGCCCGCGAGCTGAACGAGATCTATCGCCAGCACGGCCTGCTCGGCTTCCGCTCCTTCGGCTACGGCCATTCCTTCGGGGTGCTCAGCCACTATTACGGGCGTGAGGCCGGGGTGGAACTGCGCGAGGACATCGACACGGTGCTGGCGCCCGGCATGGTCGTCTCGATGGAACCGATGCTGTCGATCCCGGAAGGCCTGCCGGGCGCGGGCGGCTACCGCGAGCACGACATCCTGGTCATCCGCGAGACCGGCGCCGAGAACATCACCGGCTTCCCGTTCGGCCCGGCGCACAACATCCTGCGCGCCTGAGCGCGGCGTCGGCCGCCGAAGTGGAGGCGGGCGGCTGGCTCGACCGCCGGGCGGCCGGCACGGGCCTTGCGTGGGCGGCACCCGATCCTGGTGGCCGCCCCGGCCCGACGATGGACATCCGCATGACCGCGCCGACGCGACAGCCCCTGCCTGCCTCCCTTTATGCCGAAACCGCCCGCCCGGCGCCGCCGGAAACCCGGCTCGACGGCGATCGCCGGGCCTCCGTCGCGATCGTCGGCGGCGGCTTCACGGGACTGTCGACCGCGCTGCACCTGGCCGAACGCGGCATCGAGGCCCTGGTTCTGGAGGCCCACGAACCCGGCTGGGGCGCCTCGGGGCGCAATGGCGGGCAGGTCAATCCGGGGCTCAAATGGGAACCGGACGAGCTGGAGGCCGCCTTCGGCCCGGAGCGCGGCGGCGCCATGGCGGCGCTCGGCGGTGGCGCACCCGACCTGGTCTTCGACCTGATCGCCCGCCACGCGATCGCCTGCGAGGCGGTGCGCGGCGGCACCCTGCGGGCGGCCGTCAACGACCGCTCGGAACGCTCGGTCCGTGCCGCCGCCGAAGGCTGGGCGCGGCGGCGTGCTCCCGTCGAATGGCTGGACGCGCCGGCCGCGGCCGCCATCACCGGCACCCTGGCCTATCGGGGCGTCTCGCTCGACCGGCGCGGCGGCAGCGTCAACCCGCTCGGCTATGCCCGGGGCCTGGCCGAGGCCGCGATCCGGGCCGGCGCGACGGTGGCGAGCGGCGCACCGGTGACCCGCCTCGTCCCGGCCGGCTCTGGCTGGAGGCTCGAAACCCCCAGCGGCACCGTGACGGCCGATCATGTCGTTCTCGCCACCAACGGCTATACGGACGGGCTCTGGCCGCGCCTGAAGGCGACCGTCGCGCCGGTCTTCAGCGCCATCGCGGCGACCGCGCCGCTGCCGCCCGAGGTCGCCGCCGCCATCCTGCCGGCGCGGCCGGTGCTCTACGAGATCTCGGCGCGCTATGCCTACTACCGGCTCGACGCGGCCGGCCGCTTCCTGATGGGCGGGCGCAGCGTACCGCGCGACAGTGCCGACCCGGCCGACTATCGCGGCCTCGTCGCCCATGCGCTGGAGCTCTTCCCCGCGCTGCGGACCGCGGAATGGCGTCAGGTCTGGAACGGCCGCGTCGCGGTCACGGCCGACCATCTGCCGCATCTGCACGAGCCGGCGCCGAACCTTCATATCGGGCTCGGCTACAATGGCCGCGGCGTCGCCATGGCGACCGCGATGGGCCGGATTCTTGCGGAGCGCATCGCCGGCGCCCGGCCCGAGGATCTGCCGCTGCCGGTCACGCCCGTCACGCCGATGCGGTTCCATCCGTTCTGGCCGGTCGGCGTGAAGACCGCGCTCGCCTGGGGCCTGCTGAAGGAACGGCTCGGCTTCTGAGCCGCTGCGATCCCGTCACGCCACCATGTCGTGCGCCGAGGCGGCGAACAGGTCGGCGATCCGCGCGGCCAGCGATTCGATATGGGCGGAGGCCTTGCCGGGGCGCAGATAGATGCCGGCGACCAGATCGGTCAGCGCCGGCATGCCGGACGCCGGGCGGGCGAGACCGACCAGCTTCGGCGGCAGGATGTCGCGCGAGAAGGCCGTAACGCCGAAGCCGGTGGTCAGCGCGGCCTCCAGCCCGGCAAGGCTCGGGCTGGTATAGACGATGTCGTAGGCCCGGCCGTCGCGCTGCAGCGCCGCGAGCATCGCGCGCCGATACAGGCAGCCCTCCGGATAGGCGACCAGCCGCAGGACGCCGTCCTCGTCGACCGCTTCGTCCGGCAGCCCGACCCAGGACAGCGGCTGGCGCCAGGACATCCAGGCCCCTTCCGCGGCGCTGCCCTCCGACATGGCGACGATCAGATCGAAGCCGCCCTCCCGGAAGGCCGAGAACAGATTGACGGAGAGATCGCACACGACATCGAAACCGGCACCTTCGCTGCGGGCATGCCGGTCGGCCAGGAGCAGCGGCAGGAAATGGTCGGCATAGTCGTTGGGCAGGCCGATCTTGAGCCGCCCGCCGAGCTGCCGGCGCGACAGCTTGACGACCAGTTCATCGTTCAGCGACAGGATGCGGCGCGCATAATTGGCGACCAGCTGCCCGTTCTCGGTCAACAGCGTGCCGCCGGAATCCTTTTCGAAGAGCGGTGCCCCGATCAGGTCCTGCAGGCGCTTGATCTGCAGGCTGATGGCCGGCTGGGACCGCCCGAGCCGCTCGCCCGCGCGGGTATATCCCTTCAGGTCGATCACGGTCACGA
Organism: Prosthecodimorpha staleyi; assembly: GCF_018729455.1. Lineage (NCBI taxonomy): Bacteria > Pseudomonadati > Pseudomonadota > Alphaproteobacteria > Hyphomicrobiales > Ancalomicrobiaceae > Prosthecodimorpha > Prosthecodimorpha staleyi. Next base: position 322,819 of record NZ_JAHHZF010000004.1, on the reverse strand, counting down.
AGGCCCTGAGAAGGTCGGTCGGGATGTTGCGCATGAGGGTCTCCGGTCGCGACGATGACACCATGGGCCGCCGTCCCGTGCAAGCCGAAGCGGCAGTCGGCACGGTGCACGGATTCTGAGCATTGTGTGGCCAAGGCCACGCTTGGGTTTCAGGTGGGGCGATCGCGACGGACGGTTCCCGCCGGTCTCCCGAATACTGGCCTTCAACCTTTTGATTTCATGTATGGAATCTCATGCCTGCGGGGCCCGTGGGTCAGCCTTTGGCGGCCGACCATTCCGCGCCTCCGTTGGCGGAGGCGCACCCGCGGATGCCCAGGCATTGGGCGGGCATGTCTTCTGATCGGACAGAGTAAAGGCGCCAAAATGCCTTTGATTCCAATGAATATCGAACGCTTATCGGGAGATTTAGGATTCTCATTTCGTCGGATGCCGGAGTGTCCGGCATGCTTCGAACCGAAGTCGCCGCTGCCATGATTGGCGGGCCTGCCGGCGGGATTGAGTACGAAGGACCGAATGGCATGCAACATGCAGTGCGGGTCGCCGGCGATACGGAATTCGACCCGGAGACTTGGGCGACCGATCTGGGTCGCCATGGTCGGGAGGCAGTATCCCGCAGTGCAGGATCGGGGACTTTGAACGTGAGCAGGGCGGATCCCTTTGTCGAATTCTCCGGCGTCCAGAAGACATACGACGGCGAAACGCTGGTCGTGAAGAATCTCAACCTGGAGATCGCCCGCGGCGAGTTCCTGACGCTGCTCGGGCCGTCCGGTTCGGGCAAGACGACATCCCTGATGATGCTGGCCGGCTTCGAGGCGCCGACCCACGGCACCATCACGCTGGACGGCCGGCCGCTCAACCGGGTGCCGCCGGAGAAGCGCGACATCGGCATGGTGTTCCAGAACTATGCCCTGTTTCCGCACATGACCGTCGCCGAGAATGTCGCTTTCCCGCTCCGGGTGCGCAACGTGGCCGGGCCGGCCATCTTCGAGCGGGTCAAGCGCGCCCTCGACATGGTGCATCTGACCTCGTTCACGGCGCGGCGCCCCGGCCAGCTGTCCGGTGGCCAGCAGCAGCGCGTGGCGCTCGCCCGTGCCCTCGTCTTCGAACCCAAGCTGGTCCTGATGGACGAGCCGCTCGGCGCGCTCGACAAGCAGCTGCGCGAGCACATGCAGATGGAGATCCGCCACATCCACGAGCGGCTCGGCGTCACCGTGGTCTACGTGACCCACGACCAATCCGAGGCGCTGACCATGTCGGACCGGGTCGCCGTCTTCAACGAGGGCGCGATCCAGCAGGTCGCGCCGCCGGACGAGATCTACGAGCGCCCGTCCAACTCCTTCGTGGCCCAGTTCATCGGCGAGAACAACCGCATGACCGGCACGGTCGATGAGCGCGACGGCGGCCAATGCCGCGTCCGGCTCGAGGACGGCACCGCGATCCTGGCGACCGCGGTCGAACAGGCGGTCGCCGGCGCCCGCTCGACGCTGTCGATCCGTCCGGAGCGGGTCCGCATCGAGCCGGCGCCCGGCTCGGTGTCGAACATCTTCGACGCGACTGTCGAGGAACTGATCTTCCACGGCGACCATCTGCGGGTGCGCGTCGCCTTCGGCGGCGTCCGCGACTTCGTCGTCAAGGTGCACAATTCCGACGATCGGCCGTCGCTCGCCGTCGGCGCGCCGGTCCGCATCGGCTGGCGCTCGGACGATTGCCGGGCGCTCGACGCCGTCGGTTGAATCCGGCACGGGCGCGGGCCCGTGCCGCTCCGGGGAATGCCGGCCTCAACCGGCTCGAAATGCAGCGCGCGCCCTTCGGGGCCTTCAAAGGGGAACTGAATTCATGTCCAAGACGACCATCCGTACGGCCGCCCTGGCGCTGGCCGCGCTGACCCTCGGCGCGGGTTCGGCATTCGCCCAGGATCTGACCATCACCTCCTGGGGCGGAGCCTACCAGAAGAGCCAGGACGAGGCCTACTTCAAGCCCTATACGGCGAAGACCAAGATCAAGATCACTCAGGAAGAGTATAACGGCGAGATCTCCAAGATCCGCGCCATGGTCGAATCCGGCAAGACCACCTGGGACGCCATCGACGTCGATGCCGCCACGGCGCAGCAGGGCTGCGACGAAGGCATCCTGCTGCAGATCGACTATTCCAAGTTCGGCGGCAAGGACAAGTTCGTGAAGGGCTCGACCTTCGAATGCGCCGTGCCGACGATCATCTATTCGACGATCTATGCCTATGACGCTGACAAGATCAAGGACGGCCCGAAGACCATCGGCGACCTGTTCGACACCAAGAAGTGGCCGGGCAAGCGCGCCCTGCAGAAGACCCCGTTCGGCAATCTCGAATTCGCCCTGATGGCCGACGGCGTTCCGGTCGACAAGGTCTACGAGGTGCTGAAGACCAAGGAAGGCGTCGATCGCGCCTTCAAGAAGCTCGACACCATCAAGAAGGACGTCGTCTGGTGGGAGGCCGGCGCGCAGCCGCCGCAGCTGCTCGCCTCCGGCGAGGTGGTGATGGCGACCGCCTGGAACGGCCGCATCTTCGGCGCCAACAAGACCGACAAGCGCAACTTCAAGATCGTCTGGGACGGCCAGTTGCAGGACTGGGACCTGTGGGCGATCCCGAAGGGCGTGAAGAGTCTCGACGCGACCTATGCGTTCCTGCAGTTCGCCTCCTCGCCCGAGCAGCAGGCCGAGCAGACCAAGTACATCTCCTACGGCCCGGCTCTCGCCGCCGCGACGCCGCATATCGCGCCGGACATCCTGAAGGATCTGCCGACCGCGCCGGAAAACGCCAAGACCGCTCTCGCCAACGACCCGGTCTTCTGGGGCGACAACGGCGAGGAACTGCGCAAGCGCTTCAACACCTGGCTCGCCCAGTGATCGGATGACGGCTTCGATCTGACGGATCCTTCGGCCCGGACCGCCCATCGGCGCGGCCCGGGCCGGCCTCCCCATCCGCATCCCGCCCTGCCGGGCGACCGAGGACCGGAATGAGCTCAACGACCGCCCCTGCCCTTGCCGCCGGCACCGGACCGGACGGCCTTTCGCTGAAGGCGAGCCTCGCCCGGGCGGAACGCCGCAGCCGGCTGGTCTCCCTCGCGCTGGTCACGCCGCTGCTCCTGTTCATCGTCGCCAGCTTCTGCATCCCTCTCGGCTTCATGCTCTACCGGGCGATCGACAATCCCGAGGTGGCCGAGACCCTGCCGGCGACCGTCGCCGCCATGAAGGGCTGGACCCAGGGCGGCGTTCCCGAAGAACCCGTCTTCGCCGCGCTCGCCGCCGACCTGATCGCAGCCCAGAAGGCGCGCACCACCGGCCTCGTCGGCAAGCGCGTCAACTACGAGATCCCGGGCGCCCGCTCGAAATTCCTCAAGGTCGGCCGCGAACTGGAACGCGCCCCGGCCGGCGGTCCCTGGAAGCCGATCTTCGAGAAGAGCGACCCGCAATGGACTGACCCGGTCTTCTGGTCGGCGCTGAAGCGGATCGGCCAGCCGATGACGGCGTTCTACCTGCTCTCCGCCGTCGACCTGCGCCTCGACCAGACCGGCGCCCTGACCCGCCAGGTGCCAGACCAGGCGATCTTCCTCGACGTGCTGTTCCGCACGCTCTGGATCAGCCTCCTGGTGACGGTCTCGACGCTGGTGCTCGGCTATCCGATCGCCCATCTGCTGGCGAGCCTGCCGCCGCGCCACGCCAATCTCCTGATGCTCCTGGTGCTGCTGCCCTTCACCACCTCGATCCTGGTGCGCACCACCGCCTGGGTGGTGCTCCTGCAGACCAACGGCGTGCTCAACGACGTGATGGTCTGGCTCGGGCTGCTCGATGAGCGCATCCAGCTGATCTACAATCGCTTCGGCACCGTCCTGGCGATGACCCACATCCAGCTGCCGTTCACGGTGCTGCCGATCTACAGCGTGATGAAGGGCATCTCGCCGGCCCATATGCGCGCTGCGCGCTCTCTCGGTGCCGGCCCGGTCTATGCCTTCACGCGGGTTTACATGCCGCAGACGCTGCCCGGGGTCGGCGCCGGCTGCCTGCTCACCTTCATCCTGTCGCTCGGCTATTACATCACCCCGGCCCTGGTCGGCGGTCCGCTCGACCAGATGATCAGCTATTTCGTCGCGCTCTACACCAACCGCGAGCTGAACTGGGGCCAGGCCTCGGCACTCGGCGCCGTGCTCCTGGCGGTGACCATGGTGTTCTACGCGATCTTCAACCGCCTCGTCGGCATCGACAAGGTCAAGCTCGGGTAGCGACATGGCTCTTCCGTCCTATGCCTCGCGCGGCGAGCGCCTGACCCACGCCGCCTATCTCGGCTTCTGCGTCCTCGTCTTCATCTTCCTGGTGACGCCGATCCTGGTCATCGTGCCGCTCTCCTTCTCGAGCGAGCCGTGGTTCACCTATCCGCTGCCGGGGCTCTCGTTGCGCTGGTACGAGGACTTCTTCGGCAACGAGCGCTGGGTGGTGGCGATCAAGAACAGCGCCATCGTCGGCTTCGCCTCGACGCTGCTGGCGACCACCCTCGGCACGCTCGCCGCCCTCGGCTTGTCGCGCGGCAACCTGCCCTATCGCGGGCTGATCATGTCGATCCTGATCTCCCCGATGGTCGTGCCGGTGGTCATCACCGCCGTGGCGATGTATTTCGCCTATGCGCTGGTCGGCCTCAACAACAGCTATCTCGGCCTGATCCTGGCCCATACGGCGCTGTCGACGCCCTTCGTGGTGATCACCGTCACGGCGACGCTGACCGGCTTCGACCGCTCGCTGACCCGCGCCGCCGCCAGCCTCGGCGCCGCGCCCTGGACGGTGTTCCGGATCGTGACCCTGCCGATCATCGCGCCCGGCGTGGTCTCCGGCGCGCTGTTCGCCTTCGTCACCTCCTGGGACGAGGTCGTCGTCGCGCTGTTCCTGGCGAGCCCCGAGCAGAGGACGCTGCCGCGGCAGATGTTCTCCGGCATCCGCGAGCAGATCTCGCCGACCATCACCGCCGCCGCCACCTTCCTGATCGTCTTCGCCGCCCTCCTGATGACGACGCTCGAACTGCTGCGCCGCCGCTCGGAGCGCCTTGCCCGCGGCCGCTGATCCCCCCATTCCGGAGCCCCATCCCATGAGCCACGGCTACGAAAAGGGCCGCCTCGACCTGCCCTTCGTCGGTCACTGCACCTTCGGCAAGCGCCCGATCGTCACCGATTGGGACGCCATCGACGCCGACGTGGCGGTGCTCGGCATTCCCTACGACATGGGCACCCAGTACCGGTCCGGCGCCCGCTTCGGGCCGCGCGCCATCCGCGAGGCCTCGACGCTGTTCTCCTTCGGCCATGGCGGCGCCTACGACCACGAGGACGACGCCACCTACCTGCCGCTCGACCAGGTCCGCATCGTCGATGCCGGCGACGCCGACATCGTCCATACCGACACGGTCCGCAGCCACGCCAATGCCGAACTGGCGGTGCGCAAGATCCTCGCCGCCGGCGCCCTGCCGGTGGTGCTCGGCGGGGATCATGCCATCAACATTCCCTGCATCCGCGCCTTCTCGGAGCATGGGCCGATCCACATCCTGCAGATCGACGCCCATCTCGACTTCGTCGACGTGCGACATGGCGTGACGGAGGGCCACGGCAACCCGATGCGCCGCGCCGCCGAGCAGGCCCATGTCACCGGCCTGACCCAGATCGGCATCCGCAACGTCTCCTCGACCGCCCGCGAGGGCTACGAGGACGCCCGGTCGCGCGGGTCGACCATCCTGTCGGTGCGCCAGGTGCGCAAGGCCGGCCGTGATGCCGTGCTGGCGACCATTCCGGCCGGCGCGCGCGTCTACGTGACCATCGACATCGACGGCTTCGACCCGTCGATCGCGCCCGGCACCGGCACGCCGAGTCATGGCGGCTTCCTCTACTATGAGGTGATGGAGATCCTGCAGGCGCTGGCGGCAAGCCACGCGGTGGTCGGCATCGACCTGGTCGAGGTCGCGCCCGCATACGACCCCAGCGGAATCACGGGTTTCCTCGCCGCCCAGGTGCTGCTCAACTTCCTCGGCTACATCTTCGAGGCGAAGCGCAAGGCCGGGGCCTGATCGGGCCTTTGACCGCGCGGCGCCTCTCACAAGCACAGGACGGACCGGACAGGATGGGACCGACGATCGAAGCGGTCGAGACCGACCACGCCCTGCCGCCCGAGACCGACGTGGTCGTCGTTGGCGGCGGCATCATCGGCGCCTCGGCGGCGCTCTGGCTGGCCGAGGCCGGCATCCCGACGGTCCTGTGCGAGAAGGGCGTGCTGGCCGGCGAGCAATCGAGCCGGAACTGGGGCTGGTGCCGCGTCACCGGCCGCGATCCGCGCGAGGTGCCGCTGGTCGACCACGCGATCCGGCTGTGGGACGGCATGGACCGGCGCATCAACGGCGAGACCGGCTTCCGCCATTCCGGCATCTGCTATTCCTGCGAGACCGAGGCCGAGGTCGCCCGCCGCGAACAGTGGCTGAACGACTGCGCCCGCCCGAACGGGCTCGATACCCGCCTTCTCGGCAAGGCCGAGATGGCCGAGCTCTTCCCCGGCGGCCGGGCCTATGCGGGCGGGCTCTATTCGGCCTCGGACGGACGGGCGGAGCCGCAAAAGGCGGTGCCGGCGATCGTGGCGTCCGCCCGGCGCAAGGGCGCGATCGTGCGCGAGGGCTGCGCGGTGCGCGGTGTCGAGACCACCGCCGGCCGCGTCTCGGCCGTGGTCACCGAGCATGGCACCATCCGCTGCAAGGCCGTGATCTACGCGGCCGGGGCCTGGACCAGCCTGCTCGCCCGCGGCGCCGGCATCCGCCTGCCGCAGTTGAAGGTGCGCTCCTCGGTGCTGCGCACCGACCCGCTCGACGGGCTGCCCGAGACCGCCATGTGGGCGGGCGACTTCGCCTTCCGCAAGCGGCTCGACGGCGGCTACACCATCGCCGACGGCCATTCGAGCGTCGCCGAGATCACCCCGGACAGCTTCCGTTTTCTCGTCGACTTCGCGCCGCTCGCCCTGATGGAGTTCCGCAACTACAAGCTCCGCCTCGGCGCCCGTTTCTTCGACGAGGCGGCGACCTGGAAGCCGGCGCCGCTCGACCGCAAGAGCGTCTTCGAAAGCGTCCGCATCCTCGATCCCGAGCCCGACCGGGCCGCCCTGCAGCGCGGCCTCGGCCGGCTGACGGCGGCCTTCCCGGGCTTCGCCAAGGCGCGGATTGCACAGACCTGGGCCGGCTTCATCGATGCGACGCCGGATGCCGTGCCGGTCATCTCGCCCGTCGACGCGCTGCCGGGCCTCGTCATCGCGACCGGCTTCTCCGGCCACGGCTTCGGCATCGGACCCGCCGCCGGCCAGCTCGCCGCCGAACTCGCCACCGGCGCGCCGCCGATCGTCGATCCCGTCCCCTATCGCTTCGCCCGCTTCACCGACGGCTCCCGCGCCCGCCCGATCGGCGGCCTGTAGCGCGGGGCGCCTTCGGTCGGTGCGGCGCGATCCGGGGTCGCGGTCAGAGGCCCTTCGGGTTGGCCATGAATTCCTCGATGATTTCCGGCGGCGGCTTGATGAAGTCCGAGGTCCGGGACGCGCCGAGGCCGGTCAGGCGGCGCAGCTTGACCGCCATCTCGGCCATCTTGACCACGATGGGAATGCCGTTGATCACCGGTGCGCCGTCGACGGCGTGGTTCTTCAGCGCTGAGAACAGCAGCATCGGGATGCCGCCGCCGGGAATGAGCACGTCGCACCCCGACGCCACCAGCGGCTTGGCCTGCGCCTCGAACAGGGCCTCGACCTCGCGCGCCAGATCCTCGGATTCGTAGGCGCGCAGGATCTGGCCGGGCTCGAACTGCATGGCGTGGACCCCGGTCACGCGCTCCTTCAGCCCGTATTTGCCGATCTGGTGGTGAAACCACGGGATGAAGCGCGTGTTGATGGTCACGATGCCGGTGCGCTGCCCGAGCTGGGCGGCATAGAGCATCGAGGCTTCGCCGAGGGCGACGACCGGAATGTCGACCACCGAGCGCGCCTCGTAGAGCCCGGCATCCTGGAAATGCCCGATCACGAAGGCGTCGTAGCCCTCCCGCTCGGCCCGGACAGCGTTGCAGATCACCTCGCGGGCACAGCGGAGTTCGACGATCGCGTGGGCGTAGTTGTCGTGCGGCGTGATGCCGTGGATGTCGACGGTCGTGCCCTCGTCGACGATGTCCTTCAGATGCAGGCGCAACCGATCCCAGTAGGTCTTGCCGTGCTCGTAGTCGACATAGCTCTGATACCAGATGCGCATCGGTTTGGTCATGACGATTTCCCCCCGGCAAGGCGTCCGATTGGGTTTCGAGATGGTGACGGCATTCCTGCGCAGAACGAGGACGCCAGCTACTTCGCGATATGGTTGGGCAGCCAGAGTGCGATGTCGGGGAAGGCGGTCAGGATCAGGATCAGCAGCAGCGTGCAGCCGATATAGGGCATCGCCGCCAGCGCGACCGCGCCGAGCCGCGTGCCCGGTGGCCCGACCCCGACCATGATGAACAGCAGAAGCCCGAAGGGCGGCGTGGCGAGCGACAGTTCGAGCGCCAGCAGCATCACGAGCCCGAACCAGATCGGCTCGAAGCCGAGCTGGATGATCAGCGGGAAGAAGATCGGGATGGTCAGCATCATCATGGACAGCTGGTCCATGAACATGCCGAGCACCAGCAGGGCGAGCAGCATCAGGAGCAGCAGCATATAGGGGCTGAGGTCGTAGCCGAGCGCGATCTTGATGATGCTGGTGGTCGCGCCCGTATAGGCGACGATCTGCGAGAAGGTGGTCGAGCCGAGCAGGATGAAGAAGGTCATGGCGGTGACCGCCAGGGCGCCCTTCATCGAGCGGACGATCGCCGTCCAGGTCAGGCAGCGATAGAGGATCGCGAGCACGACGACCGAGACGGTGCCGAAGGCGGCCGCTTCCGACGGCGTCGCCCAGCCGAGCAGGATCAGCCCGATCACCGCGAAGACGACCAGGCCCATCGGCAGCACGTTGACGACCAGCGCCCGGATCTTCTCCGCCCAGCTGGCGCGCGGCACGTCGTAGGCCGGCGCCGCGTCGGGATCGAGGGCGAGCTGGATGCGCACCATGGCGACATACATGCTGGCCAGGATCACGCCCGGGATGACGCCGGCCATCAGCAGTGCACCGACATCGAGCCGGGCGAGCGAGGCGAGCAGCACCGCCAGCGACGAGGGCGGGATGATCATGGCGAGGCCGCCGGTCGACAGGATCGGCCCGTTGATAATGTAGGGCTTGTAGCCCCGCTTCAGCATCTCCGGCACCATCAGGGCGCCGAGCAGGGCGGTGTTGGCGAGCGAGGAGCCCGACAGCGCCGCGAACAGCGTGCCGCCGCCGATGGTCAGGTAGGTCAGCCGGCCGCGGATGTTGCCCATCCACTTGTCGAGCGCGTCGAAGACCCGCATCGCCAGGCCGGTATGGAAGAACAGTTCGCCCATGATGACGAAGAGCGGCACCGGTGCGAGCGTGAAGGTGGTGACCGCGTCGGTCGCGTTGGCGATCATCTGGTCGATTCCGGCGAGGCCGCCCATGAAGACGACGACGCCGACGATGTTGATGGAGAAGAACGCGAAGGCGACCGGCATGCCGATGCCGAGGAAGAGGAGCACGCCGCCGAACATCAGGCTCGCGGCCAGGGCCCAATCGATCATGTCCGCCTCCCCTCAGTGCCGCTCGCCTTCGCCCGCGCGGACGCGGCCGACGGCGATCAGGCGCAGAAGTTCGAGCGCGATCAGCGCCATGCCGACCCCGATCATGGCGTAGGTGAGCCAGCCGGGCAGGGTGATCGAGCGCATGTCGAGCGAGCCGGAGCGGTATTCCTCCAGTGCGAGCGCCAGCGCCCGCCAGGCGATCAGGCCCGAGATGGCCGCGCAGGAGAGGATCACCAGGCGGCCGAGCGCGTCGTGCAGCGCCTTGGGCAGCATCTCGATGAAGGTCGTGATGGCGACGTGGCCGCCGTTGCGCACCAGCCAGGGCGAGCCCGCCATGGTCGAGAAGAGCAGGACATATTCGACGGTGGCGCTGGTCCAGCGGAACGGCCGGCCGCCGAGATTGCGCACCATCACGTCGGCCACGATGGCCAGCGTGATGAAGGCGAGGCTGGCCGCGGCCGCGACGGCGAGGCCGTAGATCAGGGCATCGTAGGTGCGGGACACGGGGCGCATGCGGGCTCGCAGGGCTGGAGGGGATCGGGACGCGCCACGCGCGAGGACAAGGTGCCGCGGCCGGACCGGGCCGGCCGCGGATCAGGCCCTCAGCGGGTGTAGTAGGCCTTGCGCAGCGCGTCGTAATGCGGCGAGCCGGCATCCTTCATGCGCTTCCAGGCGGACTCATAGGCCTTGTCGAGATAAGCCTTCTCGGCCGCCCCGGTCAGCTTCAGGACGGTCAGGCCACGCGAGCGGGCGGTCTCGTCGGTCGCCTTGATCTCCTTCTGGAAGTTGTCGAAGGATTCCTGTTCGTATTCGATCGCCGCCTTGGTCAGGATGTCCTTGGCCGCCTGCGGCAGGCTGTTCCACTTGGCCGTATTGATCGTGATGCCGAGATCGGTCGAATAGAAGCCCGGATCGATGCGGACCTTCAGGAACTTGTCCCAGTTCAGATCCAGGATGCCGATGATCGGCCAGCCGGCGCCGTCGAAGACGGAGCGTTCGAGACCGCCATAGACCTCCGGCACCGGCACCGAGACCGAGACCGCGCCGAGATCCTCGAAGAAGGACTTGTAGATCGGCTGCGAGCGGATCTTGAGGCCGTTGAGATCGACGCCGCCATCCGCCGTGCGCTTCGGCTCCTTGAGCAGATAGACGTGGAAGCCGATGCCGGAATCGATGTGTCCGAGCAGGGTGACGCCGAGCTTTTCGTCGAAGGCCTTCTGCATGATGGCGAAGCCGCCATTCTTGCGCGCCTCCATGGCGGTCACCGTGGCACCGACCCAGGCATCCGCCTCGGGCATCTTGCCGAGATAGAAGCTCGCCGGGCCGTAATGCATGTCGAGCACGCCGCGGCGCACGGAATCGACCTGCTGGTTCTGCGGGATGACCTCCGGGCCGCCGGTGAAGTCGATGCGCACGACGCCCTTGCCGGCCGCATTGACCTTGTCGACATAGCCGAGGAAGCTCTTGGTGAAGGCGAGCGCCTTCGGGAAGGCGGCGACGGCGCGCAGCACGACCTCGTCGGCCTTGGCCGGGCTGCCGCCGAGCGTGGTGGCGAACATCAGCCCGGCGGCAAGACCGAACACGGCCCGACGGGCGATGGTTTGGACGGAATGCGCTTCACGAACCATGCTGTGTCTCCTCACGTCTCTCGCCGGTGACCGGTGGAGCCGTGCGGCGCCGCCGGTCCCGTCTTCCAACACCCTAGAGAACCGGCGGCCGGGTCAGGCCGAGATGGCCGAGCATGGCCAGGAAGGCTCCGAGCCGCTCGCGCCGATAGGCGTCGAGATCACGGCCGGCATAGTCGTAGAAGCCGCGGCCGGTCTTCAGGCCGATGCGGCCCTCCGCCATGTTGCGCTCGATCACGGCGGGGGCGGCGAAACGCTCCTCGCCGGTCGCCTGGCGCATATAGCGGCTGGCATAGTAGAGAATGTCGCCGCCGCCCCAGTCGATGAACTCGATCAGGCCGAGCACGGCGAAGCGGAAGCCGAAGCCGTAGAGCACGGCCTTGTCGACATCCTCGGCCGTCGCCACGCCCTCCTCGACCAGGCGGGCGGCCTCGTTCATGGCCAGAGCCTGGATGCGCGGCACGATGTAGCCCGGCGAGGCCGCGCAGACGACCGGCATCTTGCCGGCCCCCTCGAGCAGACGCAGCATGGCGGCGGTGACGGCCGGGTCGGTCGCGGGCGACGGGCTGACCTCGACCAGCGGAACCAGATAGGCCGGATTCAGCCAGTGGGCGTTGAGGAACCGCTCAGGATGGGCGGTCAGCCCGGCAAGATCGGTCGACAGGAAGGTCGAGGTGGTCGAGGCGACGATCGCGTCTGGTCGGGCGATCGCGTCGATCAGCGCCAGGGCCGAGGCCTTGGCCTCGCGCGTCTCCGGGACGCCCTCGAACACGAAGGGACAGTCGGCCAGCGCCGCCGCCGCATCGTCGAGCGCAACGACGCGGATGCGCGCCATGATCGGTTCGATGGCGGCGGCCTCGAAGGCGCCGAGACCGGCCAGCTGGCCGAGGCTCGCCCGGATCTCGCCGAGCGCCTCGGCGGCGAGCGCCGCATGGGCGGCCGCGTCGCGCGGCTTGGCGTCGACCAGCACCACGTCATGTCCGGCATATGCGAACGCATGGGCCATGCCGCGACCCATCCGGCCCGCGCCGATGCAGGCGATCCTGGCCGGGGCGCCGGTCATGCCGGCAGTCCTTCGGCGAGCAGCTGCGCCATGGCGGCTTGCGACAGGCCGGCGAGACCGAGCCCGTCCAGGGTGCGCCCGGTCTCCAGGAAGTTCTCGCCCGCGGCCGCGCCCGCGATCGCCAGCAGGCCGGCCGCGACCGGCGACGGCACGCCGGCCCAGCGGCACACCGAGACCAGGAAGGCGAGGCCGAGCTTCACGTCCTCGGTCAGGTAGCGGTGATCCTTCAGGTTCAGCCGCTCGTGCCAGTCCTTGGAGGCGACCAGCTTGTCATGAGCCAAATTGCCGTACATCCAGTTCGAGGTCTCGTAGTGATCCGCGAGCGGGAAATGCGGCGCGCCGTAGCCGAGCGCCTCGCGCACCGCCATCCGCTCCGCATCGAGCGCGCCATGTACCCGCCGGATCGACGGCTGGGTGCCCTCGTTGTGGATGTCCCAGCGGTCGAAATGCTCGATCGGGCCGGCATTCATCAGGATCAGCGGCGGATGGATGATCGGCCCGGCATTCATCAGCGCGGCCGACAGGGCATCCTCGATCGGTTCGATCGCACCCGGAAAGGCCGCCGAGATCGCCGCCAGCGCCGGCGCGGCGAGGCGCGACGGGAAGACGCCGGTCGGCAGGCGCGTCGCGCGGGTGGTGATCGCCACCTCGGCCGGGCCGTGCTTGCGGGTCAGCCAGGGCAGCGTGCCGGTCTCGGCAATCGCGAAATCGGCCCGGTTGCCGGCCTCGCGCATGACCTTGGCCATCAGATAGGAGCCGAAGGTGCCCGGCGGCAGATAGATCGTCTGGCCGTCGGCGACATGCGGGGCGAGCGCGCGGGCGAGCTCGGCCTGCGCGGAGGCCGGTACCGGCGCCAGGATCAGATCGGCCCCGGCGACGGCCTCGCCGATCTCGGCCGTCGGCCGGGCGATCGCCACCTCGCGGCGGCCTTGGGCGTCCTTGAGAGTGATCCGCCCGGTCTCCAGGACCGGCGCGAAGGCCTCGCGATTCGGCCGCCAGAAGCGCACCTCGTGGCCGGCCTCGCTCAGATCGGCCGCAGCCGCATAGGATCCGTTGCCACCCCCCAGCACCGCAATCCTGATCGGCGTCGTCGACATGGCAAGCCCCCCGGTCCGGTGCGGCCCGTCGGCGCCGCGCGGATATTTCAAAGCTAAAGGAAGGCTAGGTTCGTGTCACCGCGCTGTCAACGTCCGACCTCCCGGAAAGTACGAATTGGATGCTCTCGCATGGAATGGGGTCGCGCAACGCCCGGCGCTGCTGTGCAGCAAATGTGCCATGTACGGCAGGTCCGGACCCGACCGGTCAACCGGTCGATGTTGTCGCATAGACCAGCAGACGCCCGTACAGCGCCTCCGGGATCGAGACGCCTTCGGCTGCCGTCCGGGCGCGTGCTGCGGCGCGCCGTGTCCCCGGCAGGCGGGCGCCGGGCTGGTCGGCGATCGCCGCCAGGAGCCGGGCGAGCCGGGCCTCGGCCGCCTCGCCGGCGATCGGGCCGGGCGCCACGGCCAGGAAGAACTGGCCGGTGCGCGGCGGGCCGCCCGAATTGTCGGCGAAGGAGGACGCATCGACCGACAGGCTCGCGCCGGTCATCCAGGCGGCCATGATCTCCACCAGGAAGGCGAGGCCGGCGCCCTTGTGGCCGCCGGTCGGCACCATGGTGCCGCCGTCGAGCGCCGCCGCCGGATCGGTGGTGGGATGCCCGTCGCGATCGAGCGCCCAGCCGGGCGGGATCGCCTCCCCGCGCTGGCGATGCACCACGATCTCGCTCTTGGCGACCACGCTCGACGACTGGTCGAGCACCAGCGGTCCGCCCGCGGCGCGCGGCACGGCGAGCGCGATCGGATTGGTGCCGAAGACCGGGACGGTGCCGCCGACCGGTGCGATCGATGCGGGGGCGTTGACGAAGCCCAGCGCCAGGAAGCCGGCCTCGGCGATGCGCCGGACATGGTAGCCGACCACGCCGCAATTGTAGGACCGCGTCACCGCCATCGCCGCCACGCCCTGGTGCCCGGCCGCCTCGAACAGCGCCGGCAGGCCCAGGTCGATCGCCGGATGGGCGAAGCCGTCGGCGGCATCGACCCGGACGAGGCCGGGTGCCGGCCGGGTCAGCAGGGGTTCGGCTCGGCCGTCGATCTTGCCGCAACGGGCATGCTCGCAATAGGTCGGCAGGCGGGCGAGGCCGTGGCTGTGCACCCCCTCGGCCTCGGCATCGACGACCGAGGCGGTGACCGCGCGGTTCTGCGTCGGGCCGAGGCCGGAGGCGGCGAGCGCGCGGAAGGTCAGGTCCTCGACCTCGGCCAGGGTCAGGCGCACGGTGGCGACGGGGGTCTTTCCGGGGGTGCTCATTCGGCGGCCTCGCCAAGTTCGGTGCCGTAGCGAGCCGCACCGGCCGGCGTCACCATGCCGTCGGCCAGATCGGCGGCGATCCGTACGGCGGGACGCTCTGCAGGATCGCCCCAGCCGCCGCCGCCCGAGGTCTCGATGGTGATCACGTCGCCGGCCCGGATCGGCACCCCGGATACCTTGGAGCGCAGCGCCTCGACGCTGCCGTCGGCCCGCGTCACCGTGGTGCGGCTGAGCGAGCCGGGGCGGCCGCCGCCGACGCCGTAGGGCGGATGCTTGAAGCGCTCGAAATTGGTCGAGAGGCTGCCGATCGGCGCGTCGAGCCGGAATTCGCGCACCAGCCCGAGCCCGCCGCGATGCCGGCCCGCGCCGCCGCTGTCGGGCAGCAGGCCGTAGCGCAGAAAGGTGACCGGATACTTGGCTTCGACCATCTCGATCGGCGCGTTGGTGTTGTTGTGCAGGCCGCAGGACAGTGCGCTCGCCCCGTCGCCGCCGGCATGCCCACCCCAGCCGCCGACCTCGATGTCGAAATAGACCCGCCGTCGGCCCGAGGCCTCCACGGTGGCGAGCGCGTAGACATAGGAGATGGCGTAGTAGGCGGCCGGAATGCGCTCCGGCAAGAGGCCGGCCAGCGCCCCGAAGACTGCCGTGGCGATGCGGTGGTTGACCACCATGCGGCCGGTCACTGGTGCGGGGAAGCGGGCGTCGACCACGCTGCCCTCGGGCAGCACCACCTCGATCGGGCGATAGCAGCCGCTATTGGCCGGGATGTCCTTGCCGAGGGCGGCGAGGAGCGCGTAGTAGACCGCCGAGCAGGTCATCGCGCGGGTGTTGTTGACCGGCCCCTGCACCTGCGGGCTGGACCCGGCGAAATCGAGCCGGATGCGGTCGCCGCGCTTGTCCAGGCGCACCTGCAGGCGGATCGGCCCCTCGGTCTGGCCGTCGTCGTCTACCCATTCGACGAAGTCCGCCGCCCCGTCCGGCAACGCGGCGATCGCGGCGCGCATCATGGCTTCCGACCCGTCGAGGATGGCGGAGGTGGCGGCGGCGAGATCGTCGGCGCCGTATTTGGCGGCGATGCGCTCCATCGCGCGCGCGCCGATGCCGAGCGCCGCGATCTGGGCCTTCAGGTCGCCGGAGGTCTCGTCCGGCTGGCGCACATTGGCCAGCACGAGGTCGACGATCGCCTGATTGAGCGTGCCCCGCTCGGCGAGCTTCAGCGGCGGGATGCGGATGCCCTCCTGGAAGATCTCGCGCGCATCGGCGTAGTAGCTGCCGGGCGCGCCGCCGCCCACGTCGACATGGTGGCAGAGCGTGCCGACGATGGCGATCCGGCGGCCTTCGTGAAAGACCGGCCGAAAGGTCTGGATGTCGGGCAGGTGCTGGCCGCCCGAATAGGGATCGTTGGTGACGATCACGTCGCCATCGTCCCAGCGGTCGAGCGGGATGAAGTCGGCGATCAGCCGCTCCAGGCAGGCCGACATCGAGTTCAGATGCACGGGAATCCGGGCCGACTGCGCGACCTGGCGGCCGTCGGCGTCGAACACGGCGGTCGAGAAGTCGAGGATCTCGCGCACCACGGTGGAGCGGCTCGTGCGCCAGATGGTGATGCTCATCTCCTCGGCGGCGGCGACGAGGGCATTGCGGACGATTTCGACCCTGACGGGGCTGATGGCGGTCATCGGGGCTTTCCTCAATGGTCGGCGATGCGGCGGGCGACGAGCGCACCGGACCGTTCGAGCCGGGCCTCCCAGCCGGGCGGCACATAGGATGTGGTGTAGGTCTCCTCGATCACGGCGGGACCGGCCACGGAGCGCTCGCCGAGCCCGTCGCGGGCCCATACGGCTATGTCGACGAAGGCCCCGCGCGCCCAGGCCCGGCGGGTCTTGGGCGTCGCCGCGGCGACTGCGGCCTCGGACCCGTCGGGCGCCGGCTTGGCGAGACGGCCGATCGCGGCGAGCCGCAGGGCGACCAGTTCGACCGGCGTGGCGGGTTCGTCGTAGGAGAAGCGGCGGCGATGCAGCGCATGGAACCGACCGGCTGCGGCTTCGAGGCCGGCGGGACCGAAGTCGGCGCCGTCGAGCGGCACGGCCAGATCGAAGGCCTGGCCGGCATAGCGCAGATCCATGCGCCACTCGAAGCGGCGTTCGGCCTGCGCCACGCCATCCTCGGCGAGGAGCCGTTCGGCCTCGCCGCGCAGCCTTGCGGCGGCGGCGGCGAGGCGCGGTCCGGCTTCGGCGAGCGGGCCGATCTCGGTCGCGGCGAGATCGTGGACGATGTCCGACCACAGGATGCCCCAGGCCGACAGGGTCGAGGCGTGGGGCGGGAACACGACGCGCCGGATGCCGAGATCCTCGGCCACCTCGCAGGCATGCACGCCGCCGGCGCCGCCGAAGGAGAGCAGCGCGAAATCCTCCGGGTCGAGACCCTTCTCGAACAGGCTGAGCCGGATCGCGGTGGCGAGGCTCGAATTGGTCACCGAGATGGCGCCCGCGGCCGTCTCCTCGATGCCGAGACCGAGCCGCCCGGCGACGCGGCCGGCCGCCGCGCGCGCGGCGGCCGGATCGAGCGCCATGGCGCCGCCCATGAAGGAAGACGCTTCCAGCCGGCCGAGGATCAGGTTGGCGTCGGTAACGGTCAGGTCGGTGCCGCCGCGGCCATAGCAGGCCGGTCCCGGCTGGGCGCCGGCCGATTGCGGGCCGATGCGCAGTCGGCCGCCGTCGTCGACCCAGGCAATCGAGCCGCCGCCGGCGCCGATGGTGCGCATCTCGACCATAGGCAGGCGGACCGGCAGGCCGTCGATGTCGCCCTCGGTGACCATCGAAACCTGACCGCCATGGACGACCGAAACGTCGAAGGACGTGCCGCCCATGTCGACGGCGACGAGGTCGGGTTCGCCGAGTTCCGCCGAAAGCCGCCGGGCCGCCGCCGCGCCGCCGGACGGGCCGGAGAGAAGCAGGCGCGCCGGCTCGCGGCCGGCCTTGGCTAGGCCGCTGACGCCGCCATTCGACTGCACCAGGTAGATGTGGCTGCCGGGGACCTCCGCGGCGATCCGGTCGGACAGCCGCTTGGTGTAGCCCGAAACGACCGGGACCAGCATGGCGTTCAGGACCGTGGTCGACAGCCGCTCATATTCGCGGATTTCCGGCGATATGTCCGAGGACAGCGAGATCGCCACGCCCGGAAGCGCGGCGGCCAGGATCTCGCCGACGCGGCGCTCATGGGCCGGGTTGGCATAGGCATGCAGCAGGCAGACCGCGATCGCCCGGACGCCGGTCTCCTTCAGTCGGGCCGCCACTTCCGCGACCCGCGCCTCGTCGAGCGGGACGCGGACCCGCCCATCGGGTCCGATCCGCTCCGGCACCCCGAAGGCGTGGCGGCGCGGCACCAGCGGCGGCGGCGGGTCCAGCGCGATGGCATAGACGTCGCGCCGGCCGTGACGGCCGATCTGCAGAAGGTCCTCGAAGCCGGCCGTGGTGACGATGGCGCCGGCGGGCAGCTTGCGTTCCAGCACCGCATTGGTGGCGATGGTGGTGCCGTGCAGGATGTACTCGACCGCGCCGATATCGAGGCCGAACCGCTCCGCCGCGGCCTTGATGCCGTCGATCAGACCGATCGAGGGATCCGACGGGGTCGACGGCGTCTTGAACTGGTAGACGCGCCCGGTCGCCGCTTCGAGGATTTCGATGTCGGTGAAGGTGCCGCCGATGTCGACGGCGATGCGCAGGGGCGAGGTCATGGGGTGGGCTTTCGCTTCGATGTCGTCGGGATGCGGCGCGGCGGCCCGTGACGGGCCGGCCGCGCTCCATCCGGCCCGCGCGACAGGGCACGCGGGTCACACATGGTTGCGGATGGCGGTCGAGGCCGCCGGGTGGGTTCGAGCAGGGGCGGATCGGTCCGCCGCGGTCACTTCACGAAGGTCTTGGCCAGTCCAAGCGATCGATCGACCACGATCACGATCGCAAGAGTGAAGACGACGAGGAGCACCGAGATCGCCGCGACCAGCGGATCGGCCCGGGATTCCACATGGTGGTACATCTCGACCGGCAGCGTCGACAGCCGCGGGCCGGACATGAACAGCGAGAGAACGACCTCGTCGAAGGAAACCAGGAACGAGAGCGCACCGGCTGCGACCAGGCCGGGCAGCATCATCGGCAGTGTCACCCGGCGAAATACCGTTGCGGGCGCCGCGCCGAGCGTGGCGGCAGCCTCCTCGACGGCGACCGGCAGGGTCGAGAGGGCGGTCGAGACGACGCGCAGCACATACGGCAGGGTGACGACCAGATGGGCGACGAACAGGCCCGGCACGGTCGCCAGCAGGCCGATGCGCGCGAAGATGATCAGCATGGCGAGGCCGAGCACGATGGTCGGCAGCAGCAGCGGCGCGGTGAACAGGCTGGTCATCGCCTCCGCGCCGCGCGGCGCGAGCCGCACCAGCGCGTAGCCGGCCGGCACCGCGATCGCCAGGTTGACCACCGTCACGCCGGCGGCGAGCTTCACGCTGAACAGGAAGGCTTCCAGCATCTTCGGATTCTGCAGGATCGCGGCGTACCAGCGTCCGCTCCAGCTCTTGGGCGGGAAGGACATGAACACGTCGCCGGAGAAGGAGAGCGGCACGACGATCAGCACCGGTGCCAGCAGGAACAGGAAGGCGACGGCAGCGAGAATCTTGAGGGCGGGTGAGATCGGCGGCTTGTCCATGGGTCACCCGATCGATCGGACGAGGCGGCCGTAGACCGCGATCGCGATGCCGAAGACGACCAGCACGATCATCGACAGGGTCGCGGCGAGCGGCCAGTCGAGCGTCACGATGGCCTGGTCGTAGACCTCGGTGGCGAGCAGGAAGACCCGGCCGCCGCCGAGCAGCTTCGGCGTGATGAAGGACGAGACCGCGAGCACGAAGGTCAGCAGCGAGCCGAGCGCGATGCCGGGCACGGACAGCGGCAGCACGATGCGCCGGAAGACCCGGAACGGCGAGGCCCCGAGGGTGGCGGCGGCCTCCTCGGCACGCGGGTCGAGGCGTCCGAAACCCGCAACCAGGGCCAGGATCATGTAGGGCATCAGGATTTCGGTCAGGCCGATGGTGACGCCGGTCAGATTGAACATCAGCCGCCAGGGCTCGGCGGCGCCGAAGGCCTTCAGCACGCTGTTGACGACGCCCTGGTCGGACAGGATGGCGATCCAGCCATAGGTGCGCACGACGGCGGAGAGCAGCAGCGGCGAGATGACCATGACCAGCAGCACGCTGCGCCAGAGCCCGCTCGACCGATGCAGGTAGAGGGCGATCGGGTAGGAGACCAGCAGCGTCGCCAGGGTGATGCCGAGGCTCGTCCGGATCGTGTTCCAGAGCAGTTCCCAGTAGAAGTCGTCGGTCACCACCGAGACCCATTTCGCCGTCGACCAGCCGCCCGTCATGGCGCCGCTCGCCTGCACCTCCTGCAGCGAGATCAGCGCCAGATTGACGACCGGCAGCAGGAAGCCGACCAGATTGACCAGCGCGATCGGCAGCAGCAGGGCGATGACGAGGCCACCCCCGGACTGCTGGTCCGCCGCATATCCGGCGCCGGCGGCCGCGCCCGCCGTCGCGCTCACGAAGGCCTCCCGAAGACCAGGGTATCTTCGACCGCCCAGGCGGCGGTCACCACCGTGCCGACCGGGATGAGCCCGCCGATGCCGGCCGTGGCCACCTCGGCGATCATGGTCACCGCCCCGGCCTCGATCTCGTACTGGACGACGTTGCCGGCATAGGTGGCGCGCCGGATCGTCCCGGCGACGCGATTGCGGCCCGCGGGCGGCGCTGCACCGTGCGGCGCCACATGGACCCGGTGCGGGCGGATCAGCACCTCGACCGGGCCGGATTTCGGGATCGGCGCCTCGATGGTCAGGTCGGCGACCGTGACGGTCGAACCCTGCTGCACGCCCTCGAGCCGATTGGTGCGCCCGACGAAGGCGGCGACGAAAGGCGAGGCCGGGCGCTCGTAGAGATCCTCGGGCGTGCCGATCTGTTCGATATGGCCGTGATTCATGACCACGACGCGGTCCGACATGGTCAGCGCCTCGTCCTGGTCGTGGGTGACGAAGATCGCCGTGGTGCCGAGCCGGCGCTGGATGTCGCGGATTTCGTTGCGCATCTCTTCGCGCAGCTTGGCATCGAGATTGGACAGCGGTTCGTCCAGGAGCAGGATCGACGGCCGGATGACCAGCGCGCGCGCCAGGGCGACGCGCTGCTGCTGGCCGCCCGACAGTTGTCCGGGCTTGCGGTCCTCGCGGCCGTCGAGACGCACCATCGCGATCGCCTCGGCGACCCGTGCGCGGATTTCGGCCTTCGGCAACCCGCGCATCTCAAGCCCGAAGGCGATGTTGCCGGCGACCGTCATATGCGGGAAGAGCGCGTAGCTCTGGAACACCAGACCCATGTCGCGCCGGTAGGTCGGCATGGCGGTGATGTCCCGGCCGGCGACCACGATCCGCCCGTCCGAGGCGGGCACGAGGCCGGCGATCATGCGCAGCGTCGTGGTCTTGCCGCAGCCGGAGGGGCCGAGCAGGGAGACGAACTCGCCCTTGCCGACATCGAGATCGACGGCGTCGACGGCCACGAAGTCGTGGTAGCGCCGCGTCAGCGCCTGCAGGGACAGGAAGCCCTGTCCGCGCGCCGGCCCGGTTCCGGCAATGGTCATGGCGGTCGGTGCCTGATGCATCATGGGGTCCCGCTCGATCACTGGCGATCCGCAAAGGATGCGTCGTCTCGTCACCCGCCGGCAAGGCCGGCGGGTGCGGAATGACGGGTCGGCGACGAGGCGGCCGGATCGGCCGCCATGCCGGCGGCGGTCAGCGGGACAGCGGGATCACCTTGCGGCGCCAGGCCTCGGCGACCTGGTCGCGCACCTTGGCGACGGCCAGCCAGTCGATCGGGACGACCTTGTCGAGCGATTTGACCGCAGTCCGGTCGATCGCCGCAGGCGCGATCTGCGCCTTGGCGTTGGTCGGCGCGTAGAACATCGTCTCGGTGAAGGTCTTCTGGGCCTCCGCCGACAGCGCATAGGCGATGAACTTGCGCGCCGCGGCGCTTTGGGGCGCGCCCTGGACCAGGTTGATCGTGTTGATCTGGAACGCGGTTCCCTCGGCCGGGATGACGGCCTTCATCTTGCCGCCGGACGTGTCCGTGTTGACCTGGGCGCGCGCATTCCAGCCGACCCCGATGGTCGCCTGACCGGCGATGACCGGTGCATAGACCTCCGGCTTCGGCTCCCAGGTCTGCACGTTCGGTGCGATCGCCTCCATGGCTTCGATGCCCTTGGCGAACTTGCCCTCGACGCCGGGGCCGCCGTTCTTCTTGTCGAGAATGGCCACCATCGACATGCCCTGGATGTCCGGAATGCCCGGAATCACGACCTTGCCCTTGGCAGCCGGCGTCGCCATGTCGGCGAGGCCCTTGGGCGGCGTCGGCCAGGCTTCCGCGTTGTAGATCAGCACGAGATTGTCGAAGGTCACCGCCACGCCGGCGATTTCCGGGATGCGCGCATTGGGATAGAGTTCGTCGATGACCGGCAGGTCCTTGGCCTCCAGCTTGACGAACAGGCCCTCGTCGGCCCCGGCCTTGGCGACGGACACGTCCATGATCACCACGTCGACCTGCGGCGCCGCCTTCTGCGCGCGCAACTGGCCGATCATGGCCCCCGAGCTGGGCTGCGGGGCGAAGACGACCTTGATATCCGGGTTGGCCTTCTCGAAGGGCGCGAGGACGGCCTGGGTGTAGCGATCCTGAAACAGGCCCGTATAGGCCATCAGGGTCACGGTTTCCGCCGCCGAAGCCGGAACGGCCGCGAGGCCGCATGCAAAAGCCAGAACCGTCTTCGCAAAGTGACGCCTATCCATCATCTCGTCCTTCCCCTGTTGTCCCTGGATCCGATTGCCGACCGGCCTTGCCCCCGATCAGGCCCGCCGCTTGGCGTCCACCATGGCGCGCGCGCCGCTGATGTCCGGCAGCCGTTCGCCGTTGCGCAGCCGTTCGAGCAGCACCAGTTCGGCCGCCTGCATCTGGAGCGCCTTCTCGGCGACCGCGCGGGCACGCGCCGGATCGAGCACGATCACGCCGCTCTCGTCGCAGAGGACCGCATCGCCGGGATGGACGACCTGACCGCCGACCGAAATCGGTACGTTTACGGCCCCCTCGGAGCCGATCAGCTTGGTGGTGATCGGCGAGGGGCCGCGGCACCAGATCGGCATGTCGACGCGGACGATCTCGGAGAAGTCGGTCGCCGGGCCGTCGATGACGCCGGCCTTCACGCCCGCCTGCTTCATGACATTGGTGATGACGCCGCCCCAGCAGGCATGCCGGTCGTCGCCGCAGCGGTCGACCAGCACGATGTCGCCGGGCCGGACTTCCGCCGTCAGCCAGTGCAGCAGCGCGGAATCGGCGTGCGGAATGCGGATGGTGACCGCCGTGCCGGCGACGCGCTTGCCCGGCAGGACGGCGCTGATCCGGCGGTCGACGAAGCCGGAATGGAGCACATGGCCGACCGTCGCGGTCTCGACCTGCTCGAGAAGGGCGATGAGATCGGCCGGAATCTGCGGCGGCATCGGGTTGATGTCGAACATCGGAAGGGTGCCTCCGGCGGGTCAGAGCACGTGGTGGTTGGCGACCGGCAGCTTGGTGCGGATATCCGCCATCCGGTCGAAATCGAGGCGCGCGGCGGCGGTGCCGACCATGTCGGGAACCATCGCGGTGACCTGACCCCAGGGGTCGATCACCATCGAATGCCCGAAGCAGGCCTTGGTGCCGCCGGCATGGGCGAACACCTGCGCGGAGGCGGCGATCCAGCACTGGGTCTCGATGGCGCGCGCCCGCAGCAGAACCTCCCAGTGGTCCTTGCCGGTCAGGAGGGTGAAGGCCGCCGGCAGCACGATCACCTCGGCGCCCTTGTCGCGCAGGGCCCGGAACAGTTCGGGGAAGCGCAGGTCGTAGCAGATCGAGCAGCCGACGGTGCGGCCCGCGACCTGATAAGTGACGACCTCCTCGCCGCGGCCGACCGTGTCGGATTCGCGGTAACTGACGCCGCCCGGCACGTCGACATCGAACAGGTGGATCTTGCGGTAGCGGGCAATCTCGGCGCCGTCCGGGCCGAAGACATAGGTGGTGTTGAAGTAGCCGTTGCCGTCCTTCTCGACGATCGAGCCGGCATGGATGGTGACCTTGAGGCGTGCGGCGAGCGCCGACATGGTACGATAGGCATCGCCCTCCGGCGGCGTCTCGGCGCTGTCGCGCGCGGCCTGCGGGTCGGACCCGAGGAAGGCATAATATTCCGGCAGCACGATCAGATCGGCCTTTTCCTCGGCCGCGATCTGCTCGACCAGCCGGGACGCGACGGCGAGGTTGGCCGCCTTGTCGTCTTGGGTGTTCATCTGAACGATGCCGATCTTCATGGCTCTTCCTTCTGGCTCCACGCCAGCAGGAGACCAAAGGCCGGTGCGGTCGGCAAACGCGAAATGCTGATCCGGATCGACAAGAAAAATCTATAGATCACGCCTTGGGCAGAAGACGGCCGCGGGTCCGGACGCGTGCCGCTACAGCATCCGGTCGGCGAAAGCCTGGAAATCCGCGGCGATTTCGGACGCCATGCCGGCGATCGCGGCCGGGATCGGATTGCCCGGTCGATCGGCATAGGCCGCATGGAAATGCAGCGGCGGGATGCGCGCATTGACGGCGACGCGCCGGATCAGGCCGGCGGCGAGCGGCTCGCGCACCACGGCCGGCGGCAGGGTGGTCATGCCGATGCCGTCGCAGAGCAGCCGGATCATCGTGGCGATCGAGTTGGTGTTGTAGATGCGTGCCTCGTCGGTCGCGATCCCGGCCGCCTCCAGTAGGCGCTGGATGGCGTGGTGCGGCTGCGATCCCTTCGAATAGGCCAGGATCGGAAAGCGGACGAGATCGACCAGCTCCAACGGCTCGGCCGGGATCGAGAGCTTGGTCGCCGCGAACCACTCGCATTCGAACCGGCAGATTTCGAGATTGCGGATGTCCGCCCCGACCACCGGCCCCATCAGGATGCCGAGATCGACGGTGCCCTCCAGAAGCTGGCGGGCGATGTTGAGGCTGGTATCGACGTTGAGATCGAGGCTGACGCTCGGGTAGCGATTGCCCATCTGTTCGATCAGCAGCGGAAGCCAGGCGTAGACGATCGTATCGACGGTCCCGATCGTGATCTGCCCCCTCAGCCGCGCGCCGTCGCCGACGCATTCCCGGAATTCGGAGGTCAGGCGGACGATCTCCTCCGCCCGCTTCAGCGCCGTGTGTCCCTGCGGCGTCAGCCGAACGGTGCGCGGATCGCGTTCGAACAGGCGGATGCCGAGTTCGCGTTCCAGTGTCGCGATGCGATTGGAAACGGCCGCCTGGGTCGTGTGCAGCTTCTCCGCCGCGGTCGAGAAGCTGCGCAGCTTCGCGACCCAGAGGAAGGTTTCGAGAAAGCGCAGATTCACGGGGGCGATCGCTTCCGAAGACGGTGGGGCCGGAGGATATCCCAAAACGGTCGCCATGCAGCCGGAATTCGAGATCCGCTCGCCCTCTCGACCCGCGGCGTCGCGAACCGGCACGTTCTATCCCGCCGCACCGTCCAGAAAACGGGCGTAGCGGCGGATCGTTTCCCGGCGGGCATCGTCGGGTTGGTTCGGGTACCAGACGGTGGCCGGCGTCGCATCGATCGTGATCCGGTCGGGCGCGATCCGGCGGGCGGCCTCCAGGGCATCGACCAGCATGTCGGTCGGGCCGGCGCAGAGCAGGGCGGGGCGTTCGAGCCGCGCGAGGCGCTCTGCGGTCGGATACTCGAACGCCGCCCGGTAGCTGCGGTCGTAGCTGCGGCCGCTCTTCAGGAGGCCCACGGTCCAGTCGTGCAGCATGTCCGGGTCCGGCAGGCCGAGGGCGCGCCCGGCGGCGCGTTCGCGCCGGTACCACGGCCAGAACAGGAACATGTCCCGGCGCATCGTCCAGGCCTGCCAGACATGCAGGCCGAACGGATCGGGGCGGAGCGGCGGCAGATAGTGGGCGAGGATGTCGGCCGTGAAGCCGCCGGACAGGATCGGCGGCGCCTCCAGGACCAGCCGCCCGGCGCGGTGCGGCGCCTGGATGGCCATTTCCAATGCCACCAGCGCCCCCGTATGGGTCCCCCAGAGGTCGCAGCCGTCGATGCCGAGCGCATCGGCGGTCTGCCACATCCAGCCGGCGAGGCGCGCGATGTCGATCGGCCCGTCCGGCTTGGTGGAATCGCCGTTGCCCGGATAGTCCGGCGCGATCACGCTGCGACCCTCGGAAAGGCCGAGGATCACGTCCCGCAGCGGCGCGGCGGAGCCGGGCGCCGATTGCAGGACGAAGAGCGGCCGGTTTCCGGCGCCCGTACCCAAGCCTGAGCCCGAGCCCGCACGGCGCAGATGCACCCGCGCCTCGGGGATGTCGACATGATCCTGCCAGATCCGGCCCGGCCCGAGCGGCGCGGCGGCAGCCAGAGGTGCGGCGGCGGGATCGGACCGGGCGAGCGCCGCCGCCGCGGCCGGCGCGTCGCGCCAGTCGACATCGGGGCGGTCGGGCAGCCCGTCGCGGATGGCCGCGGCGGCCAGCCGGCAGAGTGTCTGGTAGCGATGCGGGGCGACGGCCGCAGCGATCAGCGCTTCGTGCAGGGCATCGGCGTCCGGCAGGGGCGGGCCGTCGCGCAGCGGCCGGAGCGGATCGGCCGGATCGAGAATGGCGGCGTCGCGCAGATGGGCGAACAGGGCGGGCAGATGGCTGCCGTCCGCGCGCGGCGCGATATCCGGCAGGACCCGTCCGGACGCCGTCCAGGCCCGCGCCCGGCAGGCGCCGGTGACCACGGTTCGGGCACCGGCATGGCCGGCCGGTAGGAAGGCGGCACCGAATCCTTCGGCCAGGATCGGCGCTTCCGACAATCCGGCGGTCGCCAGCGCCGCCGCCACCGCGGCGACCGCTTCGGCATGTGTGGCGGGCGCGATCTCGGCCGATCCGCCGATGCCCGGCAGTTCCAGCACGGTCCAGGCCACCGACGGGATCGCGGCCGCCAGCCGGGCCGCGACGACGACCGCCGCCTCGGCGAGATCCGGCAGGACGGCGACGGCCGGACCCTGCCCGGCCCGGAACAGGCGCATCTGCCCGGACCCGATGGTGACCATGGCGGCACGCGGCGTCATGGCTCAGATCCCCAGATAGGCGGACTTGATGCGGGTATCGGACAGGAGCCGATCGGCGCTGTCCTCTATCACGATCCGGCCGGTCTCCAGCACATAGCCCCGATTCGCGAGGCTCAGCGCCAGGTCGACGCGCTGCTCGACGACCAGGATGGTGATCCCCGAGGCGTGCATCGTCCGGATCGCGTCGGCGAGCAGGTCGACCATCACGGGCGCGAGGCCGAGGGAGGGTTCGTCGAGCATCAGGAAGCGCGGCGCCGCCATCAGGGCACGGCCGATCGCCAGCATCTGCTGCTGGCCGCCGCTGAGCGTGCCGGCCTTCTGGGCGCGCCGTTCCGCCAGGATCGGAAACAGCGACAGGACCCCGTCCAGCCGCTTCGCTGCGGGCTGGTCCGAGCGGGCGCGATGGCCGCCGAGGTCGAGATGCTCCATGACGGTCATGTCGGGAAACAGCAGCCGCCCTTCCGGCACCTGCACCAGGCCGCGCTCGATGATCCGGTGCGGCGGCAACCGGTCGATCCGTTCGCCCTCGAAACGGATTTCCCCTGCGGCCGGTCGGATGAGGCCCGACATGGTCTTCAGCGCGGTGGTCTTGCCGGCACCGTTGGAGCCGATCAGCGTGACGATCTCGCCCTTGCCTACGCGCATCGAAACGCCTTCGAGCGCACGCTTATGTCCGTAGCGGACATCGATCCCGGCCAGTTCAAGCATGGGCCTGCTCCCGTCCGAGATAGACGCGGATCACGTCCGCATTGCCGGCCACCTCCTGCGGCGTGCCTTCGGCGATGCGCGCCCCATGGTCGAGCACGACGATCCGGTCGCAGACCCCCATGACGACGCGCATGTGATGCTCGACCAGCAGCACCGTCACGCCGCGATCGCGCACCTTGCGGATGATCCCGACCAGCCGCTGGCCCTCCTCGGGATTGAGGCCCGCCGCCGGCTCGTCGAGCAGCAGCAGGCGCGGCGCGGCGGCAAGCGCGATGGCCACCTCCAGGCGGCGCTGCTCGCCATAGGAGAGCGCATCGGCCTTGCGGCCGGCCTGCGCGGCGAGATCGCAGAAGGCCAGCACCTCGTCGGTGACCGCGTCGATCGCGGCCTCGTCCCTGCGCCAGGCGGCCGTCCGCAGCGTACTGGCGAGCCAGCCGGCGCCGCGCGTGCGATAGGTGGCGGTGCGGACATTGTCGCGGGTGGTCAGCGTCGGGAAAATGCTGGTGATCTGGAAGGTGCGGGCGATGCCGAGCCGCGCCCGCTCATGCGCCGGGGCGCGCGTCACGTCGCGTCCGTCGAACGTGATGGAGCCGGCGGAGGGGCCGAGCGAGCCGGCCAGCATGTTGAACATGGTGGTCTTGCCGGCACCGTTCGGGCCGATCAGACCGACGATCTCGCCCGTGTGCACGGCGAGCGAGACCTTGTTGACGGCGACCAGGCCGCCGAAGGCGCGGGTCAGGTCGACGGCTTCGATCAAGGGGGCGGCTCCGGTCATGGCGCGGGCTCCGGTCATGGCGCGAGCTCGGGGCGGATGGCGGGATCCACTCTTCGGCGCCAGGGCCGCCAGAGGCTGACCAATCCGTGGGGAACGAAAATGACCGAACCGGTCAGCAGCGCGGCGAAAACGATCAGCCGCAGCGGACCGAAGGCGCGCAAGACTTCGAGCAGGACGACATAGATCAGCGCGCCGAGGATCGGCCCGACCACCGTGCCGCGTCCGCCGACCACCACCATGATGATCAGCGCCGCCATATATTGCAGGCTCATCAGTTCCGGCGTGATCACGCGCAGATAGTGGGCGTAGAGCCCGCCGGCGATGCCGGCCACCACGGTCGCGGCGACGAAGCCGAGCAGCTTGGTGCGGAACACGTCGATGCCGAGCGAGGCGGCCAGCGGCGCATTCTCGCGCACCGCCAGGAAGGCCCGGCCGGTCCGGCTGCGCATCAGCGCATGGCAGGCATAGGCGAAGGCCAGAACGCAGGCGAGCACGACGAAATAGGTGTCGCGCGCCTCGCCGAGCGGGCCGTATCCCCAGACGGCCAGCGGCGGGATGTTGTTGATCCCCATCGGGCCGCGGGTCAGATCGTCCCAGTAGTTGGTGACCGTGTAGATGATCGAGCCGAAGCCGAGCGTCAGGATGGCGAATTGCGGGCCGACGATGCGCAGCGAGACGTAGCCGATCACGAAGCCGAACAGGCCGGCGACCAGCCCGGCCGCGATCAGGCCGAGCCAGACCGGCAGACCGGTCTGCATGGTCAGGATCGCCGAGGCATAGGCGCCGAGACCGAAGAAAGCGGCATGGCCGAAGCTCAGTTCGCCGAGATAGCCGATGATCACGTTGAGCGACAGCGCGAGCAGGGCATAGAGCATCCACAGCACCATGACGTGGTGCAGATAGGTGGAATTCGTGCCGAGCGGCAGCAGCGCGAGCACCAGGGCGGCCGCGAAGGGAAGCGCCTTGCGCATCATCGTGCCGCACTCCCGAACAGACCCTGGGGACGCCACAGCAGCACCAGGATGATGATCGCGTAGCCGATCGCCTCCATGAAGCCGAGCGAGACGTAGCCGCCGGCCAGCGCCTCGACCACGCCGAGGGTCAGCCCGCCGACCAGCGCGCCGGGCACGCTGCCGAGACCGCCTAGGATGACGACGATGAAGCCCTTCAGGACGGCCCAGCTGCCGACCGTCGGGAAGATCATGGCGACCGGGCCGACCAGCGCGCCGGCCAGCCCGGCGAGCCCGCAGGCCAGCACGAAGGTGATGGTATGGACGAAGCGGATGTCGACGCCGGTCAGAGCGGCACCTTCCGGATTCTGCGCCGTGGCGCGCATCATCCGGCCGAAGGTCGTCCAGCGGATCGCCGCATAGGTGGCGGCCAGGACCAGGACGGCGGCGGCGAAGATCAGCACGCGCTGCTGGGTCAGCACGATGCTGCCGACCTCGAGGATGTCGTCGGTGAACGGGCTGTTGAGATATTTCGGGTCGTGCCCGAAGCCGAGTTCGGCGCCATGGGTGACCAGCAGGGCAAGTCCGAGGCTGGAAAGGAGCACCGTGAACTCGTGCTCCTTGCGCAGCGGCCAGAAGAACAGCCTGTTGACCAGGATGCCGAGCGCACCGACCGCCACCGTCGCCACCAGGACCGCGGGCAGATAGCCGATGCCCAGCGTCGACATGGCGAAATATGTCAGGAAGGCGCCGAGCATGTAGAATTCGCCATGGGCGAAGTTGATCACGCGCAAGACGCCGAAGACCAGCGTCAGTCCGGTCGAGATGAGCACGTAGTTCATCCCGTTGACGACGCCGTTGGCGATCTGCTGGCCGAGAAGGGTCCAATCCATCAGGTAGTTCCATGGGGTCGGAAACGACCCGGCCAAGCGACGCCCGGCCGGACGGGACGGGGCGGCGCGCCGGCGCCGCCCCCGGACCGCCGGTCCGTCACTTGATGCTGACGATCTTTCCGCCTTCGACGCGGATCAGATAGAGGTTCTGCAGCGCCTGGCCGTTTTCCTCGAACTTGATCTCGCCGAGCAGCGTCGGCCAGGTCTGGCCGCGCAGGGCGGCGGCGATCTTGTCCGGATCGCTGGCCGTGCCGGCCTTCTCGGCCGCACCGGCAAGCACCCGCACCGCTTGGGCGCCGAGGGTGCCGATGAAGGCCGGCTGGTTCTTGAAGCTCTTGCCGTACTGTTCGGTCCAGGCCTTCAGCATCGCGTTGTTGCTGTCGGGCGCATAGAGCGAGATCGAGTAGACGCCTTCGAGCGCCGGGCCGGCCAGTTCGATCAGCTTCGGATTCATGTTGCCTGCCGACGCGATCAGCGTGCCGCGGAAGCCCGTCTGCCGCGCCTGACGATAGATGGTGGCGCCCTGCGAAGTGTTGATCGCCGAGACGTAGATCGCATCCGGGTTGAGGCTCTTCAGCTTGGTCAGGGCGACCGTGAAGTCCGTGTCGTTGCGATTGTAGAACTCGTTGCCCTTGATCTCGACATTGCAGGCGCCGAGCAGCTTCGTATAGTTCTCGACCTCCAGGCGGCCGAAATCGTCGTTGATGGTGATGAAGGCGACCGACTTCGGCTTGATGCGATTGCAGATTTCCTGACCGTACTTGGTCGACATCATGTTCGAGGTGGCATTCAGGCGGAACAGGAACTTGTGTCCCTTGGCGGTCACGTCCGGATGCTGCGACGAGGTCATCACGCTGATGATCTTGTCGCGGGTGACCTCCTTCATCGACAGGGCGACGGCCGAGAACCAGCCGCCGACGATCATGTCGACCTTGTCCTGCTCCATGGCGCGGCGGGCGGCGCTGACGCCTTCCTCCGGGGTGCCCTTGTCGTCATAGACGACGAGTTCGATCTTGCGTCCGCCGAGGATGCCGCCGGCCGCATTGACCAGGGCGACTTCGGCCTGCATGCCCTCCAGGGCGAGCTGGCCGTCGAAGGCGCCGGCGCCGCTCTGCGGCACGATGGCGGCGATCTTGACCGGCGGCTTGTCCTGGGCGGTGGCCGGGACGGCGGCCAGCAGGGCAAGCGCCATGCCGGAGGCGAGAAGCGTGGTTCTGAACATGCGCGTTCCTCCCGTTTTTCTTTCTGGGGCCTGCCGTCAGCGGGACCGCAGGTATTTCTTCTGCAGTTCCTCGACTTCGCCGAAGCCGATGAAATCGACGAAGGGATCGTGCGCCATGACCGGCCGCGGCAGATTGCGGCTGCTCTTCTCGGCGGCCAGGATGGCGAGATTCTCACGCAGCGCCGCCGCGACGGTCATCAGC
Organism: Prosthecodimorpha staleyi; assembly: GCF_018729455.1. Taxonomy (NCBI): domain Bacteria; kingdom Pseudomonadati; phylum Pseudomonadota; class Alphaproteobacteria; order Hyphomicrobiales; family Ancalomicrobiaceae; genus Prosthecodimorpha; species Prosthecodimorpha staleyi. The sequence continues at coordinate 291,165 of NZ_JAHHZF010000004.1, read as the reverse complement.
GGCACCAGCGCGAAGGTTGCCATGCCGGCCACGCTCTCGATCTCCTGGCGTGAGAGATTCTTCTCCAGCCAGCCGAGAATCTGCAGCGACAGCGGCACGCCGCAGCCTTCCCGCAAGGCGCGCAGGCCTTCGATCGACTTGAAGCATTTCGAGATCGGCTGGATCACGTCGGCGCCGGCGGCCACATAGGCCTTGGCCCGGTCGATCGCCTCGGCCTCGTCGACCACGTCGGTGCGGGCGATGATCAGCATGTCAGGATTGCGCCGGGCCGCGACCGCCGCCTGGATCTTGGCGACCGCCTCGTCCTTGTCGATGACCTCGACGCCGGCGACGCAGATCGGGCAGCGCTTCGGAGCGACCTGATCCTCCATGATCACCGCCGAGACGCCGGCCGCCTCGAATTCGCGGATCGTGCGCATCACGTTGATGGCGTTGCCGTATCCGGTGTCGATATCGGCCACCACCGGAACCCGCACGGCCGCCACGACATTGCGCGCGACGCCCAGATTCTCCGACATGGTGTAGAGTTCGGCGTCGGGCTGGCCGAGCAGCGAGGCGGAGACGCCGAAGCCCGAGGTCATCACGGCGTCGAAGCCGGCCGCTTCGATGAAGCGGGCCGAGAGCGTATCGTAGGCGCCGGCCGACCAGACGGTCTTCTGGTTGACGACCCTTGCGCGGAATTCGGACGAGGCCATGACGGGTCTCCGGCTCAGACTTCGAGGGGTTGCTTGAGATAGGGAACGAGGCCGCCAGCCTCGATCATGCGCCGGTCGGCCAGCGCCAGAGGTTCGAACGGCAGCGAGGCGCCGGTCGTCAGGTTCGTCACCCGGCCCTGCTGCCAGTCGACCTCGACCTCGTCCCAGCGCCTGACCAGGCCGAGGATGCCCGGGCAGCTGACCTGCGGAAAGCCCATGCTGACCTCGCCGCGCCAATAGCCGGGCGAGAAGGACTCCGCGATCATGCCGGCGATGCCCAGGTGCCGCATCGCCCGCATCGGCGGATAGTGCGGGTGGCCGTAGCCGAAATTGGCATTGCCGACGAGCAGGTCGCCCTTGCGCACCGAGTTGCGGAAATCGTGATCGTAGTCCTGCATCGCCGCGGCGGCGAGTTCGTCGATGTCGGTGATCTTGATGTTCTTGACGCCGACGATCTGGTCGACGTCGAAGTCGATCTCTTCGAAGATGAAGGCGACGCGCCCGCGCAGGTTCTGAAGCGGCATGACGGACCTCACCAGTATTTGCGGGGATCGGCGATCGCACCCTCGATCGCGGCGGCGGCGACCGAGGCGGCGCTGCAGAGGTAGATCTCCGAATCCGTGCTGCCCATCCGTCCGCGGACGTTGAGCGTTCCGGTCGAGACCGCACGTTGCTTCTGGGTCATGGTGGCGATGCGCCCGAAACAGTAGTCGCAGCTCGGCGACGAGACGAAGGCACCCGCCGCCACCAGCGTTCCGATCAGGCCCTCATTGGCGGCCGCCGCCATGATCTCCTGACTGGTCGGGATGACGTTGAGCTGGAAGCCGGGCGCCACCTGCCGGCCGGCCAGGATCTTGGCGGCGACGCGCAGATCCTCCAGCCGGCCCGAGGCGCAGGAGCCGAGATAGCCGACCTGCACTTCGAGACCGAGATAGTCCTTCAGATCGCGCGTATTGGCCGGCGTCGGCGGGATGACGATGACCGGCTCGATCGCCGAGAGGTCGATCGTGTGGCGGGCGGCATAGTCGGCATCCGGGTCGCTCCAGACCGGATCGAGCGCCTTGCGTGCCCGCGGCAGCGCATAGGCGAGCCGGGTCTCGTCCGGATTGACGATCGCCGTGATGGCGCCGGTGAACATCGCCAGCCCGGTCACCGTCTGCAGGCCCTCGGTGGAGAGCTGCGACAGGCCCGGCCCGCCCAGTTCGAGCACCTGGAAGCGACAGGAGGAGGGGCCCAGCACCCGCACCAGATGGTGGAACACGTCGCGCGCCATGACGCCCGGCTGCAGTTCGCCCTCCAGATCGACCCGCACGGTGTGCGGCACGCGGATCGAGATGCGCTCGCGGACGAAGGCCTCCAGGATGTTGCGCCGAATGCCCATGGCCAGCGTGCCGAAGGTGCCGAGCTGGCTGATATGGCCGTCGAAATGCACCACGAAGGCACCCGGGACCGCATAGCCGACCTCGGCGGCGACCTGGTGGCCGATGCCCTTGCGCTCGAACAGCGGCACGTTGTTCTCCGCGCACCAGGTGCGCGTGATGATGTGCAGCTCCTCTTCCTTGGGGCTGGTCGCCGGCACCATGTGGTCGATGAAGATCGCGAAGCGATCCGGCTCGGCGACGCGCTCGATGCCGAAATCCTCCTTCATCGACTTGAAGTAGACATCGGTATAGCCGGGGAAGTCGTAGGCGATGACGTAGTCCGGCTTGGCCAGGACCTCGTCGCCGGCCTTGACGGACGGCAGACCGGCGGCGCGCGCCATGATCTTCTCGGTGATCGTATAGCCCATCGTCTGCCTCAGGCGGTACGGGTTGGCGTGGAGGCGAGGCCGAGCGCGCCGGGATTCATCAGGCCGCGCGGGTCGAGCGCGCGCTTGACGCTTTCGAGAAGCGCCAGGGTCGGTGGCTGGAGCACCTCGCGGAACGGATAGTCACGCGCCGCCTGCCAGCTGACCCCGCCGAGACCGGCATAGAGCTCCTGCGTCGCGCGCCGCAGTTCGGCGACCGCGGCCCGCGTCGTCTCGTTGGCCGGCCGGTCACGCCACGGCCGGACGACATCCTCGCCGAGCGTCCGCGCATGAAGGTCGGTGATCTCGTCCTGCCAGTAGAAGGCCGGCTCCAGGAAAAACTCAGTGCCGACCGTCATCGTCATCACCGAATAGACGATGCCGTGCCGTTCCATGAAGTCGCGGCGCGTCGCATAGAAGGCGTCGTTGGCGTCGCAGACCTCGAGCGCGGCGGAGAGCGGGAAGACGGCGTGGATCGGCACCCAGCGCTCGCCGTCGCGGCCGAGCATGCCGCGCGGCGGCCCGAACGGCTTGGAACGCATCACCTTCGGCACGGTATTCTCGATCTCGCTGCCGTAGCGGCGCCCGATACCCCGGACCGCCGCCATCGAGGTTTCCAGTTCGGCGGCGTTGCGCGCCTCGACGACCAGATGCAGCGTGAAGGCATGCTCCTTCAGGAAGGCGGTGCCGGCGGCCGCGACCTGCACGGCGTCCTTGAGGCCGGCGACCAGCCCGCCGCCGGCGCGGGCGACCTGGCCGAGCGTGCGCACGCCGTCCATCAGCTTGTTGACCGAGGCGGAGTGCTCGACCTTGGTCCGATCGATGCCGAAGCCCTCGGCCACCACCTTGAGCGGCGCCATCTCGATCTGGGCGGCGGCCATGTCGCGGATCGAGCGGAAGCCGAACGAGATGAAGCCGACGGCTTCCGGGCGACGCATCAGCCGGAGCGTCGCCGCGACCTTGAAGCCGAGCGCGCCGTTGTCGCCAAGGAACAGCCCGGTCAGATCCGGTCCGCCCTCCCGCGTGAACGGCTTCGTGCCGATCCGCCCGCCCGATCCGGTCGTGACCAGGCTGCCGTCGGCCAGCACGACGGTGACGCCGAGCACGGCTTCGGCGACCGTGCCATGCGCGGCCGAACCGAAGAAGGCGCTGTTCTGCGACAGGGCGCCGCCGACGGTGGCGACATGGCCCGAAAGCGGACCCCAATAGGCGGTGCGCAGGCCGGTTCCCTCGAGCGCCGCGGCGACCTGCTCCCAGGTGCAGCCGGCCTCGACGGTGATGTAGAGATCGGCGGCATTGACCTCGACGATGCGGTTCAGCCGGCGCGCATCGATCACCACGGCACTTACCCGGTCGGGCAGATAGCCCTTGGTGTAGGACATGCCGCCGCCGCGCGGCACCACCGACAGACCGGCCGCGGTGGCGAGGCGGATGCCGGCGGCGGCCTCCTCGCGGGTTTGCGGCAGGAGGATCGCGGCCGGCTCGATGCCGGGCTGCCAAAAGATGTCGTTGGCGTAGTAGCGGCGGCTCTTCTCGTCGGCGAGCACCGCCTCGGCACCGAGGGCGCCGCGCAGCCGGTCGACGAGGTCCAGGGCCGGTTCGACGAGTAGGGTCATGACGGTCTCCCGGTAGCTTGCAGGGGCAGGAAGGTGTAGCCGCCCGGGCGGCGGCCGACGCGGCCGGCATGCGGGGCGCCGAAATGGGACGGGAAGATCACGGCGTCGGTCTCGGCCGCGGCCTCCAGCAGCGCGGCGCGCGTCGCCACGGCGGCCTCCGGCAATTCGCAGAAGCGGCTGTTCCAGCCCGGTTCGTAGATCTGGATCGGCTGGTGCAGACAGTCGGCCGTGAAGACGCCGGCCTCGCCCTCGGACTCGATCCACAACTGCAACTGCCCGACCGTGTGGCCGGGGGCCGCGCGGAAGACGAGGCCGGGGCGGAGCTGATCGCCGTCCGAGACGAAATCGACCAGATCGGCATCGAGCACCGGCCGGACGGAATCCTCGATCACTTCGGCCGCCTCCGGCTGCGCCGACAGGCCGCCGGCTGGATCGAGCCAGTGGTTGGTTTCGACCCGGCCCCAGACATAACGCGCGTTCGGGAAGGTCGGCACCCAGCGGCCGTCGACCCGCTGCGTGTTCCAGCCGACATGGTCGACATGGAGATGGGTGTTGACCACCAGCGTCACGTCTTCCGGACGCACGCCCGCCGCCGCCAGGCGGTCGAGATAGGGTGTCGAAAGGTCATGGAAGCGGCGGAAGGCGGGCGCCGAGCGGGTCTTGCCGTTGCCGCAGCCGGTATCGACGATGATCACCTCGTCGCCGGCGCGGACCAGCCAGCTCTGCATGCTCGACATCAGGCGCCCGCTGTCCGGGTCGCGGAAAGTCGGCTCGCGCAGCTGCGGATGGCGATCGAGGATCGCCGGATCCCAGTCGGGAAACAGGAATGCGGGGTCGAAGCCGGGCGTGAGCATCTCCTCGACGCGCACGACCTCGATCGCCCCGATGCGGGCGCTGGTCACGAATTTCCTCCCGGAACGTCTTTTGCGTTCTCTTGGATGCCAACAGACCGCATCGCCGGGGGTGTGTCAACAGATAACGTCTATGTCTATCCATGACACACAAGATCGCCGATCCTGCATCCGCCGCCGTCCGGGCGTGCGTCCCAGGGCCGGCCGGGCGGCGCCCGGGTGGGTGTGCAGGGCGCCTTCCTAGAGGGGATAAAATCAATCAAAATCAACGCACTAGAGGATCCGAAACGATCGCCGCCGGGCATCTGATGCAAGCGTTTCCGAGGCGATCGACGCTTTGATCGGCATGTCATATCTTGACACGGATGCGCTCCGTCGGCATCTCGTGGTAATCGGGCCGAAGCGGCGCGTACGGGGGACGGCATGACCGAGAAGGCGGGCAGCATCACGCATGTTCGCGCCGTGCAGAGGGCGCTCGCGATCCTGCGCGCCTTCGAGGGGCGGCCTGAAATGTCGCTGGCCGAGGTCACCACGGCGACCGGCCTGGACAAGGGCACCACCCGGCGCCTGCTGATCACCATGATGGGCGAGGGCTTCATCGTGCAGAACGCCGCGAACCAGCGCTACGGCCTGGGGCGGGCCGTCCGCAATCTCGCGGCCAGCGCGGCCGGCGAAATCGATCTGCGCGCCGCGGCCGTGCCGGTCCTGTCCGAACTGGCGGCCGAACTGCATTTCACGGCCTTCCTGTCGGTGTTTCAGGACGGTCAGGCGACCTGCCTTGAGCGCGTGCACGACATGAAGGGCATGGAGGTGCGCTGGTGGGCGGTCGGCGGCAGCCTGCCGCACAATTGCGGCGGCGCGCCCAAGCTTCTGCTTGCCTATCAGCCGGAACCGGTCATCGAGGCCGCGCTCGCCGGGCCGCTGGTGGCGATGACGCCGCGCAGCGTCACGGCGCCGGATCAATTGCGGGATCACCTGAGAACCATCCGCGCGCGCGGCTACGAATTCGCGGTCGACGACGTGGCGGTCGGCCTGTCGGCCCTGGCCGTGCCGATCCTCGACCGCGCGGGCGCGCTGCTCTGCGCGATCAGTCTCGCCGGCCTGACCCCGCAGATGTCGCGGCGCGGGCGCCCGGTCCATCTCGATCGGCTTCGACAGGCGGCCTCGGCGATCGCCTCCCGGATCGGATCGTAGGGCAGGGTCGACACCGTTCGGCCGGGCCGCCGGCAGGGCGGCGAGCCGGATCCTGCGCCGAATCGATCGCCCGGATCCTCACGGTCAGCGCGTCAGTTCGAACCGGATCGGCACCGTCGCGCGGAACATCCCGGCCGGCGGCGGCCGCAGCGCCAGATTGGCGAAGATCGCCCGGGCGGCCTGGTCGAGGGCCGGATGGCCGGACGAGCGCACGATCGCGTGGGTGGCGACGCGACCGCCCGAGCCGATGATGAAGGTCACCGTCACGGTCCCGGTGATGCCGGCCTCGCGGGCCGCCGGCGGGTAGTGCCGCAGGCGGCGCAGGGCGGCAGAGACCTCCGCCGCATAGGTGGCGACGGCGCTGGGATCGGGACGGGACGCGCGCGGCTGCGAACTGGCGGACGCGTTCGACGGCGCGGAAGGCGCGGGACGCCGCTCGCGGGTTTCCTGGCGCGGGCGTCTGCTCTCGGGTCGGGCCGCCCGGACCGGGTTCCGCTCGATCGCCGTCGCGTCGCGTTCGACCGCCGGTGCGGGTCGCACCGGCGGCGGCACGATCCGCGGCGGCGGCGGATCCGGTTCCGGGGACGGCTCAGGCTCGTTCCCCGGCAGCGGCGGCGGCACCGGTTGCGTTTCCGGTGCCGGCTCCGGCTCGGCGTCGGGCGGGGGCGGTTCGGGCATGCGGGCGGCCGGGTCCGGCGGCGGATCGGAGGTGACCGGCGGCGGGGTGACGGGCTGCGGTTCCGGTTCGGGCGCCGGGGCGGCGGCGATGATCGCGGCGGGTTCGGGCACGGCCGCCGGATCGGTCTCCGCCTCCGGCGGCACCATCGCGGGGTCCGGTAGGGGCGATGCCTCCGGTGGGGGCGACGCCTCCGGTGGGGGCAGTACCTCCGGCTCCGGTACGGCCTCGGGCGTCGGCCGCATCTCCGGCGCCGGATCGTTGAGGATGTCGATTTCCACCGGTCCGGGCACGGGCAGGCCGGGATGCGACCGGCCGGCGGCGAACAGGGCGAGATGGAGCGCCACAGCCGCCGTGACGGCGGCCGGCCGCAGCCAGCGCGGGCGCGGCCGTGCCGTCGTCACGGAACGGTGCCGGCGGCGGCCGGCGGCCCGGCCGCAGCCGCCGGCCCGTGCGGTCGCGATACCAGAGCGAGGCGCGAGATGCCGCCGGCGGCGAGCAGGTCGATGACCGAGACGATCTCGCCATAGGGCGCATCCCGATCGCCGCGGATGTGGACGACGCGTTCGCCGTCGCCGGCCAGCCGGCTGCCGAGGGTCGCCACCAGGGCGTCGCGGCCGACCGTCGCGCCGTCGACCGACAGCCCGCCGTCGCGGGTCACGGTGACCACGATCGGCGGCGCGCGCGGCGGCAAGGCGCGCGCGGTGTCGGCGCGCGGGAGATTGACCTTCAGGCCCGCGGCCAGCATCGGCGCGGTGACCATGAACACGACCAGAAGCACCAGCATAACATCGACCAGCGGCGTCACGTTGATGTCCGCGAGCGGCCGGAAGCCTTCCGGTCGCAGGGAACGCAGGGGGCGGCGGGTCATCGCACGGCCTTCCCGGCGACCAGCGTCACCGCATGCTCGTCGATCCGATCGGCGAGGGCGGATGCCATCCTGGCGAAACTCGCGCCGAGCCGGCTATAGGCGACCGAAGCCGGAATGGCGGTGGCGAGCCCGTAGGCGGTCGCCGCCAGGGCTTCGGCGATCCCCGGGGCGACCACCGCCAGGCTGGTATCCTGTGCGGTGGCGATGCCGGCGAAGCTCGCCATGATGCCCCAGACCGTGCCGAACAGGCCGATGAAGGGCGAGACCGAGGCGATCACGGCCAGGTCCGGCAGCCGGCCTTCGGCTTCGGCCAGCAGCAGGCGCGCCGCGCGGCCCATGGCCTCGGCGAGACGCTGGCGCCGCTCGCCGACGCTCTCGCCCGGCACCATGACGGCACCGGCGCGATGGCCGGCTTCGAAGACCGGGGCGAGGAGCGCGCCGACGGCCGCATCCGCCGGCGCGGAGACCGCCCGCCGCAAGCGCGCCGCGGCGAACAGGCCTTCGACGATCAGAACCCAGCACCAGAGCGAGGCGAGCCCGAGTAGGATCATGACGCCGCGGCCGACCGGCCCGGCCGCGAGAAACAGCCCCAGCGGAGACAGCGTGATGGCATCCATGGATGGGGTCCGTGACCTGTTGCGCCCCGCGGACGGGCGATCTGGGGATGGGCAGCGGGGCGGGAGCCGGCGGCGCGGGCGGCCGCAGCCGCCCGGGCGTCGCCGGCCCGGATTGCGATCAGAGCTGGACCTTGAGCGCGGCCCAGAACGACCGGCCGGTGCCGAGCAGAGGCCGCAGCGGCTGGCCGTACCAGCCGTAGTCGACGACGTTCAGCCCGCCGAGCGGCAGGGCGTATTTCTTGTCGAGGATGTTGTCGACGCCGACATCGAAGCTGACCTGGCCCCAGCGATAGCCCGTCTTCCAGTTGAGCAGGGCATAGCCGGGGGTCGTCTGTTCCAGCCGGGTCTTCGACACGTCGGTCTTGGCGGCGACCAGCTTCACGTCGAAGGCATTGGTCCAGTCGCCCAGGCGATGGTCGAGGCCGATCGTCGCGTTGAGCGGCATGACCCGGTAGAGGCCGTCATTGGTGTCGAGATTCTCGCCGCGCGTATAGGCGAGCTGGCCGGTCACCGAGACATCGCCCCAGGTCGGGCTCGACCAGACCGCCGCCCTGGCGCTGGCGTCGAAGCCCCACAGCAGGGCATCGTGATTGGCGAATTTCAGCTGGACGAAATTCGGATCCCACATCATCGGCGGCGCGACGCGGTCGGCGTCGATAAAGTTCTCCACATAGCTGACATAGGGCGTGACCTTGAGCGACCAGGTCTTGGACGCCGGATCATGCAGCGAAACGGTGGTCGAGACGGTGTGGGCGACTTCCGGCTTCAGGTTGAGATTGCCGATGTAGCCGTTGCCGTCGCCGAACCAGCCGGTCATCTGGCTCGACATGCCGCCCGTGCCCCAGGCATAGCGCTCGTAGAGATTGGGCGAACGGGTCTTGCGCGCATAGCCGAATTCGGCGTCGGCCTGGTCGGTCGGCTTCCAGCGGATCAGCGCCGTCAGGTCGAAATTCACATCGGTGCGATGGTGGTTGCGGGCATTGAAGGCGGTCGCCGCGGTCGCGTCGGTGTCCATCCCGTTATAGGACTGGACGTCGCCGGTATTCATGTCGACGACATCGACGCGGCCGCCGATCAGCGTCGACCATTCCTTCGACCAGGTCCGTTCCCACTCGGCGAAGGTGCCGATCCGGTCGCGCCGGCCGTCGTTGATGTTGCGATAGGTGTTCGGACCCATCATCATCGAGCCCGCCACCGCCGGCCACCAGTCGTCCAGGTCGGCGTGGTGCAGTTCGTTGCCGATCCGCACGACATCCTGCTTGGACAGATCGATCGACGCCTTGACCGACCAGCCCGCATCATGGCCGCGGGTATACATCGGCATGCCGGTCTTCGGCGTGCTGCCGCCCTTGTCGTCCAGGAAGTTCATGTAATGGTCGGTCTGGTGCCAGTAGGCCTTGGCGTCGAGCCGACCCCAGTCGAACGAACCCTCATAGGCCGCATTCACGAAGGCGGCGCGGTTGTAGAGCATGTCCATCCAGGCATTCGGATAGCCCTGGCGGGGGATGTTCTGGATGCCGCCGCTGACCGTCACGAGGCCGTTGTCGAGGCGCCGGGACAGGGTCACCATGTGGTTGAGGGATTCGTATTCGCTCGACCGGATGACCCCGCCGTTGCCGCCGGCCTTGGTGTTGTCGGACCGGCTCCAGGCACCCGTATAGGCGAGGGTCCAGTCGCGATTGGCGATCGAGGCCTCGAGCGAACCGCCGACACCGTGGCCGTTCGAGCGGTAGAAGCCCGAGATGGATCCGTGCACCTCGAGACCGTCGCCGGCCGCGAAGCCGGTGCGCTTGCGCTCGACGAGGATCGAGCCGGCGATGCTGTCGCCGCCCTTGGAGACCGGCGTGACGCCGGACAGGACCTCGACCGAACCGATCCCGCTGGTATCGGCATGCGACAGCGGCGGGTTCATGTGGTTGGCGCAGAAGGCCGTGATCGCCATGCCGTAGGTGATGACGTTGACGCGGTCGCTGGCGAGGCCGTGGATCACCGGCAGGCCGGAGACGCCGCCGCCGGTCGCGACGTCTACGCCCGGAATGGTCGTCAGCAGGCTGGCCGTGTCGCTGGTCGCGGGCGACAGCCTTTGCAGCGGCTGCCCCGACAGGGTGAAGGCGCTGAGCGGCGAGGCGAGACCGGTCGCGGGTGGCGACATCTTCGCCTGGCCGTCGGCGGTGACGACGACTTCGGGCAGGATCTCGGGCTTCGATTGCTGGGCAAGGGTGGGCGAGACGGCAAGGACGAGCGTGAGCAGGCTGACGCTGCCGTGGAGACGGACGGATTTCATGATGATCTCCCGAGGAGGCGACCGAGGTCGCGGTCCTTCGACGACTGACGCGCGTCGCGGCCGGGCGGCCGGCGCGGGCGAGGGAACGTCTTCTCAGGAGAGGGCAGGCGGGGCGCGGCCTCGGATTTGCGCGAGCAGCCGCGAAACGATGGCGGGCGTGTCCCGTTTCGCCCAGATCGCACCGCGCATCGTGGCGACCGGGACGACGACGGCCGAGGTCGCAGGCGGCGGTGCGAAACCGTCGCTGCTGACGAGCCGGCAGAAGAGACAGGCTTCGCTGCGATGGTCGGGGGCCGAATCCGGGTGTGACGGGCCGGTCTGATCGGAGGCCGAAATGCAGAGGACCGCGCCGGCGAGCGGGTCGGCCGCGGCACTCGCCATCGCCGCAACGGCATGCGTCGGCGCGACGATCTGTACGATCAGCGCCAGAACACAGAGCAGTCGTGCGATCGTCCTGCGTGCGCCGGCCACGCCTTCCCCCCAACCCGCATCACCCATATCACCGCGCCGTGATCGCGCCAACCGGGCCGTGAGACGTATCGGCGCAACGCAGCCGTGACGAGCGTGGCGGGCACCGGCGGCAGGCGCGGCCGTCCCGCCGGTCCGCTCACCGCGCCAGGCGCAGGGACCCCAGCACCGCTTCGCTCGGCCAGCAGTCGATCGTCAGCCCGGCCGACTTCTGGTAGATGCCGAGCGCCGCCCGGGTCAGCATCCCGGCCTTGCCGTCCACCTTGTCCCGGTAGTGGCCGAGGCGCGCCAGATGCCGCTGCATCTCCTCGACCGAGGCGGTCTTCAATTGCCTGGTCGCCGACCAGGGCGTCGCGAAGCGCTGCGGACTGAGCATCCGGTCCGCGAGATGACCGACGAACAGCACGTAGAGATCCGAGAAGTTGTACTCCTTGATGACGAAGTAGTTCCTCGTGGTCAGGAAGGACGGGCCGTAGATGCCCTCCGGCTGCAGCAGCGATGCAGTTTCCGCCCGTTCGGCTGCCGTCGGAACGCGTCCGCCGACCGGCGCATAGCCGGCGTCGAGCCATGCGCCGACGGTCCGGCGGATTTCGGGAACGCCCAGGGTGCAGTCGGCCTGCGCGGGCGGCCGGACTTCCCAGGCCCAGCGCAGGCCGGGCTGCCAGCCCTTGTCGGCGAGTTGCTTGGCGGCGGAGGCCAGCGCATCGGGAACCGATCGCCAGATGTCGATCCGGCCGTCGCCGTCGAAATCGACGCCATGGGAGAAATACTCGGACGGCAGGAACTGGGTGAGCCCGGTCGCCCCGGCCCAGGAGGCGCGGAATGCCTTTCTGGTCACCGCTCCGGTTTCCAGGAGCTTCAGTGCGAGAATGAATTCCCGGCGATACTGGTCCTTGCGCCGTCCGGCATAGGCCTGCGTGGCGACCACACGAAGACCGTCATGGCGCTCCGGCGATCGGCCGAAATCGGTTTCCCGCCCCCAGATCGCCAATACCATCGTGGCCGGAACGCCGAAACGAGCCTCCACCCCCTCGAGCACGGCGCGATGCGCGCCCAGGAGGCGGCGCCCGTCCGCGGCCAGCCGAGCGATCTGCGCCTCGTTGATATACTCGGCCGGCGGCCGCACGAATTCCGGCTGTCGCGCGGCACCGGTTTCGGGGCGCCCCGGCAGGACGAGATCGGGCAGGCTGTAGTCCGGTTCGAGCGCGCGGGTCTCCCGGTCGAAGGTTTCCCGGGAAACGCCGACGGCTTCGGCCTCCGGCCACAACGACGTGACGAACCGGGAGAAGCCCGCGTCCGCCGCATGGGACGGCCCCGCCCAAGAGGACAGAGCCGACAGAAGACCGATGGCGATCAATCGCCCGATGAACGACAAGGACCCCTCCCGACTCGCGCGATCGTGATCGCTGCAGGCTAGCACGACCGTATTCGCGGGTGGGGCCGCGCATCCGATGGCATGCGCTCTCCGGGACGGCGATCTGGCTCCTCAGGGGCTCCGGACATGAAGCTGGCCCGGCATTCGGGCCGCGACAGCGAGGCCGGCCGGTGCCGGACCGGGCCGAAAGTGCGACGGCGGCGGCAGATTTTTCCTTAGGAGAAAGCGCGGGGGTCCTGTATAAGCGCTCCGTCCATGGCAGATGACGACGATTTTCGATCCACGACATCACGCTTTCGCTTTGTCGGTGACATTTCGTGTCGTTTCCCGATCCGTGTCGGATCAGACGCAGCCGCGGACCGTCGTGTGATGATCCGTCAACCGGGCTTAAGTCATTGCCATTTGCGTCACGCCCGTGAGGCCACCAGCCGGCTCGTCGAACCCGACAGGTCCGACGGCCCCACCCGCCCAAAGCGATCCGACGGCGCTGCCGCAAAGGCCGCCCCGCATTCGCCTTCACCGTCCCTTGGAGTCCACACCCTCCCATGAGAATTCCGACTTTCGCCGAACGTCGCCAAGCTGCCGCAGCCGCCCAGTCCAAGCTCCTTGACAGGTTCAAGGCCGGAATCGACCCGAACGATCCCGCCGTCGCCAGCCGGGCGGAGGCCCGGAAGGCGGTCGCCGAGGCCCGCGCCGTGCGCGAGGAAACGCGCCGCCGCGAAAAGATGGCTGCCGACGCCGCCAAGGCGATCGAGGACGAGAAGGCTCGTTTGCTGGCGATCGCCGAAGCGGAAGCCGAGGCCGTCAGGCAGGAGGCCGCCCGACAGGAGCAGGAAGCCGAATTGGCGGCCGAGGAGGCGCGCAAGAAGGAGGCGCGCGACGAACGCTATGCGGCGCGCAAGCTGCGCAAGCAGCAGGGCGAAGACAATCGCCATGTCCGGACGGCCGCTCGTCGCTGATCCCGACTGCCCCTGACCGGGGTCGGTCGGCAGTCGCCGCACAGATCCGGCGTGCGTCTGTCGGACATGACGAGATTTTGCTTTTCAACGGCCCGGGACGTCGGCGTCCCGGGCCGTTCGCATGACGCCACGCGCCATCGGCCACAATCCTGCCGACCGGGCGCGTGGTGTCGCCCGGCCGGCATGACCCTGCGAGAGGTGCGCCGGGGGGGCGGTCGACGTCGATGTCGGTCGTCAGGCGTCAGTTGTAAGGCGTCAGTCGACGGTGACCTGTGTGAAATCCTGCATCCAGCTCTGCACGGGGACATAGCCCTTGACCTTCGGCGAGAAGGCGCGCGGGTTCAGGTCATGCACGATCCACAACCAGGGGCTTTCCTCGACCAGGATCTCGTGGGCCTTCGCGAGTAGCTTTTCCTGCTCCTTCTCGTCGAAGGTGACCGAGACCTGGTCGATGATCTTGTCGTAGTCGGGGCTCGACCAGTGCATCCAGTTGCTGGCCGTGGGCGTGAAGGCATCCGTGTGGAACCACCGGTACCAGACCGACGGATCGGTCCAGGTCAGCGAGATGTTCATCGCGTGGCGGCCCTTGTTGATGGCGCTGTCGGGCGCCTGGCGGAAGCCGAGCAGCATGGTGCCCCATTCGACCACGTCGAACTCGACCTTGAAGCCGACGGCTTCCAGATTCTGCTGGACGAGTTCGTTCATCGGGATCGGCAGCATCTGGCCGGAGCCGGAGGTGGAGATCATGATCTTCACCTTGGCCGGGTTCTTTTCGTCGTAGCCGGCCTCCTTCATCAGCGCCTTGGCCTTTGCCGGGTCGTAGCCGAACCGGATCTTCGGCTTGCCGAACTGCACGTCGTCCGGCCCGACGAAGCCATAGGCCGGCGTCGCGGTCCCGTTCAGGAAGCCAACCAGGCCGTCGCGGTCGACCGCATAGTTGGCGGCATAGCGGACCCGCTTGTCCTTGAAGGGACTGTCCGGCTCGACCGACAGCGCCCAGGGCCAGATATGCGGATAGAGCTTGGTGGTGATCTTGTATCCGGCCTGTTTCAGGCTCGGGATTGCGTCCGGCGGCGGCACCTCGATCCAGTCGACCTGACCGGACCGGAGCGCCGACAGCCGCGTGTTCGCCTCCGGCATCGGGAAGAGGGTGACCTTGTTGACCTTCGGTACCCGCTTTGTGTCCCAATAGTCGGCATTCTTGGCCAGTTCGATCGAGACCCGCGGCGTCACCTTGGTGATCTTGAAAGGACCGGTGCCGGCCGGAGCCTTGGCGAAGGCCTCCCAGCTCTTGCCGACCTTCTCGAACTGGGCCGGACTGGCGAGCGGCAGCCAGACCACGATATAGAGGAAGAAGGCCGTCGGCTTCTTGGTGTAGATCGCCACCGTATAGTCGTCGATCTTCTCCCATTTCGCCACCTGCGGCGCCCGGGCCCGCGCGATACCGGAGGCCGCCGCCTCGAACTGCGGCGACTTGTCGTCGAACAGCCGATCGAAATTCCAGATGACGGCATCGGCATTGAAGGCCGAACCGTCGTGGAACTTGACGTTCTTGCGCAGCTTGAACACCCACTTGGTCTTGTCGGCCTCGTCGACCTGCCAGGACTCGGCAAGGCCCGGGCGCAGGCCGGCGCGCCGGTCGACGGCGTTGGCGAGGTCCCAGTCGACCAGAGGCTCGAAGATCGGATAGCCGGCAAAGCGCATGCCCTCGGCGCCGTTGTTCGGCATGCCGGTGGTGGTCGGCACGTCCGCGGCGGTCATGGCGATCCGAAGATGGCCGGGCTCGGCCGCGACCGGGCCGGCGACCATCTGGATCAGGGCCGCTGCGGTGACGAATGTCTTCCAATGGCGCATCGCGATGTCCTCTCTGATCGGGGGAGACGGCGACCACCGGTCGAAGGGCGGTTGCCGCAAAGCTGCGATATTGTATCCAAAGCAATCGTCATGCCACGCTTTGTCCACTAGAGGCCGGCGGACGCAACGCCACATAGCCGGAGGCGACGACGATCAGGGCCGCGCCGGCAAGGGCAATGCTGTCGGGTACCTCGCCGAAGGCGACGTAGGCGATTGCGGCAATGAACGGAAGGCGGCCGAAATCCAAGGGCATGACCACGGAAGCGGGCGCATTGCGGAAGGCGAGCAGCATCGACATGCGGCCGCCATACATCACCGCCGCCATTCCCACGATCCAGCCCATTGTACTCAATGACGGGGTCTTCCAGACCCACAGTGCCGGGATGGCACCCATCACCACCGGGATGGCGGTCATCATGGCGGCCGCGCGGCGCATGCCCTCGACGCGGGTCAACTGCTTGGACAGCACATAGAGTGCGGCCATGCCGACCGTCGAGATCAGGACCGCCACCATGCCGGCGTCGAGATGCGAGAAACCGGGGCGAACGATCAGGATGACGCCCGAAAATCCGGCCAGAACGGCCAGCCAGCGCTCGAGTCCCACCTTCTCGCCGAACATCACGCCGGCCAGCGCCGTCACCAGGATCGGTGCCGCGAAGGTGACCGCCGTGGCTTCGGCGAGGGGGACGTTGGCGAGGGCGTAGAACCAGGTCAGATTCGAGATCCCGCCGAAGAATGCCGTAAAAGTGTACAATCGCCGCCTCGTTGGGCGATGGATCGGATCCCCACGCTCCCTGAAGGCGGGCCAAACGACGGCCAGGATCAGGGTGTTGGCCATGAAGCTGATCTGAAACGGATGCAGGTCGGCCGCCACCACCCGGACCGCCGAATTGCCCACACTGAGGCAGACGGTGCTCGCAATCATCCAGTAAATCCCGACTCTTACGGCGTTCTCGCTCACTCCGTCCCCCTCGCTCCGCATCGGCGTGCCGATCCCGGTCCGTCGTCCCCGCAGGGATCGGCTGGCTCGCCACCCGGGATCCGAGAACCCCGATGCCGTGGCGGCCTCGATGGCGCATGCCTTGCAAGGAGCAGGCCCGGATTGCATCCAATCCGTCATTTTGCCTGTTTCAATCGAGGAGACTTCCGATGGCCGACCTATCCGTCGACCGGCAGCTTGCGGCTGCCGGGCTGAAGCTGCCGCCCGGCGATGTGGAGAAGCTGACCGCGCTCGGCGCCGATCTCGCCGCCGCGGCGGCGACGGTCCGCCGCGATTGGTCCTATCTCACCGAGCCCGTGCAGGCGCTCCGGCTCTGGAAGAAGTGAGGCCCGCCATGACCGACCTTTGCTTTCTGACCATCGCGGAGGCCTCCAGGCTGATCGCGGCACGCAAGCTCTCGCCCGTCGAACTGACCAGGGCCTTCCTGGAGCGGATCGAGCGCTACGATGCCGGTCTCAACGCCTACATCCTGGTGACCGCCGACAAGGCCATGGCGGATGCCCGCACCGCGGAAGCGGAGATCATGGCCGGCCGCTGGCGCGGACCGCTGCACGGCATTCCGATCGCGCTGAAGGACATCTACAACACCGCCGGCATCGCCACGACCGCGCATTCCGCGCTGTTCAAGGATCACGTTCCCGCCGAGGATGCGGTAACGACGCGGCTTCTCGCAGAGGCCGGAACGGTCCTGCTCGGCAAGACCGCGACCTGGGAATTCGCCATCGGCGGCACCTCCTTCGATCTGCCCTGGCCGCCGGCGCGCAATCCCTGGAATCCGAAGCACGATCCGGGCGGCTCCTCGTCCGGAACCGGCGCCGCCGTGGCGGCGGGGCTGGCCATGGCCGGAATGGGCACCGATACCGGCGGTTCGATCCGGTTTCCGGCCGCCTGGTGCGGCCTCGCCGGCCTGAAGCCGACCTACGGCCTGGTCAGCCGGCGCGGGATCCTGCCGCTGTCCTTCAGTCTCGACCATGGCGGTCCGATGTGCTGGACCTCCGAGGATTGCGCCTTGATGATGCAGGCGCTCGCCGCGCACGATCCGCTCGATCCCGGCAGTGCCGACGTGCCGATCCCGGATTTTGCCGCCGCCCTGTCGCCGAGCCTGAAGGGGCTGCGGATCGGCGTGCCGCGCCACTTCTGGGAAACCGACGTGGACTGCGGCGCGGAAACCAAGGCGGCGATCGAGGCGGCGCTGGAGGTCTATCGGGGACTCGGCGCCGAGATCGTCGAGGTGACGCTGTCCCCGCTCGGCACCTACAACGACACCGGCACGCTGATCTCGCGCTCCGAGGCCTACGCGATCCACGAGCAGTATCTGACCAAGACGCCGGAGCTCTACGGGGCGATCGCCCGCCAGCGCATCAGCATGGGGGCGCTCGTCCGCGCGCCCGACTATGTCAACGCGCTGCGCCTGCGCGGTGAACTGATCCGCGAACTGGCCGCGGTGATGACCACCGTCGACGTGATCGTCACGCCGACCACCCCCGATCCGGCGCCGCTGCTCGGCGAGGTCGCCGCCTTCATGTCGAAGCGGAAGTCGCTCTTCTCCCGCGCCTTCAACGTGACCGGCTCGCCGGCCCTGTCGACGCCGTCCGGCTTCTCCTCCGACGGCCTGCCGCTGTCCATGCAGATCGTCGGCCGGCCGTTCCAGGACGACCTCGTGCTCAAGGTCGGCCATGCCTACGAAAAGGCCACCGCCTGGCGCGATCGCCGTCCGGTGCTCGCCGAACCCTACGCCGCCGCCGCGCAATGAGCCGCACCCCGCGGCCGGTCGAAGGCTGCCCGCGACTGGAAATCGGCGCCGGTCCACCCGGCGCCGCACTGTCCGCCCAAAGTCCAACCCGCAGGAGTTCCGCCATGCCGGACCCCATCACCAAGGAAGCCTTCGCGGCGATCGTCGCCGATCGCGGCCTCTCGCTCTCGCCCGAACGGTTCGAGGAGTTCTACGCGCTCTATCCGCTCGTCCGGGAGATCCGCGCGCGCCTGCGAAATCCGCGCGGCTACGACGCCGAGCCGGCCTCGATCTTCAGCCCCGGAGCCTTCTGAGCCATGAGCGACCCGACTTTCCTGACCATCGCCGAGGCCGCCCAGCTGATCAAGGCGCGCAAGCTCTCGCCGGTCGAACTGACCCAGGCCTGCATTGCCAAGACCAAACGCCTCGACAACGTGCTCTGCGCCTATGTCGAACTGACCGAGGATCTCGCTCTCGCGGCCGCCCGTGCGGCCGAGGCCGAGATCGCCGCCGGCGGCTGGAAGGGACCGCTGCACGGCATCCCGATCGGCCTCAAGGACATCTACGACACCGCCGGGACCCGCACGACAGGCCATTCCCGCCTGCTCGCGACCCGCGTTCCGGACCAGGACGCCACCACGGTGACCAAGCTGCGACAGGCCGGCTCGGTCATTACCGGCAAGCTCGGCACCTTCGAATTCGCCATCGGCGGTCCGTCCTTCGACATCCTGACCCCGCCGGCGCGCAATCCCTGGAATCCGGACCACACCACCGGCGGATCGTCTTCCGGCTCCGGCGCGGCCGTGGCGGCCGGGCTGGTTCTGTGCGCCATGGGAACCGATACCGGCGGCTCGATCCGCGGCCCCTCAGCCCTGTGCGGCCTCTCCGGCATCAAGCCGACCTACGGGCTCCTGTCGCGCAAGGGCATCCTGCCGCTGTCGCAGTCGCTCGACCATGCCGGGCCGATGTGCTGGACCTCGGAAGACTGCGCACTGATGATGCAGGCGCTGGCCGGCCACGATCCGGGCGATCCGGCCAGCGCGCAGGTGCCGATCCCCGACTATGCGGCCGAGATCGGCAAGCCGGTGCAGGGGCTGCGCATCGGCGTCATTCGGCACTTCCACGAGACGGACAATCCGGCGACGCCTGAAGTGCTGGCCGCCCTCGAGGAGGCAATCAAGGTCCTGACCGGGCTCGGCTGCGAGGTGGTCGATGTGACCCTGCCGCCGCTCGCCGACTTCGCCGCCGTCGGCGTCACCATCATGGCGTCCGAGGCCTTCGCGATCCACGAGAAGACCCTGAAGGCGAGCCCCGAGCTCTATGGCGAATTCGGTCGCGACCGCATCACCATGGGGGCCTTCTTCACGGCGGCCGACTATGTGGCGGCGGGCTACAAGCGGCGCGAACTCGCCGCCAGGGTGGCCGAAGTGATGAAGACGGTCGACGTGCTGATGACGGTGGGTTCGCCCTTCCCGGCCCAGCCGATCGACGGCGTGCCGAAATACCTGTTCTTCCGCACGCCTTCGCTGACCATGCCGTTCAACGTCACCGGTCTGCCGGCGCTGTGCGTCGCGATGGGCTTCTCATCGACCGGCCTGCCGCTGTCGATGCAGCTTGTCGGCAAGGCCTTCGCCGAGCCGGTCCTGTTCGGCCTCGGCGACGCCTACGAGAAGGCCACGCCCTGGAAGAGCCGCCGGCCGGCCATGGCGCTCGCGGCCTGACGGTGCCTCCGGCCGGGAGCCCCGGCCGGACCTTGCCGAGACCGCTGAACTGCGACGGCCCGCGACGGGGACACCCGCCGCGGGCCGCTGTTCTACGGCGGTACTGTCCGCCGCAGGCTCTCGGTCGATCCGGCGATCCGGGCCGCTCAGGCGTCCGCCAGCATGGCGAAGCGTTCGGCCTTGGTGTCCATGCGGAAGCAGCGGGCCGTGTGGGTCGGCGAGAAGGCGGTCGGTTCCGGCAGGGCGAGCGTGCAGGAGGTCGCGGCGAAGCGGCAGCGCGGCGCGAAGGAGCAGCCGGACGGCGCCTGGCCGAGGCTCGGCGGCGCGCCCGGGATGGTTTCCAGTCGCTGGCCGCGCTTGTCGCCGGACAGCATCGAGTCGAGCAGGCCGTTGGTGTAGGGATGGCGCGGCGTCTCGATCATGTCGATGGCCGTGCCGGTCTCGACGAAGCGGCCGGCATACATGACGGCGAGCCGGTCAGAGACCTCGATCGCCGCGCCGACATCATGGGTGACGAAGATCACCGCCATGCCGAGTTCCTTCTGCAGTTTGCGCAGCAGGAGCAACACCTGGATTTGGACCGTCACGTCGAGGGCGGTGGTTGGCTCGTCGGCCAGCAGCACGCTCGGCCGGCACGACAGCGCGAGCGCGATCATGGCGCGCTGGCGCATGCCGCCGGACATCTCGTGCGGATAGGCCTTGAGCCGGCGCTTGGCGCTCGGAATCTGCACCATGTCGAGCAGGTCCAGGGCCCGGGCTTCGGCCGTGCGCCGGTCGCAGCCCTCGTGCCGGCGGACCGTCTCGGCGATCTGCTCGCCGATGGTGAAGACCGGATCGAGCGCCGTCATCGGCTCCTGGAAGATCATCGAGATCGCGCGACCGCGCACGTCTTCGAGCCGGCTCTCGTCGAGCCGCGCGACGTCGTGGCCGGCCACCATGACCTTGCCGCCGACCTGGGCGTGGTCGGGCAGCAGCCGCATCAGCGCGCGCAGCGTGACGGACTTGCCGGACCCGGATTCGCCCAGGATGCCGAGCACCTCGCCGCGCCGCAGAGAGAAGGAAACGCCGTTGACCGCGTGCACGACTCGCTCGCGCGACCGGAAGGTCACCGTCATGTCCTCGACATCGACCAGGGCATCGGAGGCGGCCGGATCAGCGATCGGCCGGGCAGCGTGGAGTTGGGCGACGAAATGGGCGTGAACATTCATTCGGCGGCCTCCAGGGTGGAAACGGGCACCGGCGGCGCCTTGCTGTGGCCGGAACCGGCCGTGTCCATATGGCAGGCGACGGCATGGTCGACGCCGTCGCCGATGGCCGCCAGGATCGGCGTCCTGTCGGCACAGACGCCTTCGGCGAAAGGACAGCGGGTCCGGAAGCGGCAGCCCGAGGGCGGGTTGATCGGATTCGGCGGATCGCCGGTCAGCGGCGGCGCCTCCGTGCGCCGGCGCGGGTCGAGCGTCGGCACGGCCGAGAGCAGTGCGCGCGTATAGGGATGGCGGGGCTGTCGGTAGAGCGCCTCGACCTCGCCGATTTCCACGATCCGGCCGAGATACATCACGACGACGCGGTCGGACATGTAGCGCACGACGTTGAGATCGTGGCTGATGAAGATGTAGGTGAGGTTCAGGTCCTGCTTCAGGTCCTGGAGCAGGTTGAGCACCTGCGCCTCGACCGACTTGTCGAGCGCCGACACCGCCTCGTCGAGCAGCACGAGACGCGGGTCCATGGCGAGCGCGCGCGCGATGTTGACGCGCTGACGCTGGCCGCCGGACAGTTCGTGCGGATAGCGCCTTGCGAAGAGATGCGGGGCGAGACCGACGCGGGCGAGCAGGTCGTGTGCCCGCTCGCGCGCCTCGGTCGCGTCGCGGCCGTGGGCGATCTGGCCGAAGGCGATGATGTCGGCGATCTGCGCGCGCGGATTGAGCGAGGAATAGCTGTCCTGGAACACCATCTGCATCTGCCGGCGCAGATCGCGCACCGAAATGCCGCGCAGCCCGCCGACCGGATCGCCGTCGAAGACGATCGTGCCGGAATCGGGCTCGATCAGGTGCATCAGCAGCCGCGCCGTGGTCGACTTGCCGCAACCGGATTCCCCGACGATGCCGAGAGTCTCGCCCTTCTTCACCGCGAAGGAAACGCCGTCGACGGCCTGGACCACCGGGCGGCGGGTGAACGGCAGGCCCTTCAGCGGGAAATGCTTGCGCAGCCCCTCGACGATCAGCAGCGGCTGGGCCGGCCCGCCGCGGTCGCGCGGTTCGGCCGCCGGGCTTTTCGCGGACGGCAATTCGGCAGACGGGTTCATGCTTCGCCTCCTCAGCGCGGCAGCCGGACATCCATGGCGGACCGAAGCCCGTCGCTCATCAGGTTGAACGCCATCGAGGTGATCAGGATGACCAGGCCGGGCAGCGCGGCATTGACCGGATTGACGTAGATCGACTGGCGCAGGGCATTGAGCATCGAACCCCATTCGGCATTGGGCGGCGCGACGCCGAGGCCGAGGAAGGACAGCCCGGCCGCCAGGATGATCGAGAGCGAGACCAGGCTGGTCGCATAGACCAGGATCGGCGAGAGCACGTTGGCGATGACCTGATGGCGGATCACCATGGCGAGGCTGGCGCCGGTCGCCCGGGCCGCTTCGACGAAATCCAGGCTGCGGACCTGGGTGGTGACGCTTTCGCTGACCCGCACGACCGGCGGAATGAAGACGATGGTCAGCGACAGGATCATGTTGCGCACGCCCGACCCGAGCACGCCGCAGATGGCGATGGCGAGCAGGACGGACGGGAAGGCGTAGAACACGTCCATCGTCCGCATCACCAGCGTGTTGACGACCCGGCCGCCGATGCCGGCAACGATGCCGAGCGTCGCGCCGATCAGCGTCGCGACGACGACCGGCGTGACGCCGGTCAGCAGCGTCAGCCGCGATCCGTAGGCGAGCCGGGTCCAGAGATCGCGGCCGACCTCGTCGGTGCCGAGCCAGTGGTTGGGCGTGCCGATCGGCTTGAGGCGGTTGGCGACGCGGCCGACATAGGGGTCGTGGGCGGTGATCAGCGGGGCGAAGATGGCGACGAGGATCACCGCCAGCAGGATCGCGGCGACGACGAGCGTGACCTTGTCGCGGGCCAGGCGCTCGCCGACCAGGCGCCAGTAGCCCTTGCCGGCGACCGGGGCGGGGATCGATATCGCCGGAGCGGCGGCTGTGATCGACATCGGGGCCTCCCGGTTCAGCGGCGGATGCGCGGGTCGATCGCCGCCTGGAGCACGTCGACCGACAGGTTGATGAGGACGAAGAAGAAGGACAGGACCACCACGGTCGCCTGCAGGACCGGGATATCGCGCCGGAAGATGGCGAGGTTCATCAACTGCCCCGATCCCGGCCAGTTGTAGACGGTCTCGACCAGGATCGAACCGCCGAGCAGATAGCCGAACTGAAGGCCCATCAGCGCCATCGCGGGCGGCGCCGCATTCTTCAGGACGTGAAAGATGATCCGCTTGCGGCGCAGGCCCTTGCCGCGCAGGGCCGCGGTGAATTCCTGCCCGTTGATTTCCAGCACGGTCGCCCGGACCAGCCGGCTGATCACCCCCATGGGGATCAGCGACAGGGTCACGACCGGCAGGATCATGTGGGTCACGTCTTCCCAGCTCTGCGGCAGCCCGCCGGACGGCCCCATGCCGGTCGCCGGGAGCCAGTTGAGAATGACCGAGAACAGGATGACCGAGACGATCGCGCCCCAATAGTGCGGCATGCTCACGCCCGTGATGGCGATCGCCGAAGCCAGCTTGTCGATCCAGGTGTCGCGGTTGAATCCGGCCACGGCGCCCAGGAAGATGCCGAGCGCGAAACCCAGAACGGCGGCCGGAACGGCCAGCACGAGCGTGTTCGACAGGGCGCTGATCAGCTGTTCGCGCACCGGTTCGCCGGTGAACACCGAATTGCCGAGATCGCCGACAGCCACGCGGCCGAGCCAGGTGAAATACTGGATGTAGAGCGGCTGGTCGAAGCCGTACTTGGCCTTGATCTGATCGACCAGTTCCTTCGGCGCTTCGGGCGGCAGAAGCAGATCGAGCGGGTTGCCGGGCACCAGATGGATCAGTCCGAAGGCGATCAGCGAGACGCCGAGCAGGATCGGGATCGTATAGAGGATGCGGACCAGGGCATAGACGAGCATCGGCACTGTCCTTGCGAAGGCGGACCGGCAGGACCGGGCCGGGCTCTGCCGCGGAAGATCGACCGGCCCTGGCCGCGATCGGCGTGCCGGTCGCAATCGGATCCAGCAATCGTCATGCCAGACGATGGGATGCAATCAGGCCCGGGCCGCGCATCCCGCGATCCGTCCCGCGGAAGGCCGGGAACCTGCGCGAATCGACCGGCCTTTGAATGGGCCCGGCCGCTCCGCGGCCTTGCCCGAACGACCCGCATCCAAGGTAATTGTATCCATAATGATCATGGGACGATCATCGCCTGATCACGATGACGCCACCTTGGGTGCCCGGCCGGCCCCGATCATGGCGATCGGCGTCGCCCGTCTGCCGTGGAGACCGGCATCTTTCACACGGCAACCGGTCCGAATCCCGGCTGCATCTGGGTGAAACCGGCAAGCGGCCGGCTGCAAGCCCCGTAATTCCGTCCTTCCGCCGGGGCGACACTGCCGCGTCCGTCGGGTACCGTTGATGCACAAACTTCTCGCAGGTCGAGTTATTGTATCCAGCCCTGGGAATGATAGCCTCGCCGTTGCCGTCGTTTGGCGGCTGGCCGCTTTCGGCCCGAAGGCTGTTCCGGATGACCGATCTTGCCGTTCCTTCCCCGCGCAACGAGCGCACGGGCGTCATGCTCATGCTGGTCGGCATCGGTCTGTTCTCGATCGTCAATGCCGCCATCAAGGAACTCTCGACCCAGGTCTCGATCACCCAGATCATCGTGTTCCGCAATTTCGCGGCCCTGATACCGATCGTCATGATGGCCGGCACGATGGGCGGACTGCGCGTGCTGAAGCCGTCCCGGTTCGGGCCGCAGGTGGTCCAGGCCCTGCTCTTCTTCCTGACCCTCTACGGCTATTTCTTCGCCTACAAGCTGATGCCGATCACCGACGCGACGGCGATCTCCTTCGCCCAGCCGCTGATCGTGGTCGCCCTGTCGGCGCCGTTTCTCGGCGAGCGGGTCTCGGCGGCGCAATGGACGGCGGTTCTGATGGGCCTCGCGGGTGTGCTGCTGATGGTCGGTCCGAGCGGCGAGAGCCTCAATGTCGGCGCCCTTTGTGCGGTCGCGGGGACGCTGGCCAGCGCCATCTCGATGCTGCAGCTGCGCCGGATGACGGCCACCGATCCGTCGATCGCGATCCTGTTCTGGACCATGGCGATTTCCGGGGCCGCCGCGCTGCCGCTGCTCGCGGTCGGATGGGTGACGCCGACGCCCTGGCAGGTCGCCGCCCTGGTCGCCACCGGCATTGCCTGCGGGATCCTGCAATATCTGACCACGCTCGCCCTGCACCACGCCAGCGTCGCCGCCATCGCGCCGACCCGCTACACCGGCATCGTCTGGGCGCTGGCGATCGATGTGACCTGGTTCGCCGTCACGCCATCCCCGGCCGTCCTGCTCGGCGCCGCCGTCGTGATCGCCGCCGCCGTCCTGGTTCTCCGCAGGGAGGAGTCCTGACCGGGGCCTTCGACCGAAACCCAAACCGGAGCAGATCCATGCACAAGATCGCCATTCCTTCCTTTGTCATCGATCGCGTGATGCAGCGGCGCGGCCGCCTGCATGTCTTCGACCGGATCGATCCGGTCCGGACGGCCATGATCGTCGTCGACCTGCAGAACGGCTTCATGGCGCCGGGCCAGCCGTCGGAGATCGCCAATGCCCGCGAGATCGTGCCGAACGTCAACGCCATCGGCGACGCACTGCGCGCGGCGGGCGGGCAGGTCGTCTATATCCAGAACACCGTCACCGACGCGACGCGTGCGAGCTGGCGGACCTGGTTCGACAATTTCATGGAGCCCGGCCTGCGCGGCCGGATGATCGAGGCCTTCACCCGCGGCAGCTTTGGCCATGCCATCTATCCGGACCTGACCGTGCGGCCGCAGGACTGGACGATCGAAAAGGAACGCTTCGGCGCCTTCGTGCCAGGTTCGTCGGACCTTCATGCGAGGCTCCAGGCGGCCGGCATCGACACCCTGCTGATCGTCGGAACGGCGACCAATGTCTGCTGTGAATCGACCGCGCGCGACGCCATGATGATGAACTACAAGGTCGTCTTCCTGTCGGACGCCAATGCCTGCCGGACCGACGAGGAGCACAACGCGACTCTCGGCAACATGCTGGCCCTGTTTGCCGATGTCCGCTCGACCGAAGAGGTGGTGGCGATGATCGAGGCCGGCGGAGCGGCGGCGCTGGCGGACGCGGCCGAGTAGCCCGCCGGCCCGGGCGACGGCGCCGCCGGTGCGGACGGCAGGAGACCCATCCCGCCCGCCTCCTGGCGAGTGGCGGGTCCGCGCCGGTCGGAACGGGAACCGGATTGGATCCAGAATGGGCAGGCCGGGCCGCGCTGGCGCCGGTTCGGCCGCCCAGATGCCGGGACGGTCTTCGGAGACCGATCCGGCGCGCGCGATGGCGCCGCGGGCCCGGCCGCAAGACCGGATCGGCGGATGCGGGTGCCGATCAGGCGGCGGGGCGCACCCGCGAAGCCTTTTCGGACTTCTTGGCCTCGACCTTCTTCCACTGCTGCACCAGCCGGCGGCCGGCGCGGTAGATATGTTCGCGTTCCAGCGCCTCGGCGCGCGCGGGCTGCCGGTTGAAGATGGCGTCGGCGATTTCGATGTGATCCCAATGGGCCTGGGTCAGGAATTCGGCGTCGAACCACTGGAAACGGATATGCGCGATGATCGGCACGTCGCGGGATTTCCGGATCAGGGCGACCAGATAGGGATTGTCGGCGGCCTGGTGGATGATCTGGTGGAACTGTTCATTGAGGTCGGTCCAGCGGACGCGGGTCTCCTCGGTCCATTGGTGCTCGTCGACCAATTGGGCCGATTCGCTCAGCACCCGGTGCATCTGGCCGCGTTCCTCGTCCGAAAATCCCCGTTCGGCGGCCAGACGGGCGGCGAGGGCTTCAAGCGCGATGCGGACCTCGTAGGTCGCCGCGATGTCCTTGGAGGAATAGCTGCGGACGGCGTAGCCGCTGTTCGGGGTATAGTCGAGCAGCCCCTCGGCGGCGAGCGTGGACAGGGCGCCGCGGATCGGGGTGCGCGAGACGCCGAGGGATGTGGCGAGATCGATCTCGTTCATCCGCATCCCGCCGGCGTATTCCCCGTTCAGGATCCCATTGCGAAGAGTGCGGGTGACGGCTTGGCTGCGCGTTGCCATAGGGATACCTGTCCTCCTCCCCGAACCCGCTGCGCGGGCCGTGCAATTCTACTCGATATCGTCCGGCCGCCGCGTCTCGCCGCAGATCGGCCGCAGGATCCGGGCCCGCCATCTAGCCGAGCCGGCGGACCCTGTCCAGTGTCCAATCGCCCAATCGTACGCAATCTCGCAGCGGCCGGATCACCACGCTGGAATCTCACGAAATTGCAGCATTCTCGGCCTATCGGGCTTGCGCGGCGGCGTCGGCGAGGCTACTGACCTCTGTATTCAATACTGCCTCAGTCGAACCTTCGTATCCAATCAGTAAAGTTACGCAGCGGCCTCGCCAGGGATGCTCATGCCAGACCACCGACAGGGCGCCGTCTCCGGACTCTGGAGACGCGGGCGCCAACAGGCCGCCGAGCGATCGAGCCTCCTGCGCGGACGCTGGGACGAAATCCCCGCCAACGTGCGCGGAATCGTCTGGATCCTGCTCTCCGGCATATTCTTCACCGTGATGTCGGCGCTGATCAAGGTGCTCGGTACCCGAATTCCGATCCTCGAGATCCTGTTCGTCCGCCAGGCGGTGCTCTCCCTGTTCGTCGCGCCGACCGTCCTGCGGTCGCCGGTCAGGGCCTTCCGCACGCCCTATCCGGGCCTTCACGCGCTGCGGGTCACCCTTTCGGTGATCGCGATGGGCGCCGGGTTCGCGGCCATCGTGCACATGCCGCTGGCCGATGCGGTCGCGATCGGTTTCTCCAAGAGCTTCTTCGTCACCGTCTTCGCCATCGTGATCCTCGGCGAGACCGTCACCCGTCAGCGCTGGTTCTCGACGGTTCTTGGATTCATCGGCGTGCTGGTCATGATGCGGCCTTCCGCGGAGGGCTTCGACGTCTACGCCCTCCTGTCGCTGATTTCCGCCGCGGCGGCCGGCCTGATCATGGTCATCATCCGGCGGCTCGCCCAAAAGGAACAGCTGACCACCGTGATGGCCTATCAGTCGATCGGGGTCGGACTGGTCTTCCTCGTCCCCGCAGCATTGAACTGGGTCCCGCCGACCGGGTCCGAATGGCTCCTGATGGTTGCCGTCGGGCTGCTCTCCGGTGCCGGTCAGAGCCTGAACTTCGCGGGCTTCCGTGTCGGCGAGGCCGCCGCGGTCGCCTCGGCCGACTATCTTCGGCTCGTCTATGCGAGCGGTCTCGGCCTCTGGCTGTTCGCCGAAGGGCCGAGTCCGGCCACGCTGTTCGGCGCGGCGATCATCGTCGGAGCGTCGGTCTACTCGATCGTCTACGAGCGGTCGCGGGCCGTCCGGAGGGCGCCGGTCGCCGGACCGGCCGGCGCGCCGGCCGAGTGAGACCGGCGGCCCGGGATCCCGCGGCCGGAGTCCAGCAACCCCGAGGACCGGAACCCTGTCATTCCGCGGCCTGATCGAGGGGCGTCGGCGCGGACGCATGCGAGGACGGGGCCGGCTTCGGATCGAGCCGGTCGAGCAGCCGGAGGATCGGTCCGGCACTGACCATCACCAGCACGATGCGCACGATATGGTGTGCCGCAACGAAGGCCACGTCGGTGTGCAATGCCAGCGCGACGAGGCTCATCTCGGCGAGCCCGCCCGGCGAATAGGCGAGCATGATCGGCACCATGCCATGGCCGGTCAGCCGGCCGAGCCCCCAGGCGAAGGCGATGGTCACGGCGAGCAGGATCGCGGTCGACCCGAGCGCGATCCGCAGGACGCGCAGGATCGCCGTCGGCGGCGTGCCGGCGAAGCGGCAGCCGAGCACCGTGCCGAGCACCATCTGTGCGGTATTGACGATCTCCCGCGGCGGCGTGAAGTCGGTGATGCCGGCGA
Source organism: Prosthecodimorpha staleyi (assembly GCF_018729455.1). Classification (NCBI taxonomy): domain Bacteria; kingdom Pseudomonadati; phylum Pseudomonadota; class Alphaproteobacteria; order Hyphomicrobiales; family Ancalomicrobiaceae; genus Prosthecodimorpha; species Prosthecodimorpha staleyi. The sequence goes on along the minus strand of NZ_JAHHZF010000004.1, from coordinate 262,281 downwards.
CATGGATCGCCGCGGAGGCCAACATCGGGCCGAGCAGGTAGGGACCGGGCAGCCCGAGCCGGCGGCCGGCCCAGGCGCCGGCGAAGCCGCACAGGATCATCAGTTCCAGGCCCGACCAGGGTGCCGCCGCCAACCCTGCGCCGAGCTGGCTGCGGTTGCCGAGCGAGACCCCTTCCAGCCACTGAACCAGGAACGGCAGGGTGAACACGATCATCAGGATGCGGGCCGAATGGGCGAGCGCGATCGTGTTGTGATCCGCCCCGCGCTGCTCGCCGAGTTCGATCATTTCCACCAGCCCGCCGGGCATCCCCGAGAAATAGGCCGTCTCGCGATCGAAGCCCGCGACCTTGTGCAGATAGAGGATGCAGGCGAAGGCCGAGGCGGTCACGAACAGGGCGAGACCCAGCATGGTGGCGAACCACGTGCCGATGTGATCGAGCATGTCGGGCTTGAACGATGCGCCGAGCATGATGCCGATCACGGCGGTCATCGGCGGCCGGATGACTGCGGGGGCGGCGACCGGCAGGCGCAGCAGCGAGGCGACCGTCAGCACCGACATCGGTCCCAGCATCCAGGGCAGCGGGAGCCGAAGCCAGGCGAAGGCATAGCCGCCGCACCAGCCGATGCCGAGCGCGACGAGGAAGCGCAGATAGGGAAAGCGGGCGGGCGCGAAGGCGGCCGCGAGGGCCCGCAGGGGAGCGAGGCGGTCTTGCAAGCGGGATGTCTCCGGTCAGCGCGTCGGATCCGGCGCCGCAGCATCCCTGCGCCCCGAACGATAGGCAAGGACGGTCGAAACCAGAATGACCAGGGTGCCGAGCAGGACGGCCGGGGTCGGCACGTCGCCGAATGCGACGAAGCCGATCACGATCGCCCAGATCATCTTGGTGTAGCTGACCGCGGACACCGCCGCCGCGCTGGCATGGTAGAGCGAGCGCACGGTCAGATACTGGAAGGCGCCGGAGGCCAGCCCCATGGCGATCAGGCCGCCGAGCTGCGGGCCGGTCGGCGTTACCCAGGCGGCGGGCAGCGTCGGCACCATGGTCAATGCCGAGATGCCGAGCGTCCAGACGACGACCGAGATCGAGGTCTCGGTCCGGGAGAGGCGGCGCTGCATGATCATCGAGAGGGCCGACAGCACCATGCCCGAAAAGGCAAGGACAGCGCCGAAGACCGATCCCTGGCCGGTCGGATCGACCATCAGCAGCACCCCGGCGATGCCGACCAGCACGGCGCCCCAGTCGCGCCAGCCGACCCGGTCGCCGGCCAGCGGCGCGGACAGGAAGGTGACGACGATCGGCTGCAGGAAGGAGATCGCGGTGGCGTCGGCCAGCGGCATGAGATGATAGGCGCCGAACATCATGACCAGGACGCCGGTCCAGATCAGCGACAGCAGGATCTGCTCGCGCGGCCGTGCCGTCCGCAGCGCCGGAAGCCCGCCCATCTGCCGGGCCATGACGAGCACCGGGATGAGCGCGAAGGCATTGCGGAAGAATATGATCTGGTTGATCGGAAAAGTTTCCGACTGCCATTTCACCGCGGCATTGAGCAGCGAGAAGAGCGCGATGCCGAGCGCCATCAGGAGGATGCCCCGGCGCGGGTCGCGCGCGACCCGGTCGATCCGCGGCGCATCGATCGTGGTCGCCGTCATGGCGGTACCCCTTCAATAGGTCAGGAACATGCGCTCGATTTCGGCCGGGTCGGCAGTCCGCGTCAGCGCCAGCGAGAGCAGCAGGCGGGCCTTCTGCGGGTTGAGATTGTCGGCGATCAGAAAGCCCATCTCGCGCAGGCGCTTGCCGCGGAAGGTCCGCCCGGATCCGGCTCGGGTCGACTGCACGACCACCACGCCCTTCTCGGCCACCGCGGCCTTGAGCACGTCGGCATCGCCCTGACCGGCGAAGCCCGGCGCGAAGCCGGCCGAGACGACCCCTTTGGCCCCGGCCTCGACGAAGGCCCGCGCGGCGGTCCCGTCCGAACCCGTATAGGCATAGGCGATGTCGACGCGCGGAAGCTCATCGAGGTCGCGGATGTCGAACTCCGTGTCCGGGGCGGCCCGGCGGATCGGCTTGCGGTAGAATACGATCGCATCGCCGTCGGCATGGCCGAGCACGCCGAAATCCGGCGACCGGAAGGTCTGCAGGCGGAAGGTCGAGGTCTTGGTCACCTCGCGTGCGGCGTGGATCTCGTCGTTGAGCAGCACCAGCACGCCGAGCCCGCGCGATGCCGGCGCCGCCGCGGTCCGGATCGCGTTGGCGAGATTCATGCCGGCATCGGTGGACAGCGCGGAGGCCGGCCGCTGCGAGCCGACCACAACGATCGGCACCGCGACCTTGGCGGTCAGCGACAGGAAATAGGCGGTCTCCTCCAGGCTCGCCGTGCCGTGCAGGATGACGATGCCTGCGAGATCGGGGGTCTTGGCGACCAGATCGTCCATCATCAGGACGAGGTCCTTCCAGACCGCGAAGTGGATGTTGGGGCTCGGCACGGCCTTGTAGCGGACCGGGATCACCTCGGCATGCTCGTGCACTTCCGGAAACTTCGCCACCACCTCGTCGGCATGCAGCATGCATTCGTTGGCGCCGTAGTCGAGGATGTCGAACGGCCCGACACCGATCGAACAGATGGTTCCGCCGGTTCCGATGACGGCGACTTTGGGCTTCTGCATGGTCTGTCCTTTGAGGGGATGACTTCGAGGGGACGGGCGCGAACGGTCGTTGCCCGCCCGCGGATGGCGGGGAGCGCTCGTGCCGGAGATCGGGAGGCGGAAAGGCCGCCCGCTGCCCCTCGCGGGCAGCGGGCGGTCAGGTGTGCCGGCCGGGGGGAGGCGGCCGGTTCTGCGGCGTTCCGGCCGCCTCGGATCACTCCGCGGCGAGCTTCAGTCCGGCATTGCGCTCCAGGCAGGCGATGGTCTCGTCCGTGGACAGGATGTCGCCGAAGGTCAGGTAGAAGGCGATCAGGGCGGCGTTGTGCTCTTCGTCATTGGCGGCGGCATTGCCGTCGGTGATCATGATCGTCTTGAAATTCAGCATCATGGCGTCCCGCGCGGTCGTTTCGCAGCAGACATTGGTCACCGTGCCGGTGATCAGCAGCGTGTCGATCCCCTGGCGGCGTAGGCGCAGTTCGAGATCCGACGAACCCTGGATGAAAGCCGAGAAGCGCGTCTTGCGGACCATGTCGTCCTCGGGCTTCACGTCGAGATCGGCCCAGAGTTCGTTGCCGAGCGTGTCTTCCGACATCGAGCGGATGCGGTGCGCGCGCTTGTCCGGCACGGTGTAGTCATGGAGGATCGACCAGGACGTGAAGCACTCGTCGTAGTGGGTGTTGCGGATCCAGAAGACCTTGCCGCCGGTCGCCCGGACGGTGGCGGCGAGCCGGTTGACGTTGGGCACGATCTCGCGCGCCGTCGGGCAGACGGCATGGCCGACGCCGTCCATCATGAAGCCGTTCTGCAGATCGACCACCACCAGGGCCGTCCGGGCGGGATCGAGATCGGAGAAGGGATGGGCCGAACCGCGCCGGGCGACGACCCGGTCGACGACCGACTGCGGAATGGAAACCGTGTGCATGGCGTGTCCTCCTCGGATCAGGCGATGGCGAGCGATGCGGATGGAGCGCCGAACTGGCCGGCGCGGAAACAGCGCACGGCGCGCGCCGGGCCCATCCGGATTTCGGGCGGCGCGGATGCCAGGCATTCCTCGGTGGCGTGCGCGCAGCGCGGCGCGAAGCTGCAGCCGGGCGCGAGGCGGCGCATGTCCGGCGGGCTGCCGGGAATCGCCTCGATGTCGCGGTCGCGGTCCTGGCCGTGCACGGTCGAGGCGAGCATGCCGCGCGTATAGGGATGCTGCGGGTTGGACAGCACCTCCTTGACCGAGCCCATCTCGACGATCCGGCCGGCATACATGACCGCCACCTTGTCGGCGATCTGGGCGGCGACGCCGAGATCGTGGGTGACGAAGATGACGCTCATGCCGAGGTCCTTCTGCAGCTTGCGCATCAGGATCAGCACCTGGATCTGCACCGTGGCGTCGAGCGCGGTGGTCGGCTCGTCGGCCAGCAGCAGGCTCGGATTGCACGACAGCGCCATGGCGATCATGGCACGCTGGCGCAGTCCTCCCGACAGTTCGTGCGGATAGGCCTTCAGCCGCCGCTCTGCCGACGGAACCTTGACGAATTCGAGGAGTTCCAGCCCGCGTCGCAGCGCCGCGGCCCGGCTGCAGCCGGTATGGCGCATCACGGTCTCGGCGATCTGGTCGCCGATCGTGTAGACCGGATCGAGCGCGGTCATCGGCTCCTGGAAGATCATCGAGACCAGTGCGCCGCGCATGGCGGTCAGTTCGGCCGGAGACAGCGCCAGCACGTCCCTGTCGCCGACGCGCATGCGCCCGGACATCCGGGTCTTGTGGGTCGGGAGAAGGCGCATCAGGGCCCGCATGGTCACGGACTTGCCGGAGCCGGATTCCCCGATGATGCACAGGACCTCGCCGGGCATCAGCGAGAAGCTGACGCCGTTGACCGCGTGCACGGTCGCCTCGCGCGAGACGAAGCGGACCTGGAGGTCTTCGACCTCGACCAGCGGCCGGATGCCGTCGGCGGTCGGCGCCGGCGCCATGGTCGTCGGAGCGGAACGGAAGAAGAAGCTCATGGTTTCGGCTCCTGTTCAGGCCACGACGGCGGGACGCAGGGGGACGACCGGCGCCGCGCTGCGGGCGGCCGGCGCGAGGGCATGCAGGGGATCGAGCACGCCGGGCGGATTGCCGGATCGGCTGTGGCCGCCGGCGGCATCGTGCATGTGGCAGGCGGCGACATGGCTGTCCGCGTCGAGCCATTTCGGCAGGGTCGGCATGGCGCTGGCGCAGACCGCCTCCGCGAAGGGGCAGCGCGTGCGGAACCGGCAGCCGGACGGCGGATTGATCGGGTTGGGCGGATCGCCGGTGATCGGCGGATCCTCGATCCGCTCGTCCGGATCCATGGACAGGCGCGAGGTCAGCAGGGCGCGGGTATAGGGATGTTTGGGCGCCGTATAGATTCCATCGACCGGTCCGATCTCGACCACCTGTCCGAGATACATCACCAGAACGCGGTCGGAGATATATTGTACGACGTTCAGATCGTGCGAGATGAAGACATAGGTCAGGTTGAAGTGGCGCTTCAGGTAGCGGAGCAGGTTGAGCACCTGCGCCTCGACCGACTTGTCGAGCGCCGAAACCGCCTCGTCGAGGATCAGGAGCCGGGGCGACAGCGCGAGGGCGCGGGCGATGTTGACGCGCTGCTTCTGTCCCCCGGACAGTTCATGCGGATAGCGCTGGCCGAACAGGTTGGAGCGCAGGCCGACCTTCTCGAGCAGTTCCCGCGCCAGCGTCTTCGCCGCGGAGGCGGCCATGCCGTGCACCTTGGGACCGTAGGCGATCGAGTCCTCGACCGGCAGGCGCGGATTGAGCGAGGAATAGCTGTCCTGGAAGACCATCTGCACGGCCTTGCGGAACTCCTTCATGGAGATGCCGCGCATCTCGCCGACCGGGTCGCCGTCGAAGGTCAGGACGCCGGAATCGTGCGGGATCAACTGCATCAGCAGGCGGGCCAGGGTGGACTTGCCGCAGCCCGATTCCCCGACGATGCCGAGCGTTTCGCCCTTCAGCACCTGGAATGTGACGCCGTCCACGGCGCGGACATGGCCGATGGCCCGGTTGAGCAGGCCGCCGCGGACCGGGAACCACTTCTTCAGGTCCTGCGCGATCAGCAGCGGCTGGGCCGGGCCGCCGCGGTCGCGCGGATCGCCGTCGGGCACGACATCCAATTTCGGAGGGTCGCGGGTGATGATGGTCATGATCGCCTCCGGGGTCACATCTTCACGTCCATGGCCTGGCGCAGTCCGTCCGAGACCATGTTGAAGGAGAGCGAGGTGATGAAGATCGCCGCACCAGGCAGCGCGCAGACCCAGGGGTTGACGTAGATCGCCTGGCGCAGCGTCGAGAGCATCAGCCCCCAGTCGGGCGTCGGCGGCTCGACGCCGAGGCCGAGGAAGGATAGCCCCGAGGCGATCAGGATCGAGACCGAGACCAGCCCGGAGGCATAGACGAAGACCGGCGCCAGGACGTTGCCGAGGATGTGGTGGACGATGATCGACGGCGTGCCGGCGCCCGAGGCGCGGGCGGCTTCGACGAAATCGAGACCGCGCACCTGGGTCGTCGCGGTCTCGGCGATGCGGCAGAGCGGTGGAATGAAGACCAGCGTCAGGGCCAGCATGCCGTTGGCCATGCCGCCGCCCATGGCGCCGGAAATCGCCACCGCGAGCAGGATCGACGGGAAGGCGTAGAAGATGTCCATCGTCCGCATGATCAGCATGTTGATCTTGCCGCCGATGAAGCCGGCGAGGACGCCGAGCGTGCCGCCGATCAGAACGGCCAGGCCGACCGGCACGACGCCCATCAGGAGCGAGGTGCGTCCGCCCCAGAGCAGGCGGGAGAGGATGTCGCGGCCGAGCTCGTCGGTGCCGAGCGTGAACTGCTTGAAGCCGATCGGCTTCAGCCGATAGACCATCGAGGTCTTCTGCGGGTCCATCGGCGCGATCCAGGGCGACAGCAGCGCCGCGACGACGATGGCCAGGATGATGAGGCCGAAGGCCAGCGTGACGTAGTCGTAGCGCAGCCGGTAGGCGACGGACTGCCAGTAGCCGCGCACCTTGACGGGCGGAGCGGTATCGACCTTGGCCGGATTTGCAGCGCCAAAGGTGGTGTCGGTCATGGCGACGTCCTCCTCATGCCCGTTTGATGCGCGGATCGACGGCGGTCTGGATCAGATCCACGACCAGATTGGTGGCGACGAAGATGAGGGCGAGCACCAGGATGGTGCCCTGCAGGACCGGGATGTCGCGGGTCAGGATTGCCTTGTTGAGCAGGAACCCCGTGCCGGGCCAAGTGAAGATCGTCTCGATCAGGATCGACCCGCCCATCAGGTAGCCGAACTGGAGGCCCATCACGGCCAGCACCGCCGGCAAAGCGTTGCGCACGGCATGGCGCAGCACCGCGAATTCGCCGAGCCCCTTGGCGCGCAGCGTCTGGACGAAGTCGTGGTTGAGCACTTCCGAGACGGCCGAGCGGGTCGTCCGCATGATGATGCCGAGCGGGATCATCGACATGGTGACGACCGGCAGGATGGCGTGGCGCAACTGCTCCCAGTCGGTCAGCCGGAAGCTCTCCGAGCCCTTGGATCCCATGCCGGTCGCCGGCAGCCAGTTCATGTTCACCGCGAAGACGATGATCAGCACCATGCCGAGCCAGTAGTTTGGCACGCTGACGCCGACGATCGAGAAACCGGTGACCAGCCGGTCGACCCAGCGGCCGTTGAACCAGGCGGCAAGCAGGCCGAGCGTGAAGGCCAGCGAGAAGGCCAGGATCACGGCGGCGACGGACAGGATGACGGTATTGGACAGGGCGCCGAGCACCTCGCCGGTGACCGGCCGGTTGGTGGCGATCGAGACGCCCAGATCGCCGGTCAGGGCGCGGCCGAGCCAGATCGCGTATTGCACCGGGATCGGCTTGTCGAAACCGTAGGTCTTCTTGATCAGATCGATCACTTCCGCAGAGGCATCCGGCGGCAGAAGCAGCTGCAGCGGATTGCCGGGCGCCAGATAGACCAGCGCAAAGCAGAAGGCGGTGACGCCGAGCGCGATCGGGACGGCGTAGAGAATGCGGCGGGCGACGTAGAGCCACATGGGCGGTACCCCCGGGCAAGGGATGCGGGAGAGGCGGACCCGACAATCCGGGCCACGGCAACGGTGCGGGTCCGGCGAACCGGACCCGCGGCCGGATCAGTTGGTCTTGTCCTCGACGACGATCGGCGTCAGGTCCTGGAACCAGCTTTGCGCCTGGACGAAGCCCTTCAGCTTCGGCGACAGGGCCCGCGGGTTCACGTCATGGGCGACCCAGATCATCGCGGCATCGTCATTCATGATCTCGTGCACCTTGACGATCATCTTGTCGCGCGCGACTTCGTCGAAGGTCGTATAGATCTTCTTGATCAGGTCTTCGATCTCGGCATTGTAGTACCAGCCCCAATTGCCGCCGGCGGGTGCATTTTGCGATTTCATGGCGAAGCGGAAGATGCCCGAGAAGGGATCCTGCGTGGCGCGGCTGACATTGACGGCGTGATACTGCGGAAACTTCTCGCGCCCCTTGAACGTCACGTCGAGCAGGGCATTCCAGTCCATCACCTCGAGCTTGACCTTGAATCCGGCTTCCTCGAGTTGCGCCTTGACCAGCTCGTTCATCGGCAACGGCTGCATCTGGCCGGAGCCGGAGGTCGAGATCGCGAACGTGACCTCGCAGGGATAGCAGCCCGCCTGCTTGAGCAGTGCGGCCGCCTTCTTGGGATCGTATTCGTACTTCACCGGCTTGCCGAACCAGGCCGAGTTCGGCGGCACGGTGGCATAGCCCTCGATCATGAAGCCGCCGAGCATTTCCTTCATGTCGGCCCGGTTCAGGGCGTAGTTGGCGGCCTGGCGGACGCGCTTGTCCTTGAACGGCCCGTCGACGAAGTTGAGCTGGTAGGCCCAATTGTGCGGATAGGCGTTGGTCAGCACCGTCATGCCGGACTGCTTCAGGCGCGGCACGGTATCGGGCGACGGCGCCTCGACCAGATCGACCTGACCGGCGAGCAGCGCCGCGGCCCGGGTGGTCGCCTCCGGCATCGGGATCAGCACGAGCCGGTCATGCTTCGGGATGCGCGGCTTGTCCCAGTAGTCGGCATTGCGCACCAGTTCCAGGCGCTCGCGGGGCACGAACTTGTCGAACTTGTAGGGGCCCGTGCCGGACGGCATCAGCGCATATTTGCCGTTGTCGTTGCCGGCCTTTTCGAACTGGCAATTGGATACCATCATCCAGAAGCTCATCTGGATATAGAAGAGCGAGTCGGGCTCCTTCATGATGATGGCGACCTTGCCGTCGTCGATCTTTTCGACGCCGGCGATGTTGACGGTGCGGGTGCGCATCGCCGCGAACTGCTTGGCGACAAACTGCGGGACCGTGTTGTCGGTCAGGCGCTTGACGTTCCAGACGACCGTATCGGCATTGAACGGGCAGCCGTCGTGAAATTTGATGCCTTGGCGGAGTTCGAAGATCCAACGTTTGTTGTCGGCCGGGTCGATGGACCATTTGGTGGCGAGGCCGGGCTTTAACGTGGCTTCGCGGTCGGACCTGGTCAGATCCCAATTGATCAGCGCGTCGTAGAGAGAATAGCCGACGAAGCGATAGCCCTCGAAACCTTGGTCCGGCTGCCCGGTCACGTCGGGAATGTCGCCGGCCGTCATGGCTACGCGCAACACGCTTTCGGCATGGGCCGCCGGGGCTGCCGATGCGGCGGCGAGACCCATGACCATTCCGGCGGCAAGCCGTCTGAAGCTCGTCTTCATGTCGAAGCCTCCAATCACCAGAGGGCGTCGACCGCCTCTTGCGGCCGACGCCATGCTGCACAGCAAACAGCAACGGTCGTGCCATCCCGCCGGCGGATTGTGCGCAATCATGCGGCGCCGCTTTCCCGCCGGCCGGCCATTTCTATGCGCGTCGCTGCAAATACTGGCCTTTTTCCGCCTTTCCGCGGCATTTCGTCAGCGGTGCTTCGGCATTCCACACCATCCGCGGCGCGGATCGAAATCGCCGCGCAGGCCTGCGGCTCCGCCCTTTAGGATACAATATGAGGGTCAATGACGAATTCTGACGACAGCATGACGGAACTTTGGGCATCCCGTCCGGGATTCCGCACACGGCTTCGGCATGGCTCTAAAAATGTTATATAAAACAGATATTTGAAATGCAGGATTCCACTCCGTCCACCGGCGCCCGGGTGGGTCTTCGCACAAAATATTTGCGATGCGGTCGATTGTTCGCACTCGCATCATTGGATACAAAAATGGTCATGCCGTCTGTTCGGACGCGATCCCGCCCGCTGCACGACCCCACACCCCCGGAGGCCAGCGCATGACCGATGCCGCAACACTTGCCGTCGAACTCGATGTCCTGGCCGCCAAGGCCGGCATCGCGATTCAGCATGACCGCCGCGAGGCCATCCTGGCCGGATACCAGGACGTGAAGCGCCTGGCCGCGCTGCTGCGCACGGTCGAGATCACGCCGGCCGACGAGCCGGCCAACATCTATACCTTCGCCAACATCGTCCGGAGCGCGTGAGATGACAAGCAAGCCGCTGCACGACCTGTCGATCGCCGAGGCCGGGCGGATGATCCGCGCCGGCTCGCTGACCTCCGCCGCTCTGACCGAAGCCAGCCTCGCCCGCATCGCGGCGCTGGACGGAGTCCTGGCGAGCTTCATCACCGTGACCGGGGAGCGGGCGATGGCCGATGCCGCCGCCGCCGATGCCGACTTCGCGCAAGGGGTCGACAAGGGGCCGCTGCAGGGCATCCCCTACGGTCTCAAGGACATCTACATGACGGCGGGGATCCGTTCGACCTGCCATTCCAAGCTTCTGGTCGACCATGTGCCCGCGGAAGACTGCGTGGTCGAGACCAAGCTGAAGGCGGCCGGCGGCGTGCTGCTCGGGAAGCTCGCCACCCACGAATTCGCCTTCGGCGGACCGAGCTTCGATCTGCCCTTCCCGCCGGCGCGCAATCCCTGGAATCCCGATCACATCACCGGCGGCTCGTCGTCGGGATCGGGGGCGGCGGTCGCGGCCGGCTTCTGCCGGATGGCGATGGGCTCGGATACCGGCGGCTCGATCCGCGGACCGGCCGCCTATTGCGGCACCGTCGGGCTGAAGCCGACCTACGGGCTGGTCTCCCGTCGCGGCATCTTCCCGCTCTCCTTCACGCTCGACCATGCCGGTCCGCTGACCTGGTCGGTGGAGGATTGCGCGCTGACCATGCAGGCGATCGCCGGCCACGATCCCGAGGATCCGGCCTCCGCCGACCTGCCCGTGCCGAATTTCGTCGCCGATCTCGGCAAGGGCGTCGAGGGCATGCGCATCGCGCTGCCGCGCTGCCATTACAAGGATGCGGTCGGGCTGTCGCCCGAAACGGCCGCCGCGATCGAGCAGGCGGCGGCGACCTTCGAAAAGCTCGGCGCCATCGTCGAGGAGATCGCGCTGCCCGACTACGACCTGTTCAATGCGGCCGGGCGCCTGATCCTCTTCTCCGAAGCCTATGCGGTCCACGAGAAGAACCTGCAGACCCGGCCGCTCGATTACGGCCGGCTGACCCATCTGCGCATGGTGCTCGGCGCCTTGATCTCTGCGTCCGACCTGACCCAGGCCTTCCGCGTCCGGCGCAAGCTGTCGCTGCTCATCAACCGGGATATTCTCGGCCGCTACGATGCCATCATCACCGCCTCGGCTCTGGCCCCGGCGCCGCGCTTCGACGAGATGCCCCAGGGCAACCCGCCGAACTGGCCGATCCAGACCATCCCGTACAATCTGACCGGCAACCCGGCCATGTCGATCCCGACCGGTTTCTCCAAGTCCGGGCTGCCGCTGTCGATGCAGATCGTCGGCCGCCCCTTCGAGGACGCGACCGTCCTGCGCATCGGACAGGCCTTCGAGGCGGCGACCGGGCTGACCGCTCTGCGGCCGGCCCTCGATCTCGCGAAGGCCGCATGACCGGACGCGCATCGGCCGGATGCCGTCCGAAGCCGATGCCCGACCCCGGCGCGCACGACCCGCGTCGCATCGGCGCAGCCTGTCGCTCCGGCCGGCCGGCGGAGCGGCCGTGATGGAACGCGCGAACGTCGCCGGCCGGGTCCATGACGACGATCTGATCGAGCCGGCCCCGATTGGGGTCCCGGGCGGCGAATGCCCCGAGCTGGCGCACGGCGATCGCCAGGCTGCAGCTCTGGCCCGCCCGCCCGCGGTCGCTCCGCCGCCGCAACCGGCCTCGCGACCGGAGCCTGCGGCGGGCGAAGGCCCGGCCGACCCGCTACCCCCCGACCTGCCGCCCCCCCACCTGTCGCCCCCCGCACGGCCGCGCTCGATCGCTGCCCGGGCCGGCCGGCTGTGGCCGCGACCCGGCGGGATCGCCCGATGGCGTGCCTGGTGGGACCGGGCGCCCGACAATCTGCGCGGCTCCATCCTGATGATCGGCGCCTTCGTGGTCTTCTCGGTGATGACTGCGGCGATCAAGGCGATCGGCACGCGGGTGCCCCTGCCGCAAGTGCTGCTGCTGCGCCAGGTGATCATGACGGTGCTGCTGATGCCGCTGTTCCTGCACGACATGCGCCATGCGCTCAGCACCAACCGCCTATCGCTGCAGATCACCCGCGGCCTGTTCTCGCTGATGTCGATGCTGTTCGGCTTCACGGCGATCATCCATGTACCGCTCGCCGATGCCACCGCGCTGGGTTTCAGCCAGGTCCTGTTCGTCACCATCCTGGCCGTGGTGATCCTGAAGGAGGCCGTCGGCTGGCGGCGCTGGGCCGCGACGCTGATCGGCTTCGTCGGCGTCCTGATCATGCTGCGTCCGACCGGCGACGGCCTGTCCAATCCCTATGGCCTGTTCGCGGTGATCGGTGCCCTGTTCGGCTCGGGCATCACCGTCACGGTCCGCATGCTGGCGCAGTCGGAGAAGACCGCCACGATCCTGCTCTACCAGGCCATCGTCCTCTGCCTCGCGCTGATCGTGCCGACGGTCCTGTGGTGGGAGAGCCCGACGCCGCGGGAGTGGCTGCTGATCGGATTGATCGGCGTCGTCGGCACGGCCGGCCAGTATCTGATCACCCGCGCCTACCAGGTCGGCGAGGCCGCCGCGCTGGCGCCGCTCGACTTCGTCCGGCTGCTGATCGCGACCGGGATCGGCTTCGCCGTCTTTGCCGAGCTGCCGTCGCTGCCGACCTTCATCGGCGCCTCGATCGTCGTGGCCGCCACCGTCTACACTGTCCGCCGCAATGCCGGAACGGAAGGGCGCGGCGTGGCCGCCGCGGCGCCCCGACCGCCCGGCACCGAGACGCCCTGACCCCCGCCCGCTCCGGAGATGCCAGCATGTCCCATCACCTTCTCAAGGCCTCGGTCGAAACCTGCCACTGGGGCTTCTTCGATGCCCGGCTGAAGCCGGTGCTCGCGGTCGAATCCGGCGACACCGTCACGATCGACTGCCTGTCCGGCCCCCCGGAGGTTCTGCCCAAGGGCGACTTCCATATCCCGCCGGAGATCCACGACGTGCATGCGCGCTCCGAACGGCAGTTGCCCGGCCATATCCTGACCGGCCCGGTCGCGATCGCCGGCGCCGAACCCGGCGACGTGCTGCAGGTCGACATTCTCGACATCGCCCTGCGCCAGGACTGGGGATACAATTTCATCCGCCCGCTCGCCGGCACGCTGATCGACGATTTCCACGAAACCCGGCTCCTGCACATCCCGCTCGACCGCACCGCGATGGTGGGCAAGCTGCCCTGGGGCCTCGACCTGCCGCTCGCGCCCTTCTTCGGCGTGATGGGCGTGGCGCCGCCGCCGGCCTGGGGACGCATCACCTCGATCATCCCGCGCGCCCATGGCGGCAATCTCGACAACAAGGAGCTGGTCAAGGGCGCCACGCTCTACCTGCCGGTCTTCGCGCCGGGCGGACTGTTCTCCTGCGGCGACGGGCACGGCGCGCAGGGCGACGGCGAGGTCAACGTCACCGCGATCGAAACGGCGCTGCAGGGCACCTTCCGCTTCACCCTGCGCAAGGATCTGCGCTTCACCTATCCGCGCGCGGAGACGCCGAGCCATCTTCTGACCATGGGCATGGATCCCGATCTCGACCAATGCGTCGTCCGGGCGCTGCGTGACATGATCGTGCTGATGGGCGAGAAGGCCGGCCTTTCGCGCGAGGATGCCTATACGCTCTGCTCGCTTGCCGCTGATCTGCGGGTCACCCAGACCGTGAACGTCTCGAAGGGCATCCACTGCATGATCGCCAAGGCGCTGCTCGAAGCCAAGGCGGGCTGAGCCATGGATCTCGGACTGAACGGCAAGGTCGCCCTGATCACCGGCGGCAGTCGCGGCATCGGGCGGGCCACCGCCCTGACCCTCGCCCGCGAGGGGGTCGCCGTGGCGATCGCCGCGCGCGGCCCGGACCGGCTCGCCGCCACGGCGGCCGAGATCGAAGCCCTCGGCGTGCCGGCATTCGCCGTCGCCGCGGACCTGACGGTCCCGGCCGAGGCGGCGCGCGCGGTGACGGCGACGGTCGAGCGCTTCGGCCGGCTCGATCTGCTGGTCGCCAATGCCGGCGGCTCCTTCGGCGAGCGCGAGCTCGTCGCCGGCACGGATGAGGATTTCGAGGCGACCTTCCGCTTCAATGTCGGCCATGCCATCGCGGCGACCCGCGCCGCCGTGCCGCACTTGGAGGCCAGCGGCGACGGCTCGGTGGTGTTCGTCGCTTCGATTTCGGGGCGCGCGCCCTCGACGCGCGCGGCCCAATATGCCGCCGCCAAGGCCGGACTGATCCACGCCGCGCGCAACCTGTCCTGGGAGCTCGGTCCCCGGCGCATCCGCGTCAACGCGGTCTCGCCCGGCTCGATCCTGTTTGCCGGCGGCACCTGGGAAAAGATCCGTTCCGAACGGCCGGCCGATTTCGCCAAGTTCGAGAGCGAGGACTTCCCGTGGGGGCGGCTCGGCAGCGACACGGAAGTGGCCGAGGTGATCGCCTTCGTGTCGTCGCCCCGGGCGCGCTGGGTCAACGGCACGGATATCCATGTCGACGGCGGCCAGAGGCGTCCGTCGATCCGCTGACGGCGCGGCTTCGGTCCCGATCGTCGCAAACCCCGCCGCCGGCTGTCCGGCGGCGGGCTTTTTTATGTGTAGCAGCCCTCGTCAGACGGCCGGCTTCCGGGCGTGCCAATCGGTATCGCGCTGATAGGCGTCGGCGACCTTGAGCACGCGGCCCTCGGCGAAGGGGCGGCCCTGGATCTGGAAGCCGATCGGCACGCCGTTGGAATCGAAGCCGCAGGGGACGCTGACCGAGGGCAGGCCGAGATAGTTGATCGGGCGTGTGTTGATCGAGATGGCGTTGAACTTTTCGATCGCGCCTTCCGTTCCCGCGTCGATATCGGTCTCGAGCAGCGTCGGGACCTTGTAGCGCAGCGTCGGCGTCGCAAAGACATCGCAGGCGCCGAAGACCTCCGCGGCGACCGCCTTGAGGATCGCGCCGCGACGGGCCAGCGCCTCGACATAATAGACGGCCGGGATCGCGTAGCTGCCGTAGAGGCGGGCATTCAGATGCACCGCATAGTCGTCCGGCCGCTCGCGCATCCATTGCGCGTGGATGGTCGCGCCTTCGCAGCGCGAGACGATCGAACCGTAGGTGACCACCGCATCCATATGCGGGATGGTGACCGGGATGATCTCGGCGCCGCGCGCCTGCAGGACCGCCATGGCCGCCTCGAAGGCCGCGCCGACCTCCGGATCCACATTGTCGAAGAAATAGTTGGTCGGAACGCCGATCCTGAGGCCGCGCACGTCGCCGTCGAGCAGGCTCTCATAGTCCGGCACCGGTTCGGTCGCGGCGGTCGGATCCATCGGATCGGCGCCGGCGATCACCGACAGGATGCGGGCGCAGTCGCGCGCCGTGCGGGCGAGCGGCCCGACATTGTCGGCCGAGAAGGACAGCGGCATCACGCCGTAGCGCGAGACGCGGGTCTGGGTGCCCTTGATGCCGGTGACGCCGCAGATCGAGGCCGGCAGGCGGATCGAACCGCCGGTGTCGGAACCGAGCGCGCCGTAGACGAAGCGGGCGGCGACGGCCGCGCCGGACCCCGACGACGACCCGCCAGTGCAGTAGTCGAGGCTCCAGGGATTGTGGCAATGGCCGAAATGCCGGTTGTGGCCCGAAGGATTCTGGGCGAACTCGGCCATGTTGAGGCCGCCGAGCGTGATCGAGCCCGCC
Organism: Prosthecodimorpha staleyi; assembly: GCF_018729455.1. Classification (NCBI taxonomy): domain Bacteria; kingdom Pseudomonadati; phylum Pseudomonadota; class Alphaproteobacteria; order Hyphomicrobiales; family Ancalomicrobiaceae; genus Prosthecodimorpha; species Prosthecodimorpha staleyi. The sequence continues at coordinate 246,428 of NZ_JAHHZF010000004.1, read as the reverse complement.
CCGTGCAGCCGGTCGATCACCGTCGCCGTGTAGGTCGGCTTGAAGTCCTTGCGGATGGCCGAGCCGCAGGTGCAGGGCTTGCCGGCCTGATAGTACATGTCCTTGTGGGCGAGCGGCACGCCGTGCAGCGGCCCGGTGATCCGGCCGGCCTTGCGCATCCGGTCGAGCGCCTCGGCGGTCTCCAGGGCGTTCTGCTCTTCCATCCAGATCAGCGAATTGACCTTGGCATCCTTGGTCTTGAAGGCCTCGATGGCGGCGGCGGTCAGGGCCACCGAGCTGGTCTCGCCGCGGGCGACCATGTCGGCCGCCTCGACCAGGGTCATGTCGGTCAGGGCGGTGGATGTCTTGAGTGGGGCGTTCATGTCCATCACTCCTTGGTCGCCAGGAGGGCCGCCTCGAAGGACGAGGGCTCGTCCTCGAAGGCCAGTTGACCGCGCAGCGCCTCGAAGCCGGCGATCACCGGTCCGAGACCGCGGGTCATCTCGATGGCGGCGGCATTGGGCGGACGGACCGCAGACCAGCAGGCGGCGGTCGCTTCCGCCAGTTCGATGAGATCGGCTTTCACGGGGCAGGTCCTCCTTGGAGTGATGGCGCGGAGCCGGCGCCGGCGGATCGAGCCGCCGGCCGGGTTCCGCCGGCGAATTTTCGCGCGATGTCCCGCGGCCGGGACTGTCGCCATGGCGATCAGGCGGCTTCGAGCGCCTTGGCGATGGCGGGGCGGCGGTCGCGCCACGGCGTCGCCTTCTCGTAGGCGTCGCCGATGCGCATGACGGTCGCCTCGTCGAAGGCCCGGCCGGCGATCTGCAGCGACAGCGGCAGGCCGTTGGCCGCAAAGCCCATGCACACCGACAGGGCCGGATGGCCGGTCGCGTTGAAGGGCGTGGTCAGCGAGGCATGCTTGAACAGCCAGCTGTGCGGGGTCGGCTCGAGCTTGCCGGCCGGCTCCGCGGTCGGCAGCACGATGGCGTCGACCTTGGCGAACATGGCCTGCATGTTGGCCGTCAGGGCGCTACGCATGCGCATGGCCTGGACATAGTCCTCGGACCGGATCAGCGCGCCGCATTGGATGCGGTAGCGCAGGCTGTCGCCGAACAGTTCGGGGGCGGTCCGGAGCGTCTTCTCGTGGATCGAGAACAGCTCCGACATGGCGATGGTCTTCTTGGAGTCCGAATAGAGCTCGATCGACGGCAGTTCGATGTCGACGATGGTCGCGCCGAGACCCTTCAGCGCCTCGAGCGCCGCCGCAAAGGCCGCCCGCACCGGATCCGACGACTTCGCCTCGTCGAGCCAGCGCCACGGCACGCCGAGCGTCAGCCCCGCGCAGGAACCGTTCAGCGTCGCCATATAGTCGGGTACCGGCACGTCGGCGCTGCCCGGATCGCCGGGATCGTGGCCGGCAATCACCTGCATGGTCAAGGCCACGTCCTCCGTCGTCCAGGCGAGCGGGCCGACGTGATCGTGGCTGAAGCAATTCGGCAGCACGCCCTTGCGGCTGACGCGGCCGTAGGTCGCCTTGAGGCCCGACAGGCCGCAGACGGCCGCCGGCAGGCGGATCGAACCGCCGGTATCCGAGCCGATCGTGGTCGTCGCCAAGCCGGCTGCGACCGCCGCCGCGGAGCCGGACGAGGAGCCGGCCGGATGATGGTCGGTGTTCCAGGGATTGCGCGCCGGCGGCGCGAAGGCATCCCAGGACGGGCCGCCATGGGCGAATTCCCAGGTCGTGTTCTTGCCGAGCAGCACGCCGCCGCCGGCTCTGAGCCGCGCCTCGACGGTGGCATCCTCGGCCGGAATATGGGTGGCGAGCGAGCGCGACTGGCCCGTGGTGCGGATGCCGGCCGTTTCGATGATGTCCTTCAGGCAGTAGGGCACGCCCTGCATCGGGCCGCGATCGATGCCGCGCATGAACTCGTCCTCGGCACGGCGCGCATCGGCGAGCGCGCGGTCCGGTGTCGGCAGCACGAAGCTGACCAGCTGCTCGTCGAGCCGTTCGATCCGGTCGAGATAGGTCCTGGTCAACTCGACCGGCGAGAGCTTGCGCTTGCGGTAGAGGCCGACGATCTCGGCCATGGTGAGGAGATGAATGTCGGACATCGGGGTCTCCTCAGAACTTGACCGGCGTGAAGACATGGGCCGGTTCGGCGGAGAAGTCGAAGTTGGTGTGCAGGCGCGCGGTCATCTCCTGGATGAAGCCATAGGCTTCGACGATTTCGTCGAACTGGGCCGGCGCGGGATCCAAACGAGCCAGTTTGACCAGGAGCGCGATCTCCTCGGTCGTGGCCTTGGGGGCAGGCTTCTCGATCGGACGCGACATGTCGCTTTCCTCTGCAGCGGAACCGCCCGGTCTGGCGCCGGCACGGCCCAAATTGAATACAATCGGCGGCGAAATTTGTGCAATCAGCATGCCATGCCGGGTGCAGGCCTGATCTGCACGAGGAGAGATGGGCTACGTCGCTTCGGTCGGTGCTTGCGAGAATGGCAAATTATAAAGAAATAACAATGCTCTGATCGAACGGACGACGGACCTCTATCGTTGTATGGCTATCGAATGGCCTGCAATCCATGAGCGGTTACGGAGCGGTAATGTCCCGGCGAATCCGCTTATCTTGTACGCATTCTCGCGATGGTGCACTGCGCAATTGATCGACATTCTTTAGGGACGGTTCAATAAAATATTGAAAAATATAGAGATTTCATACGACGGTCATGCACGATCTTTCGACAGCGGCAATTATTGTATCCATTTGGATGGCCGCCTATCGTTTGTGTCCGGAGGTACTGCGGCCGACCGCACAGCGATTGGTCGCAGGATGCGCTTCCCCTGTCGCACCGGGACCCGGAGACGGTCCGCCCCCCACGAAGGCCATCAGCCACGGAGCCCATCCGATGCGTCGCCGCACACTCGTCAAGGCTTTCCTTCTTGCCGGCCTTGCCACTCCCTTTGCCTATGCACCTGCGCCGGCTACGGCCGCCGAGAAGGTCTTGCGGGTCGGTATGACCGCCGCGGACGTGCCTCTGACCACCGGCCAGGCGAACCAGGGCGGCGAGGGCGTCCGGTTCATGGGGCTCTCGCTCTACGACGCCCTGATCATGTGGGACCTGTCGTCTTACGAGAAGCCCGCCGTCCTGAAGCCGGGCCTGGCAACCGAATGGAAGGTTGACGACGCCACCAAGAAGATCTGGACCTTCAAGCTGCGCGAAGGGGTCAAGTTCCACGACGGCTCGGGCTTCGATGCCGATGCGGTGGTCTGGAATCTCGACAAGCTGTTGAAGAAGGACAGTGCCCAGTACGATCCCTCCCAGGCGGCCCAGGCCTCGCAATATTTCGGCGGGATCGACAGCTATCGCAAGATCGACGCGATGACGGTCGAGATCACGACCAAGACGCCGGATGCGGTGTTCCCCTACCAGATTTCCGGCATCGTCTATTCGAGCCCGAAGCGCTGGGAGGAGGTCGGCCGGAACTGGGCCGAATTCGCCAAGCGGCCGTCCGGCACCGGCCCGTGGATTCTCGAAAAGCTGGTCCCGCGCGAACGCGCCGAACTGCTCCGGAATGCGAACTACTGGGACCCCAAGCGGGTGCCGAAATCGGATCGCCTGGTTCTGATGTGCATGCCGGACAGCTCGACCCGCACGGCGGCGCTGCTGTCCGACCAGGTCGACTTCATCGAGGCCCCGCCGCCGGATGCGGTGCCGCGCCTGAAGCAGTCGGGCATGCAGATCATCACCAACGTCTATCCGCATATCTGGCCCTATCAGCTGTCCTATGCGGACGACAGCCCGTTCAGGGATGTGCGGGTGCGCAAGGCGGCCAATCTGGCCATCGACCGCGAAGGCCTCGCCAAATTCCTCGGCGGCCTGGCCACGCCGGCCTCCGGGCAGGTCAACAAGGGCCATCCCTGGTACGGCAAGCCGACCTTCGAGATCAAATACGATCCGGAAGCGGCCAAGAAGCTGATGAAGGAGGCCGGCTTCGACGAGAAGCATCCGGCCAAGGTCAAGTTCGGCATCTCGACCTCGGGCTCCGGGCAGATGCAGCCGCTGCCAATGAACGAGTTCATCCAGGAGAACCTGAACGCGGTCGGCTTCCAGGTCGAGTTCGAGGTGATGGAATGGGAGGCCCTGCGCGGCAAGCGCCGCGCCGGCGCGATGTCGCCCGAGACCAAGGGCCTCAACGGCATCAACAACAGCTGGGCCTACTGGGATCCGGACATCGGCATCCTCGGCATCTCGATGACCCGGCTGAAGCCGCCGGCCGGCTACAACTGGGGCGCCTTCTCGGACCCGGAGATCGACGCGCTCGGCGAGAAGGCCAAGACCACCTTCGATCCCAAGGAACAGGACAAGGTGCTCGCCGAGATCCACGGCAAGCTGGTCGACAAGGCGATCTGGATCTGGGTCGTGCACGATCTCAACCCGCGCGGCCTCGGCCCCAAGGTGAAGGGCTTCGTCCAGGCGCAGAGCTGGTACCAGGACCTCACGCCGGTCTGGGTCGACAAGTGACCGCCGCCCGGCCGGCGCCCCGCTCGCGCCGGCCGGACCTCCGCCACCGGACAGGGGGGAGCACCGGATGCTCAGCTACATTCTCCGCCGCATCGCCTATGCGCTGCCGATCACGCTCGGCGTGACGATCATCTGCTTCTCGCTGATCCACCTCGCGCCGGGCGATCCCCTGAGTGCGGTCCTGCCCGACAATGCCGGTCCGGAAATGCGCGAGCAGATCAAGATCGCCTACGGCTTCGACAAGCCGCTGCCGGTGCAATACCTGCTCTGGCTGAAGAATGTCGCGACCGGCGACTTCGGGCTTTCCATCCAGTCGCGCCGGCCGGTCGTCTCCGAGGTCCTGCCGGCCGCTCGCAATACCGCCTATCTGGCGCTCGCCGCCGTTCTGATCGGCTTTCCGTTCGGGATCCTGATGGGTGCCGTCGCCGGCTACACGGTTGGCGGCTGGGTCGACCGGGCGGTGACCTCCGTCGCCGTCACCGGGGTCAGCGTGCCGCACTACTGGCTCGGAATGGTGCTGGTCGTGATCTTCGCGGTCAATCTCGGCGCGCTGCCGGCCATGGGCATGGGGCCCGGCGGCCAGTCGAGCTACGCCTTCGACTGGGCGCATCTGCGCCACCTCGTCCTGCCGGCGATCACGCTGGCAGTGATCCCGGCCGGCATCATCGCCCGATCGGTGCGCGCGACCGTCGCCGATATCCGCCGGCGCGAATTCGTCGGCATGCTGCAGGCCAAGGGCATCGGCGAGGGCCGCGTGCTCTATCACGTCGCCAAGAATGCCGGCCCGACCATCCTGGCCGTCGCCGGGCTGCAGTTCGCCCAGCTGCTCGGCGGGTCGATCCTGGTCGAAACCGTGTTCTCCTGGCCCGGCACCGGCTTCCTGCTCAACACCGCGATCTTCACCCGCGACCTGCCGATCCTGCAGGGGACGATCCTCGTCCTGTCGATCTTCTTCGTCTTCATCAACCTGGTCGTGGATGTCCTCCAGACCTTCCTCGACCCGCGCATCAAGCGCGCCTGAGCCGGAGGACGCCCCATGGCCATGGCCGAACCCGCCACCATCCGGACCGTCAGCGAGGTCCTCAATGCAGGCCGCCCGGCGCGCGCGAGCATCTCGCGCAGCTACTGGGCCGGCGTCCGCCGTCGCCTCGCCCGCGACCGCGTCACCATCGTCTGCGCCGCGATCCTGTTGGTCATCCTGGCGGCGGCGATCTTCGCGCCCTACGTCACCTGGGCCGATCCCTACAAGACCAGCATGATCCGGCGTCTGCTGCCGCCGGGTTCGCCGAACCATCTTCTCGGCACCGACGAACTCGGCCGCGACATGTTCACCCGCCTGGTCTATGGCGGCCGCATCTCGCTCTTCACCGGCTTCATGCCGGTCTTCGTCGCGACCCTGATCGGCGGCACCCTCGGCGTGCTGGCCGGCTATCTGGGCGGGCGGTCCAACATGCTGATCATGCGCGTGATGGACGTGTTCTATGCCTTCCCGTCGGTCCTGCTGGCGGTGGCCATATCGGGCGCGCTCGGCGCCGGCCTGGTCAACGGCCTGGTGGCCATGTCGCTGGTCTTCATCGCCCCGGTCGCCCGCGTCTCGGAGACCGTCGCCACCCAGGTGCGCAACGAGGATTTCGTCGAGGCCGCCCGCGCCACCGGCGCGCGGACCTGGCGCATCCTGATCGAGCATATCCTGCCCAACGTCCTCGGGCCGATCCTGATCTACGCCTCGAGCCTGATCAGTGTCGCCATCGTGCTCGCCTCCGGCCTGTCCTTCCTCGGCCTCGGCGTCTCGCCGCCCAATGCCGACTGGGGGCTGATGCTCAACACGCTGCGCCAGTCGATCTATGTGGCGCCGGTCAACGCCATCCTGCCGGGCGTGATGATCTTCGTGACCTCCATGTGCTTCAACCTCATGAGCGACGGACTGCGCGCCGCCATGGATGTCCGGTGAGGGCCGCCCCATGACACTTGCCGTCGTCCCCGAAAGTCCCCGCCTGCCGGTCTCCGCCGACCCGCGCGACCGTGGCGGACCGATGCAGCCGATGCTGCTGGTCGAAGACCTGAAGAAGCATTTCCCGATCAAGGGCAGCCTGTTCAGTCCGTCACGCGCCGTCGTGAAGGCGGTTGACGGCGTCTCCTTCGAAGTCGCCAAGGGCGAGACGCTCGGCATCGTCGGGGAGTCCGGCTGCGGCAAGTCGACCACGGCGCGCCTGCTGATGCACCTGATCCAGCCCGATGCCGGCACGATCGTCTTCGACGGCGATCCGGTCGGGGTGGTGCGCGGCATTCCGGTCGACGAACTGCAGCGCAACATGCAGATGGTCTTCCAGGACAGCTACGCCTCCCTCAACCCGCGCCTGCCGATCGCCGATTCCATCGCCTTCGGACCGAAATCGCATGGCCTGCCGAAAAGCGAGGCGCGGGAGCGGGCACGCGATCTGCTCGGCATGGTCGGCCTCAACCCGCGGCTCTTCGCCGAGCGCTATCCGCACGAACTGTCGGGCGGCCAGCGCCAGCGCATCAACATCGCCCGGGCGCTCGCCATGCATCCCCGGCTGGTCATCCTGGACGAGTCGGTCTCCGCGCTCGACAAGTCGGTCGAGGCCCAGGTCCTCAACCTGCTGGTCTCGCTCAAGGAACGCCTGTCGCTGACCTATCTGTTCATCTCCCACGATCTCAACGTGGTGCAATATGTGTCCGACCGCGTGATGGTCATGTATCTCGGCCGCGTCGCCGAGATCGGTCCGGTCGAGCGGCTCTACGAAGCCCCGCAGCATCCCTATACCCGCGCGCTGCTGTCCTCGCGGCCGTCGATGGACCCGCGCCGGCGCGTCTCCGTTCCGCCGCTCTCCGGCGACCCGCCCAATCCGGTCAATCCACCCTCCGGCTGCCGTTTCCGCACCCGCTGCCCGCTCGCCGAGGCCGTCTGCGCCGAAATCGAGCCGCCGCTGTCGGCGCTTCCCGATTTCCCGGCCCACAAGGTCGCCTGCCACGCCGTCGCGGCCGCATCCGGCCACAGCGGCACGGCGTTGCCGGTCTGAGGAGGATCCCATGGCCGTACCCCATCCCAGGCCCGATCCTGCGGCCGATGCCGGTCCCTCCGCCGCGGCGGCGACGGCGCCCTTCGTCTCGGTCAGGGACCTGACCGTGCGCTTCGTCTCACGTGATGCCGACGTGAAGGTCATCAACGGGGTCAGCTTCGACGTGCGGAAGGGCGAGGTGCTGTGCCTGCTCGGCGAGTCCGGCTCGGGCAAGAGCGTGACCATGCGCACGCTGATCCGGCTCCTGCCGCCGACCGCCCGGCTCGGCGGGGCCGTCACGATCGACGGCATCGACGTGCTCGGCCTGGCCAAGAACGATCTGAAGCGGCTGCGCGGGTCGCTCGCCGCCATGATCTTTCAGGAACCCATGACCGCGCTCGACCCGGTCTTCACGATCGGCCAGCAGATCGGCGAGGCTCTGGTCGAGCAGAAGGGCATGTCCTGGGCGGACGCGCGGGCGCGGGCGCTGCAACTGCTCGAACTGGTCCAGATCCCGTCGGCGCGCCGCCGGCTCGACAACTATCCGCACGAATTGTCCGGCGGCCTGCGCCAGCGCGCCATGATCGCGCTCGCCCTGTCGCTGTCGCCGAAGCTGCTGCTCGCCGACGAGCCGACCACCGCACTCGATGCGACCGTCCAGATCCAGGTGCTTCTGCTGCTGCGCGAACTGCAGAAGGAACTCGGCATGGCGACGGTCTTCGTCACCCACGATCTCGGCGTCGCGGCCGAGATCGCCGACCGGATCGGCGTCATGTATGCCGGCCGCCTGGTCGAGCTCGGCGAAGTGGCCGAGATCATGGACGCGCCGCGCCACCCCTACACGGAAGGGCTGATGCGCTCGACCGTGCATGCCGGCATGCGCGGCAAGGTGCTCGACGCCATCCCGGGCGCGCCGCCCGATCTTGCCGACCTGCCGCCCGGCTGCGCCTTCGCGCCGCGCTGCCGATCCGTGCGCGAGCACTGCCTCGCCGTCGAGCCGGCCGCCGAGACGGTCGGTCCCGGCCGGATCGTGCGCTGCCTGCGCCACGGCGACGACCCGGCCTATGCGGCTTCCGCCCCCCTCGCCATCGGTTGATCAGACCCCGTCATGACCCCAGTCCTCGCCCTCCGCATCCTGCTCACGCATCTGGCCGCTGGTTGCGGCGGGGCGGTCGCGGCCCAACTGAAAATCCCTCTGCCCTGGATGATCGGATCCCTGACGGTGGTCGCCGCGCTCGGTCTATCCGGATTGGCCGTATCGACCCACCGCACGGCTCGGGACGGCGCCGTCCTGGTCATCATGACCGCGCTCGGGCTGACCTTCACGCCGGAAGCCGCTCGCGCCGCCGCGGCACTGCTGCCGGAAATGCTCGCCGCCGCCGTGGCGACGGTGGCGATCGCCGCCCTGCTGTCGCGCGTCCTGATGCTGACGGCCGGGATCGACGCCACCACGGCCTTCTTCTGCTCCGTGCCCGGCGGCCCGGTCGAGATGAGCATGATGGGCGAGCGCAACGGGGCACGCGTGCCCGAGATCGCGATGAACCAGCTTCTGCGCATCGTGCTTCTGGTCATCATCATCCCGACCGCCATCACCCTGTCGGGCGCGACCGGCGACGTGGCCACGCTGCATTCGCGCATCGCCTTCGATCCTGCCGGCCTCGCGCTCTCGCTGGCGATCGCCCTCGTGCTCGCCCTGATCGCGCGCCGCCGCGGCCTGGCGACTGCCTTCCTCCTGATGCCGATGGGCACCGGCGTCGTTCTCGGCCTGACCGAGGCCAATCTCTCGGCGGTGCCGACCTGGATGTCGAATGCCTGTCAGGTGGTGATGGGCTGCTATCTGGGCGCCCAGTTCCGCCGCGATTCCGTCCGCGCGCTGCGCCGCTTCATTCCGTCGGCGATCCTCAACGTGCTTCTGCTGACCGCTGGCTGCTCGGCGGTCGGCTACGTCATCGCGCTGGTCTCCGGCATGCCCTGGCCGACCGCGATCCTGTCGACCTCGCCGGGCAGCGTCACCGAAATGGCGATCACCGCCAAGGTGCTGCATTTCGACGTGCCGACTGTCACCGCCTTTCATGTCCTGCGCATTTTCCTGGTGCTGGCGACGGTGCCGCTCGTCCATGCCGGTCTGAAGCGGATCGGCTATTTCGGCCCGCCGTCCCGGTCCCTGTCCGCATCTGCCGCCGAGAGGAGCCCGGCCGAATGAACGCCCCCGTCGCCGCCAAGGCGCTGCACCATCTGACCGCGGCCGAAGCATCCCGGCTGATTGCCGCCAAGGCCATCTCGCCTGTCGATCTCGTCAAGGCGCTGCTCGCCCGCATCGAGGCGGTCGAGCCGCGGATCGCGAGCTACATCACGCTCGACGCGGAGGCCGCGCTGACCGCGGCCCGGCGTGCCGAGGCCGAGATCGCGGCCGGTCGATGGAAAGGGCCGATGCACGGCATCCCCTTTGCGGTCAAGGACAACTACGACGCCGCCGGCCTGCCGACCACGGCCGGCTCGCGCCTCTCGGAAGGGTGGCCGCGACCGGATCGGGACGCCGCCCTGGTCGCCCGCATGAAGGCGGCCGGTGCTGTGCTGATGGGCAAGCTGGCGACCTGGGAGTTCGGCACCGGCAATGGCGGCGAGTATTTCGATCTGCCCTATCCGCCGGCCCGCAATCCCTGGCACCTCGATCATTTCCCGGGCGGCTCGTCGAGCGGGGCCGGCACGGCGGTGGCGGCCGGTACCGTCACGGTGGCCCTCGGCTCCGACACGACCGGATCGGTGCGGCTTCCGGCGGCCGCGACGGGGGTCGTCGGCGTGAAGGGCACCCACGGCCTGCTGTCCAAGTCCGGCATCCTCGCCAATTGCTATTCGATGGACATTCCCGGGCCGCTGACCTGGACGGTCGAGGATTCCGCCCTGGTCATGAATGCCGTCGCCGGCCACGACCCGGGCGATCCGACCAGCCTGACCGGTCCGGTGCCGGATTTCCGCAACGGCCTGAAGCAGGGCGTGGCCGGTTTGCGGATCGGCGTGATCCGCTCGCTCGGCCCGGGCATGACGCCGCCGGACGCCGATATTGCAGCGGCCTTCGAGGCCGGGCTGGCGGTGCTGGCGGATCTGGGCGCGGTCCTGATCGAGACCGATTTCCCGGCCCCGGTCGCGGACTTCTACGCCTGCACGCGGATCATCGGTCCGGTGGAATCGGCGACCATCCACGAGCGCGAACTGCGCGAGATGCCCGACCGGATGGGCTTCGCCCTGCGCGACAAGCTGATGTTCGGCGCCCAGGTGCGCGCGGTCGACTACATCGCCGCGCAACGGCGGCGGCGTACCCTGGCCGCGGCCATGAACGCGCTGATGGCGCGCTTCGATGCGGTCGTGACCTTCGGGGCGGCCCATGCGGCGCCGCGGCTCGGCGTCGAGCCGGAGATGACGGCCTTCACCACCGATACGGCGCTGGTCCCGTTCAACATTTCCGGCCATCCGAGCCTGGTGCAATGCACCGGCTTCAACGCCGCCGGCCTGCCGCTGCACTGGCAGATCGCGGCCCCGCATCGTGCCGACCCCATCTTGCTCAGGGTCGCGGCCGCCTATGAGGCCGCCACGCCCTGGCGCGACAGGAGACCCGAACCATGACCGCCGTCACACCCGTCACAGCCGCCGATCCGCTGGTCTATCTGACCGTCGCCGAAGCCTCGCGCCTGATCGCGGCGCGCAAGCTGTCGCCCGTCGAACTGGTCGAGGCCTATCTGGCCCGGATCGACGCCATCGACGACGTGGTGCACAGCTACATCACCGTGCTCGCGGACCGAGCGCGCGCCGCCGCCAGGATCGCCGAGGCCGAGATCCTGGCCGGCCGCTGGAAGGGGCCGCTGCACGGCATCCCCTTCGCGGTCAAGGACAACTACCACGTGAAGGGCGTCAAGACGACCGGCGGCTCGCGGCTGATGCTGGACTATGTCGCCGACGAGACCTCGACGGCGATCGAGAAGCTGGAGGCCGCGGGTGCCATCCTGCTCGGCAAGCTGAACACCTGGGAATACGGGACCGGCACCGGCGAGATCTATCCCGACCTGCCGTTCCCGCTCGCCCGCAACCCGTGGAACCCGGCCCGTCACACCGGCGGTTCGTCGACCGGGGCCGGTGTCGCGGTGGCGGCCGGCACGGCCATGTTCGCGCTCGGCTCCGATACCGGCGGCTCGGTCCGGTTGCCGGCGGCGGCGACCGGCGTCTACGGCATGAAGGCGACCTACGGGCTGATGAGCCGCGCCGGCTGCCTGCCGAACTGCTGGTCGCTCGACGTGGTCGGCCCGCTGACCTGGACGGCGGAGGACAATGCGACGGTCGCGCAGGTTATGGCCGGCTACGATCCGCGCGATCCGCAATCCGCCGACGTGCCGTCCTACGACCTGATGGCCGGCTTCGACATGGGTCTGAAGGGTCTGACCATCGGCGTGGTGCGCGACCTCGGTGCCGATGCGCCGTCGATGGACCCGGACATCGTGACGAAACTCGCCGAAACCGAGGCCATGCTGACCGATCTCGGCGCCACCGTCGTCGAGATCGCCCTGCCGGCGCCGCTGTCCAAGTACCGGGCCGTGACCGGCACCATCAACTGGGCCGAGAGCCTGTCGATCCACGAGCAGGACTTCATGGAGCGCAGCCACCTGATGGGCAAGGCGCTCAAGGACAAGATGACGTCCGGCTTCACGGTCCGGGCCGTCGACTATGTCGCCGCCACCCGCTACCGGCGCCAGCTCGCGGTCACCACCGACGCGGTGATCCGGACGGTCGACGCGGTGCTGGCGCCCTGCACCTTCATCACGGCGCCGAGCTTCGAGGACCAGGAGCGGCTGGTGAAATTCACCTTCGGCTCGGCCACCTCGATCTTCAACGTCACCGGCCATCCGGCCATCTCGATCCCGACCGGCTTCGACCGCGACGGCATGCCGACCTCGGCGCAGATCGTCGGCCGCTACTTCGACGAGGCGACCACCTACCGGGTCGCCCGCGCCCTCGAGAAGGCCGCCGGCACGCGCGGCCTGCGCCCCGCTCTCTGACGCCCGTCCCGCAACCGTCCGCCCTTTCGAGGAGACCGCCATGTCCGACCATCCTGCCTGGACCCAGGACGAGATCAACGCCTTCGCGGCCCGCTACGGACTCTTCAATCTGACGCCCGAGCATCTCGCGCGCATGCGCGAACTGGCCGATCGCGTCTCGGCCGCCGGCCGCGCCATCCCGCGCATGCCGTCCAAGGGCGACGAGCCGGCCAGCACCTTCCGCGTTCCCCTGGCCTGAAAGACGAGGATCCGACCATGAATGCTCCGGTGAAATCTCCGACGCAGCCCTGGCAGATGTCGGCGGCGGAAGCCTCGGCCCTGATCCAGGCGCGTGCCCTCAGCGCCGAGGAGCTGACCCGCTCCTGCCTCGACCGCATCGCCGCCCGCAATGCCGACGTGAAGGCCTGGGTCTGGCTCGATCCCGAACGCGCGATCCGCAAGGCCAAGGAACTCGACAAGGTGCAGATCCATGCCGGCGCGAAGAGTCGCCTGCACGGCATCCCCTTCGGCGTCAAGGACATGATCGACACGGCCGAGATGCCGACGACCAACAACTCACCGATCTATCCCGACAACCAGCCGTCCCACGACGCGCAGGTCGTCCGCATCATGAAGGCGGCCGGGGCCTTCGTGATGGGCAAGTGCGACACGGTCGAATTCGCCGCCGGCGGCCGCAAGGCGCTGACCCGCAACCCGTACGACTTCGCCCGCACGCCGGGCGGCTCGTCCTCCGGCTCGGGTGCGGCGGTAGGCGACGGCCAGGTGCCGATCGCCTTCGGCACCCAGACGGGCGGCTCGCATATCCGGCCGGCCAGCTTCAATGGCGCCTACGGCATCAAGCCGACCCACAACACCTTTTCCTGGTCGGGGGCACGCCATCTCTCGCCGACGCTCGACACGCTCGGCTGGTACGGCCGATCCGTCGAGGATCTGGTCCTGGTCGCCGAGGCTGCCCGGATGGTCGGCATCGACGCCATGCCGGACGTTTCCGTCAAGGGGCTGAAGGTCGGCTTTTCCAGGACCCACAATTGGCCGAAGGCCGAGGAGGGCACGGTCGGCGCCATGGAGCGGGCGGTCCGCCTGCTGACCGAGGCCGGGGCGATCGTCACCGACCTCGATCTGCCGGAACCCTTCGCCGATCTGAATACCGCCCAGCATATCGTCATGAACGGCGAAGGACGGGTGCAGTTCCTGGCCGACTATGTCCAGAACTACGAACTGCTGCACGAGGACTTCCGCAAGAAGGTCGAGAATTTCGAGGCCATCACCCCGGAGAAGCTGCTCTGGGCCTTGGATCTCGCGGCCGCCTGCCGCCCGGTCTTCGACAAGCTGTTCGGGCCGGAACTGGACGTGATCCTGACGCCTTCGGCCTGCGGTGAGGCGCCGTTCAAGCCGTCCGAGACGACCGGCGACCCCGCCTTCAACTCGATGTGGACGCTGCTTCACGTCCCGACCGTCAACATTCCCGGCCATCTCGGTCCGAACGGCCTGCCGGTCGGCGTGACGCTCGCCGGACCCCGCTTCGGCGATGCGCGGCTTCTGGCAATCGCCAAGGCGGTCGCACCGGTGCTCGATCCGAAGGCCGCCTGAGCGCATCCCGGCCGGGCCGTCGCCCGGCCGGACCATCGTCTGGTCGGGCCATCGTCCGGTCGGGGCTGCCGGCACGCGCGTGGTGCGCCGGGTCGCGGAATCGCTGCGGAGGTTCCGTATCGTTTCGGCCGTGCTCGATCGGAAGATAACATTCTTGTGATTCGGTCGTGATCGTTCTGTCCGAAGAAGACGGAATTCAGTCCGTGGTCATGATCCTGCGATCTTGATGGCAACGGTAAGCTGTGATCCGATCACGCATTTTCAATGCTCAAGTATTCTATTAAAATCATCGCGAACGGCCGGTCAGGCCTGCTCATAACTGCCGAATAACCGATGATGTAAGGAAAATAACAGCTCCGAACGACCATCCTCCTGTCGTTGCGGAAGGCGCCGGCCTGTTCGGCTCCCGGGCGGGCGACGCGAAAAGGAGGGGAACGCGATGCATTCGAAGATCGGTCTTGCGACAATGGCGCTGGGCGCGGCGGTGGCACTTGCGGCGATGGCCGCGGCGCCGTCGGAGGCGCTCGCCAAGAAGGGCGGCAACAGCGGCAGTGGCGGTGGCGGCGGCAGCAGCGGCGACGTGCGCTACACCTGCCGCGCGACCGGCGCGCCCGACATCAGCATGCAGGCGCGCTGGGAGGTGAAGAAGGGCCGCAAGCGCTTCCGCGTCGAGTTCGAGGCCGCCACGGGCGGCGCCTATACGGTCGGCCAGATCATGACCGTCGCGGTCGGACCGGTCGAGACCGCGCTCGACGTGGGGTCCGCGGCGCTTGAGGTGATCGGCGCCGATCTGGTCTTCGAACTGGGCTTCGACAGCAAGGCGCAATCGGGCGGCGACAATCTCGCGTTCCCGCCGAATTTCCCGACCATCACGGCCGCGACCGACGTGACCGTGAAGACCGGCGGCGCCGCGGTCCTCGGCTGCACGCTGCGCTGAAGCCCGTCCGGTCCGGATCGAGGCGATTCGGACATGCACCGGACATTCGAATCCTCGGGACGGGCGGGATCCGTCCGTCCCGGTCGATCCTCAAGCTGAGGATCAGGCCGGCTGATGCAGGCGGAGATTGAACAGGGGGCCGGTCGAGTAGCGGTGCAGGGCCTTGGCCACGGCCAGAATGCCGAGGTCGGCGAGCGGTTCGATGATGATCACGCTCATATAGGCCACCCCGAAGGTGGAAACCTCCGCGACGGTCTCCGCCGTGAAGCCGTGGCCGTAGAAGGCCCAGAAGGCGACCCAGCACACGATGCCGCCTTGAAACAGCGTCGAGAGCGCCAGCGCCTGGGAGTATTTCAGGTCGACATAGGGCGTCGCCGGGGCAATGATCCGTCGCGCCATGAGGCTGATGGCATAGAGCGGAACCAGCAGCGTCGTGACGTTCATGCCGTATTGCGGCAGGTCGGCCGGGGCGAAGAACAGGCCCTGGATCAGGAGCCCGGCCGCCAGGCCGATCGCTGCGGCACCGGCGCCGAACAGCAGAAGAAGGGTCGAGCCGAGGATCAGATGGACTTCGGAGACGCCGACCGGGTGGTGCGGCAGAACCTCGAAGAACGAAAAGACGAGGCCGGTCGTCACGAGCGAGCGCAAGGCCAGCGGCAGAAGGCCGGTCGAGCGGGCGTCGTCGGCGGCCATCCTCGCGGCGAGACCGAAGGACGCCACGGCCGTGGCATAGCTGAGAACGAGCTTGGCGCCGTCGACGACGCCGGGTTCGATATGCATGGGTCTTCCCCTGGGCCGTGCCCGCCGCACGGTCGATATGGATGGAACGGTGCGAGGGCAGGGTGGCACCGACCGAGGCAGGTTTCCCGGCTCGCGGCACTCGTCCCGCCACCCCTTCCCAGCCTTCGGCCAGTGGGATTCGTGGCAGACCGTCGCTTACGGTCGCGGGGGCGGCTGCGGCTTCGGATCGCTCCTCACCGCATTCCCTCTCGGGCGGACAAAATCCACCCTCACCTTGGTTCTCAGATTATTCACGCCTCGACCGGGCGCGGCAAGACATCGATCGGGGTGATGTAGCTATCGTAAAGATGTCCGGTTTTCGTAGCTCGTAATCTGTCCGCTTCGTTCTTGATTTACCCCGGGGAATTTGGCCGTCGTGGAAGCGTGTCGCGCGGCCTCGGCGATGGTGATGCGTACGTCCGCCACATCTCGTCCCCTCCAATCGATACAATCTGGAATATATAAATTAACGAAAGACAGTCTCTGGTCAGATTACAAGCTTGCCACATTAGTGAACGTACCACTTGTGGATTTAATGGATGATGTGATATTATATAACCTAGTAAATTCAAAAGAGTATTCCATGGTAAATCTCGAATTCCACACTGTAATCAAATTCCTAGGGGTTCTTCGCTCCTGGGACCCTGACATGCCGTTCCAGCAGGTCCAGACCCTTCTCCTGGTCTCGATGTACCCTGGTATCACCTTGTCAGAGCTTGCCGACCGCCTGGAAATTGCACAGTCCTCGGCCAGCCGGAACGTTGCGGCTCTTGGTAAAGTGCATCGTCTTCAGAAAGAAGGCCTCGACTTTGTCGAGGCTATTGAAGATCCGAGTGAGAGGAGGCGCAAGATTTGTTTCCTGACTGAGCGTGGTCACCGTGAAGTTCTCGGCCTAATGCGGATGCTCTACCCAGATTTCAACTTCGATGCTGGGCCGACTGCGAAAGAGCGGATCGACAACGTCATGTCTTCGCTCAGGAAGCGTCGGTAGCGTTGGTGCCGGCGCTCGGGCTCGAACCGAGACGCTGTTACGCGAGAGGTTTTGAGACCCTCGTGTCTACCAGTTCCACCACGGAGGCTATACGACGGGTATTTCTGTTGGACTAGTAGGTTAATGGTAATGTCCCGCTGGGTGGTGTAGCTGGACGGTAGCGAAGCGGCCCGCCTGAGCGCCGTCACCAGTGCCGTATCGGGCGGGGAGCATTTGTGATCGGTCTGGGCGCGTGCGGTCAGCAGGGTGGGGTAACCGCAGCAGCCGGCGCGCTTCCGACACTTGGTAGGGGGCAGTCCAGCCCCGATCAGGCCGGTGCGAGCTTGCGCTCGGCAATGGCCACCCAGACGGCGGCGCCGAGCGGCAGGGCGGCGTCGTTGAAGTCGTAGCGCGGGGAATGCAGGCCGGCCGTGTGGTTCGGCGTACCCTGGCCGACCCACAGATAGGCGCCCGGCCGCTCGTTGAGCATGAAGGCGAAGTCCTCGGCCCCCATGCTCGGCTCGACCGTCTCCTCGATGGCGAGGCCCGGCATGTCGCGCAGCACGCCCTGGACGAAGCGCGCCTCGTCGGCGTCGTTGATGGTCGCCGGATAGCGGCGCTGGTAGTCGATCGTCACCGTGCAGCCCATCGCGGCGGCGACGCCCTCGGCGATCGCGCGCAGCCGGGTTTCGATCAGGTCGCCGACGGCCGGGTCGAACCAGCGCACGGTGCCGGTCATCCGGCAGGAATCCGGGATCACGTTCCAGGCGTCGCCGCCGTGGACGGTGGTCACGGAGACAACCGAGGAGGCCATCGGCGAGACGTTGCGCGACGCGATGGTCTGCAGCGCGCTGCCGATCTGGAACAGGCAGGCGATCGGGTCGACGCCCTGGTGGGGCATGCCGCCATGGGCGCCGCGACCGGTCACGGTGATGTCGAAGATGCCGAAGGCCGCCATCATCGCGCCGGTGGTCAGGCCGGCGCGGCCGAGCGGCAGGCCCGGCCAGTTGTGCATGCCGAACACCGAATCGACCGGGAATTCGCGGAACAGGCCGTCGGCGATCATGCGCGCCGCGCCGCCCTCGTTCTCCTCGGCCGGCTGGAAGATGAAATGCACCGTGCCGTCGATCGTTTCGCTGCGGGCGAGGCGGCGGGCGGCGGCGAGCAGCATGGCCATGTGGCCGTCATGCCCGCAGGCATGCATGCGCCCCGGCCGCGTCGACGCGTAGGCGACGCCGGTCGCCTCCTCGATGGCCAGCGCATCCATGTCGGACCGCAGGCCGATGACGCGCGAAGAGGTGCCGCGCCGCAGCGTGCCGACCACGCCGGTGCCGCCAAGGCCGGTGCGGACTTCGAGGCCGAATTCCTTCAGCCGGGCCGCCACGAAGGCCGAGGTGTCGTGCTCCTCGTAAGCGATCTCGGGGATCCGATGCAGGGCCCGCCGCCAGGTGACGGCATCCTCGATCTCCTCGTTGGAAAAGACGACGGGGGGCATGGCGTTCATGGCGGAGCCTTCGGTTCGGACGGCGAGATGGACTGGGCGATGGAGTCGGAAGGAGGTCTTGTCGCTCGGACAAATCCGTCCGGCGGCCTGCGGCCTAGTCGGCCGGCTTCATGCGATAGCGGAAGTCGCAGCGCTTGGCACCCTGCATCAGGGTTCCGGTGCGGGTCAGCTCCATGTTCGGATTGTAGCCGGTGCAGAACTCGCCGTCGCGATTGCAGGACAGGAGATGACCGATCTCGCCGAGCCCCATCTCCCGATACATCTCCGCATAGCGGCAGCGGACCACATCGAATTCCAGCGTCTCGGGTGTCGCGGTCTTCACCTCGATGGTCAGGGCATCGTTGGCGGTCCAGTTCGGCAGGATGGCGGCGAAATCGGCGAAGTCCGGGTCGTGGCCGAGCTCGGCGCGGAACTTGGCACCCTGCGCGATGGCCGAGCGCGACACCGCCGCCCCGATGGTGGCGCGGGCGGTCTCCGGGCCGTGGCTCTCGGTCAAAACGTCATAGACGTGCTTCAGGATCTCCGCCTCGATGCGGCGCCGTTCGATGATCGGAAGCATGCTGGCTCCTCCTGGTTCGGAAGCGGGGCGGCCTCTGCGGCGGGCAAGGGCCGGTCGCGTCAGTGGACATGGCCGCCCAGATAGGCCTCGACGATGCGCGGGTCGCCGGCGAGATCGGCGGACGGTCCCTCGATGACGATCCGGCCGCCCTCCATCACGGCGGCACGGTCGGCGATGCGCAGGGCCGCCTTGGCATTCTGCTCGACGATCAGGATCGACAGGCCCTCCGAGCGGATCTGCGCCAGGAGGTCGAAGATGCTCTTGACCACCTTCGGGGCGAGACCGAGCGAGGGCTCGTCGAGCAGCAGGATCGACGGACGCGCCATCAGGGCGCGCGCGATGCACAGCATCTGCTGCTCGCCGCCCGACAGCGAGCCGGCCATCTGGCCGCGCCGCTGGCCGAGCACGGGGAACAGCGCCAGTACCCGGTCGAGTTCGGCGAGGCCATGGCGGCCGCCGCCGATGGCCAGATTCTCCAGGACCGTCATGGAGGCGAAGATCTGCCGGCCTTCCGGCGCCTGCAGGAGCCCGCGGGCGACGATCTCGTGGCTCTTCAGGCGGGCGATATTTTCGCCGCGGAACAGGATGCTGCCGGCCTTCGGGCTGTAGATGCCCGAGATCGCCCGCATCAGGGTGGTCTTGCCGACGCCGTTGGAGCCGAGCACGGCGACGATTCCGCGCTCCGGCACGGTCAGGTCGACGCCGTGCAGGATTTCCTGCAATCCCATGGCGACGGTCAGGCCGCGGATGTCGAGCAGGCTCATTCGTCGACCCCCAGATAGGCTTCCAGCACGGCCGGATCGGCGCGCACCACGGCCGGCTCGGCATCGGCGATCTTGCGGCCCGAGGCGAGCACGACGACGCGCGAGCAGATGCCCATGACCAGGTTCATGTCGTGCTCGACCAGCATGATCGAAAGCCCCTCGCCGTTGAGCGAGCGGATGAAGCGGGCGAGGTCGGCGGTCTCGGAATCGTTGAGGCCGGCGGCCGGCTCGTCGAGGATCAGGAGTTCGGGCTTCATCGCCAGGGCGCGCGCGATCTCCAGATACTTGCGCTTGCCGTAGGAGAGATTGGCGGCCAGATCCTCGGCCACGCCGCCGAGGCCGACCCGCTCCAGCGCCTCCCAGGTCCTGGCCGAGATGGCATCGGCGCGGGACCGCCGGCCGAACACCGCCGCGAAGGCCGACTGGCCCATCGCCCCGACGGCGCCGACCGAGACATTGTCGAAGACCGACATGTTCGGAAAGACGCGCAGATTCTGGAAGGTCCGCGACATGCCGCGGGCGGCGATGCGGTGCGGCTTCAGGCCCTGGATCGGCTCGCCCTTGAAGCGGACGGCGCCGGCGGAGAGCGGGGTGAAGCCGGAGATGAGGTTGAACAGGGTCGTCTTGCCGGCGCCGTTCGGGCCGATCAGGCCGACCAGTTCGCCCGTCTCGACCCGGGTGGAGACGCCGTCGACGGCGACCAGGCCGCCGAAGCGCCGGGTGACGTTTTCGATCTCGAGCAGGCTCATCGCCAACCGACCTCCCGTTCGGACGGGGCGGAGCCCCATTTCAGCCCGAAGCCGCGGCGGACCAGCGACAGGGCCGAGACCTCGCCGAGCAGCCCCTTGGGCAGGAACAGGATCGACACGAACATCACGATGCCGACCATGACGTTGCGCAGGTCGCCGATGCCGCGCAGCACCTCCGGCAGCAGGATCAGCAGCGCCGCGCCGATGATCGCACCGGGCAGCGAGCCGAGCCCGCCGACCACGATCATGGCCAGGACCAGGATCGAGGTGTTGAAGCCGAAATCACCGGGCGAGACGTAGCCGGTCGTGTAGGCCCAGAGCGCACCGGCGATGCCGGCGAAGAAGGCCGAGACGGTGAAGACCTCGATCTTCAGGCGCACCGTGTCGACCCCCATCGCGTCGGCGCACTGGTCGTCCTCGCGCAGCGAGCGCAGCGCATTGCCGTAGTAGGAGTGGCTGAGGCGGTGCAGCACCCAGATCGACAGCGCGACCAGCCCGGCGACCAGGAAATAGACCGCGACGGGAGATTTCACGGGCCAGCCGAACAGGTTGATGCCGGAGAACAGCATGACGCCGTTCGGACCCTTGGTGACCGCGACCCAGTTCAGCAGCACGGTATGGATCATCTGCCCGATGGCCAGCGTGGCGACCGCGAAATAGATCGAGACCAGCCGCATGGTCGGCAGGGCGACCACGAAGGCGAGCGCGGCGGCGGCGAGGCCGGCGGCCGGCAGGCCCCAGACGAAGCCGAGCTTCATCTCCGTGCCGAGCAGGGCCGCCACATAGGCGCCGACCCCGTAGAAGGCCGCGTGGCCGAGATGCAGCAGGCCGGCGGCGCCGGTGACCAGATGCAGCGACACCGCGAGCAGCGCATAGATCAGCACCAGCTGGGCGACCTGGAAGAAGTAGCCCTTGCCGAACTTCGCGAGGCCGTAGGGCACCAGCGCGAAGACGACGAGGAGCACGAGGAGCGGGACCAGCCGTCCCCTGGCGAACTCAGACACGTTCCCTCCCCGCTCCGAAGAGACCTTGCGGAAAGAAGATCAGGGTGACGATCAGGAAGCCGTAGGCGACCATGTCGGCCCAGTTGGAGGAGATGAAGGTGGTGGCGAGGCCCTCGGAGAGGCCGAGCAACAATGCGCAGATCACGGCTCCCGGGATCGACGACAGCCCGCCCATGACCATCGCCACGAAGGCCTTGATGCCGGGAACGAAGCCCATGGCGGGGAAGATCGCTCCGTAGTAGAGGCCGACCAGGATACCGGCCCCGGCGCCCATCATCGAGCCGAGCGCGAAGGTGGTGATGATGGTGCGGTCGGTGTCGATGCCGACATATTTGGCGCCGAGCGGGTTGGCCGAGACGGCGCGGATCGACAGGCCGATGCGGGTGCGCTTGAGCAGATATTGCAGTCCGCCGAGCATGACCGCCGCGACCGCGAAGATGATCACGTCGCCGGTGACGATGGTGACCGGACCGAGCTCGATCGGCTTGTTGATCAGGTAGTCGAAGGGCAGCGGCTGCATCTGCGAGCCGAAGCCGATCTCCAGGCCCTCGCGCACCACGATCGAGACGGCGAGCGACGACATCAGCGTCGATTCGCGCATCGCCCGCGATTTCAGGGAGGCCTCGTCGGAGAAGCGTCGGAACGGCTTGAAGGCGATGCGTTCGAGACCGAAGCCGAGCGCGGCGCCGAAGGCCAGTACGGCGAACAGCACGACCAGGAAGGGCGGTGCGAAGGCCGTGATCAGAAGCAGGCCCGCGAAGGCGCCGACCGTATAGACCTCGCCATGGGCGAAGTTGACCACGTTGAGCACGCCGAAGATCAGCGTGAAGCCGATCGCCATCAGGGCGTAGATGACGCCCTGCGACAGGCCGATGGCCAATTGCTGCAGGTAATAGGGATCGATCACGGCGGCCCCCTGGCGGCGCGTCGTTCGGACCGGGCGATGGGGTGCCCGGCTGCGGCTTCGGCTCGGGCCGGCGACGCCCTCGGCGGGGCCGCCGGCAGGCCGGATCAGTCGGCGACGGGCGTGAAGACGCCGCCGACGATGCGCACCTTGGAGAGCTGCTTGACCGGCTCGCGGTCGGCACCGAAGGTGGTCGAGCCCGTCACGCCGGGGAAGTCCTTGGTGGCGGCCAGCGCGTCGCGGATCGCGGCACGGGTCGACTTCGGATAGGTCTTGACTACCGCTTCGAGCATGATGTTGACGGCGTCGAAGGCCTGGGCCGGGAACTGGCCGGGCTCGGCGCCGCGGATCTTGACCCACTCGGCGACGAATGCCTTGACCTCGGGCTTGGGGCTGTTGGGCAGGAAGTTGGTGGTCAGCGACAGGCCTTCGGCATCGGCGCCAGCGAGTTCGATCACCTTCTGGTTATGGGCGGCCGAGGTCGAAAAGACCGGGATCGCGATGCCGAGCTGCTTCATCTGCTTGAGGAAGTTAGCGGCGTCCTCGTAGAAGAAGCCGGTATAGATGGCGTCCGGCTTCTCGCGCTGGATCTTGGTCAGCAGCGATCGGAAGTCGGGCAGGCCGCGGTTGAAGTACTCGGTCAGAACCACCTTGCCGCCCTTGGCGGCAATCTCATCGGCGAAATACTTGGTGACGCTCTGGCCCCAATCGGTCTGCTCGGCGATCACCGCGACCTTCTTGTAGCCTTTGGCGACCATCCAGTCGGCGTTGTAGGGACCTTCGCCGGCCTGGGTGGTGATGTTGCGGAACTGCCATTCCGAAATCTTGGTATAGTCGGGGTGGGACGCGGTCTGGGAGAGCTGCGGCATGCCGGCCTCCTTGTAGACCTGCGCGGCGGCCATCGAGACGCCGGAGGTGAAGTCGCCGAGCACACCGACGATCTTCTCGTCGTCGACGAACTTGCGCGCGATGGTCACGCCTTCCTTGGCGTCCGAGCGGCTGTCCTCGAATACGATTTCGACCTTGGCGGGGATGCGGCCGGAGGCGTTGAAGCGGGCAAGCGCGATCTCGGCGGCGGTCTTGAAGTCCTGCCCGTACTGCGCGGTGTTGCCGGTCAGCGGCAGCTGATAGCCGAGCTTCACGGTTTCGGCGGCGGCGGCCGGGAACGCGAAGGCGGTGGGCGCGGCGAGGGCCAGGGCGACGAGGTGTCTGCGGGTCAGCGTCATGGGCTCCAGTCTCCGTTCAGGCCCGGGGGGCCGATGGGGTGTCTCGTGGCGGATCGACGGGTCCGGTCAGGCGGCCGTGCCGGGTTCGACGACGAGCTTGCAGCAGCCTTCCTGGCCGGGCTTCCAGGTTTCTCCTTTGAAGACGAAACCGGCGGCCTTGAACAGCCCGCCGTCGATGGCGCCGCCGGCCTTGCACAGAAGTTCCAATTCCTCGCCGGACCGTCCCATGGCGACCCAGGCTTCCTTCAGCGGGCAGCGGTGGAACTGGATCTCCAGTCGCTCGTCGTCGCAACGCAGGACTTCCGGCTGGAAGATCACCTCGCCGGCCGGAATGCCGCCGAGAAAGCGGTCCTTGAGGCCGGTCAGGTCTGCGGGACCCAGGTCGGCGAATTTCGCCCCCATCGTCACGCCCATCCGGCGCGTCGCCTCCGAGACGATCTCCACGGCCCGGTCGGTGCCGAAGGTCTCGCGCAACACGTCGAACATGTTGGCATAGGCGGCTGCCCGCATGGCGAAGGCGCCCTGCAACCACTCGATCGGCACCATGCGGCCGCTCGGACCCGTCTCTGACATGCTTGGCTCCTGTGCTCGGTCTCGTTCGACCTGATCGTGGTGAGGGGGAAGATGCGGCCCGTCACGCCGGTTCGCGCGCATCCTTCAAGCGGTACCATGCCAGCATGGCCGGGGCGACGATCCGGGCAACCGCATGGAACGGGTAGGGGCGCACCGGCGTGATCGGAACGGGCAGTTCGGCCTGCGGCACGCCGCCGAGCGCATCGGCGAAGACGCGTCCGAGCGCCGTCGACAGCGCGACGCCGCGGCCGTTGCAGGCGACCCAGGTCCACAAGCCTTCGGCCGGATTGTGAAAGCGCGGCATGCGGTCGTCGGTCATGCCGATGCGGCCGTTCCAGACGAACTCGAAGCGCGGCACGCCCATCTGCGGGAACATCCGGGCGAAGCGGTCGCCGACGAGGCGGCGCAGCCGGTCGGCGCCGTTCAGCGGCACGATCAGGGCGCCGCCGGTGACGAGCCGACCGCGCGCGTCCCAGCGGAAGAAGCGGAGATCGCCGTGGGTGTCGGACAGGGCCTGCCGGCCGGGCAGCACGCTGGCGCGCACCGCCTCGGCCTGCGGCTCGGTCGCCATCTGCCAGGACAGCACCGGGACCAGCGAGCGCGCGAGCGCCGGGGCGAGGGCGGGGCGGAAGGCGTCCGTATAGCCATTCGAGGCGACGAGGACCTGATCGGCGACGACCCGTCCGGCGCCGGTCGACACGACCCAGCCGGCCGGCGTCCGCTCCAGGCTGTCGACCGGGCTCGCCTCGTGGATGACCACTCCGGCCGCCTCGGCGGCGGCGGCGAGGCCGCGGGCGAAGGCGAGCGGGTTGATGTGCCCACCCGAGCTGTTCAGCATGCCGCCATGCCAGGCGCGCGAGCCGACCAGGCGGGCGGTTTCGTCGGCATCGAGCAGGCGGACCGGCGCGCCGCGACGGCCCCAGGCCTCGACCCGGGCGGCCGAAAGGCGCACCCGGCCGGGCGAATGGGCCGGCTGGAACCAGCCGTTCTGCACGGCCTCGCAATCGATGCCCTTGCGGCGGACCAGATCGAACAGGCCGGCGGCGCTGTCGGAGACGAGCTGGGCGAAGCGCTCCCCGGTCTCGCCGAAGAGCCGCGCCATGGCGTCCGGTTCGGCGCCGGTCATGGTCGGGATGACCTGCCCGTTGTTGCGCCCCGAGGCGCCCCAGCCGACCACTGCGGCCTCGAGCACCACCACCTTGCGGCCGCGTTCGGCCAGCGCCAGGGCCGCCGAGAGCCCGGTGAAGCCGGCGCCTACGATCGCCACATCGGCCCGGACCTCGCCGGTGAGCGGCGCGGCGGGGACGCGCGGCGGCGTCACCGAGGCCCAGAGGGAGGGCGGCAGGGGCGGCGGCAGGCTCATGGATCGAGGGCTCCTGGGATGGGGCTCCGGCCAGCGGACGGCGACATGCCGCCGGCTCAGGCGGCGACGGCATCCACTTGCAGCGAACCGTCGGAAAAGTCGACTGCTGCGCGGGCATGCAATTTTGTCGAATCGAATACAGGCAGATTCGAATCCGTTTGGTGGATCAACAGCCCGATTTCGGTGCAACCGAGGATGACGGCGTCGGCGCCCCGGGCGGCAGCGGCTTCGATCACTTCGACATAGCGCCGGCGCGAGGTCTCCTTCACGACCCCACAGCAGAGCTCGTCGAAAATGATGTCGTGGACGGATCCGCGATCGTCGGCGTCCGGAACGAGCGCCTCCAGGCCGAAGCGTGCGCGCAGCCGGTCGCGGTAGAAGGTCTGTTCCATCGTGTAGCGGGTGGCGAGCAGCAGCGGCCGCCTGATGCCGGCTGCGACGAGGTCCTGGCCGACCACGTCGACGATGTGGATCAGCGGCACCGGGATCGACCGGGCGACGCCGTCGGCGACGAGGTGCATGGTGTTGGTGCAGATCAGGATGCATCCGGCGCCGGCGCGGACCAGGCCGGAGGCCGCCTCGGCGAGCGCGGCCTCGGCCAGATCCCAGCGGCCGGCCTTCTGCAGGGCGACGATCGCCTCGAAGTCGACCGAACGCAGCAGCAGGTCGGCGGACGCCAGACCGCCGCGGCGGGTGCGGACCAACTCGTTGATTTCCCGATAGTAGGTGGCCGTGCTTTCCCAGCTCATGCCGCCGATCAGGCCGATGATTCGAGACACTGGAATTCTCCGTCGTGGAACCGTGTCGCTACGCTACGGCGCGGACCCGGCCGGCGTCCCTGCGCCGGCTGCACAAAGTCGCGGCAAAGGCGAGAGCAGTTTGCGTGAAAGCAGCAGCTTGCGAAATCGATTTGCGCGAGTTTAGTGAAGCTGTGCAAATGGAGAGCGCGATGCTGGATATTCGCGACCGTCGAATCCTGGAGGAGCTGCAGGAGGACGCCACCGTCGCGGTGGCCGATCTCGCCGACACGGTCGGCCTGTCGGTCTCCGCCTGCTGGCGCCGCATCAAGGCGCTGGAGGATGCCGGCTTCATCACGCGGCGGGTGGCGCTGATCGACCGGCGCAAGAGCAACGTGCCGATGACGGTTTTCGTCGTCATCCGCACGTCGCGCCATTCGATGGAATGGCTGGATTCGTTCCGCAAGGTGATCGCCGACATCCCGGAAATCGTCGAGGCCTACCGGCTGACCGGCGACATCGACTACCTCCTGCGGCTGGTGGTGCCGAGCGTCGACGTCTACGACGCCGTCTACAAGAAGATGATCAGTCGGCTCGATTTCACCGACATCACCTCGTCGATATCGATGGAAGAACTGAAGTTCACGACGTCGATTCCGTTGAAATACACATGATGCGGGCTTCCGCTCGGCAGCCCGTGCTCGGCCCCGCGGGGCCGGCCGTCAATCGTCGAAGCGGTAGCCGATGCCGGGCTCGGTCGCGATCAGCGTCGGCCGGGCGGGATCGGGTTCGAGCTTCTGGCGCAATTGGCCGACGAGGACGCGCAGATACTGCGTGTCGTTCTCGTGCGCAGGCCCCCAGACGGCGGTGAGAAGCTGCCGGTGGGTCAGGACGCGGCCGGCATGGCGGGCCAGAATGTGCAGCAGGTCGTATTCCTTCGGCGTCAGGTGCAGGGCCTCGCCGGCCCGGGTCACGCGGTGGGCCCGCGTGTCGACGACCAGATCGCCGACCGAGATAACCTCGCTCTGGCCGTCCTGGCGGGCGGCGTGGCGCAGCGCGGTGCGCAGCCGCGCGAGCAGTTCGGAAATGCCGAACGGCTTGGAGACGTAGTCGTCGGCGCCGAGATCGAGCGCCGTGACCTTCTCGACCTCGCGGTCGCGTGCCGAAAGCACCACGATCGGGACCTGCGAGAAGGCGCGGACCTGACGAATCACGTCCTTGCCGTCGCAATCGGGCAGGCCGAGATCGAGCACCACCGCGTCCGGCGCCGCCATGGCGACGGCCTTGATGGCGCTCCGGCCGTCGAGGGCCTGGACGACCTCGAAGCCGGAGGCCTCGAGCGCCGGCTTCAGGAAGCGCTGGATCTGAGGTTCGTCGTCGACGACGAGGATGCGTGGGTCGGACCTCATCATGGGATGCCTTCAGGCGGCCCGCCGGCTTCGGGACATGGTGCGGACAGGGGCCAGGTGATCAGGATGCGGGTGCCGCGCGCGCCGGCGATCGGGCTTTCGGCGCGGATGGTGCCGCCCATCGCCTCGACGATCCCCTTGGCGATGGCGAGACCCAGTCCGGTCCCGGCGGCGCGGCCATCGCCGGCGGCGACCCGGTGGAACTTGGCGAAGACGCGGTCGAGCTGGTCCGGCGGAATGCCCGGCCCCCGGTCCTCGACGACCAGACGGATGCGGCCGTCGGCGACTTCGAGCCAGACCGTCGCCTCCGCATTCGGGCCGGCATACTTGTCGGCATTCTCCAGGATGTTGAAGAGCACCTGATCGACCAGAATCGGATTGCCGCGCACCGTCGCCGAGGGCGGCCAGGGCCGGGTCTTGACCGTCAGGCCGGGCAGCAGCAGCGCCGCGCGAGCGATCAGACCGGGCAGGACCTCGACGAGATCGACCTCGTCGGGCGTGATCTCCAGACCGCCGGCCTCCAGCTTGGTCATGTCGAGCAGGTTGGAGACGAAACGGGAGAGGCGCCGGGTCTCCTCCTCGATGGTCAGCAGCAGATCGCCGCGCGCCGTCTCGTCCATCCTGGGTCCGAGCGTCCGAACCGCGGTGATCGAGCCCAGGATGGCGGCCAGCGGCGTCTTGAGATCGTGGCTCAGCGAGGTCAGCAGGGCCGAGCGCAACCTTTCGCCTTCCGCCGATGCCGCGGCCCGGTTCATCTCGTCGACCAGCCGGATGCGTTCGATCGCGATCGCCGCCTGGTCGATCAGGGCATCGACCAGCCGCTCGTTCTCCCCGGTCAACGCCCGGGCCGGATTGGCCGGCTCGAAGCCGATCGTTCCCGTCGTCCCGCGTGCGGTCCGCATCGGGCGGAACTGCAGCCGGGCATTGGGCAGCGTGCCGGTGCGCCAGCCGGCAGGCTCTTCGTGGTTCAGCGCCCAATAGGCCGCGGTCCATTCCGCCGGCCCCATCTCGTCGTCGGGCGGGGCGGCACCGCTCAGGACCAGGTCGGAGCCCTCGGCGAGAAAGATCAGGCATCGGCCGCCGACCGAGGCGGCGATCTGCGAGGCGACCGCCCAGAGCAGGTCGTCCAGTTTCGCGGTACCCGAAAGCTTGCGGGCGAACTCGTATTGCGAGCGGATCGCGGCCGCCCGCAAACGGATCAGTTCGGACTGATCGCGCAGGCGTCCAGCCATGCCGCCGATGGCGATCGCCACCAGAAGAAATACCACCAGCGCCAGAAGTTCGTGCGGCTTGGCGACCGTGAAGGTGTAGACCGGCTCGATGAAGAAGAAATTGTAGGCCGCGAAGGACAGCGCCGAGGCGAGAACCGCGCTTGCCGTACCGAAGCGCAGCGCACACAGCACCACGGCGGCGAGGAAGATCATCGACAGATTGGGCAGCTCGACATAACGCACCAGTCCGGAGCCGATGGCGAGCGCCGCCGCCACCGCCAGGACCGCCGCCCCGGCGCCCGACAGCGAGAGCGCCGGCAGCCGGAGCCGCGGCATCCCGGCCGGCGCCGGGCGTACGGCATCGTCCTCGCCGACGACATGGACCGACAGGGCGCCCGCCCGCTCCAGCACGGCCTCGGTCAGGGATCGGCCGCGCAGCCGGGCCCAGCGCCCGCTCCGGGACCGCCCCAGGAAGATCTGCGTCGCATTCTCCGCCCGCGCGATGCGCAGGATCCCGGTGACGATATCGCGGCCCGAGGGGCGCAGGACCGTCGCGCCCAGCCGTTCGGCCAATCGAAGGGCCTCTTCGATCCGTTCGGTGGCTGCCGTGTCGGGGGTCAGGTCGGGGCGTTCGACATGGACGGCGAGCCAGTCGGCGTTGAGCCCGCTGGCGAAGCGGCTGGCTGCCCGGATCGCCGTCACGGAGCGGGCATCGCCGCCGACGCAGACGAGGATGCGCTCGGCGGTCGGCCAGGGCCCCTCGATCGCGTTCTGGCGCAGATAGTCGACCATCTGGTCGTCGACCCGCGCCGCCGTCCGGCGCAAGGCCAGTTCGCGCAGAGCCGTCAGGTTGCCGGGCTTGAAATAGTGGTCGATTGCGCGGCGGGCGTTGTCGGCCAGATAGACCTTGCCGTCCTTCAGCCGCTGGATCAGCTCGGACGGCGTGATGTCGACCAGCACGACCTCGTCGGCCCGGTCGAGCACCGTGTCGGGCACGGTCTCGCGCACCGTCACGCCGGTGATGCGCGAGACCACGTCGGACAGGCTCTCCAGATGCTGGATGTTGAGCGCGGTCCAGACGTCGATGCCGGCGCGCAGGAGTTCGTCGATATCCTGGTAGCGTTTCGGGTGGCGGCTGCCGGGGGCGTTGCTGTGGGCGAGTTCGTCGACGACCAGCACGGCCGGCCGGCGGGCCAGGGCGGCGTCGATGTCGAATTCCTGCAGCCGGTGGCCGCGATGGAAGAACGGCCGGCGCGGCAGGATCTCGAGCCCCACCGTCAGCGCCTCGGTGTCGGCCCGGCCATGGGTCTCGGCGAGACCGACCACGACGTCGGTGCCGGCCTGCCCTGCCTGCCGCGCGGCCGACAGCATCGCATAGGTCTTGCCGACGCCGGGCGCGGCGCCGAGCCAGACCTTCAGCCGGCCGCGGCGCTCGCTGTCGGCGAGCGCCAGCAGTGCGTCCGGGGACGGCCGCCGATCCGGATTGGTCTCGCCCATGCGCGCCGCCTCCGTCAGGAAAGCCGGTCGAGCGCGCGGTTGAGCATCAGGACATTGACCCTGCGCTCGCCGAACAGACCCAGCTCCCGGCCCTCGATCATCGTGTCGACCAATGTTCTCAGCCGCGCGGGGTCCAGCTTGCGCGCCGCTGCGACCCGGTCGACCTGGGCATAGGCGAAGTCCGGGCTGACATGCGGGTCGAGGCCGCTCGCCGACGCGGTCACGGCGTCGGCCGGTACCGGTGTCGCCGCCCCGGCGGTCTTGAGCGCGCCGACATCGCCGCGGACGCGGTCGATCAGCTTCGCCGAGGTCGGGCCGAGATTGGAGCCCGACGAGGCGGCGGCGTCGTAGCCGTCCGTCCCGGCGGCCGAGGGGCGGCCGTGGAAGTAGCGTTCGGAGGCGAAGGCCTGGCCGATCAGGCGCGAGCCGATCACGGTCCCGTCCCGCCGCTCCAGGCTGCCATTGGCCCGGTCGGGCGCGACCATCTGGGCGAGGCCTGTGACGGCGAGCGGGTAGGCGAGCCCGGTCAGTGCGGTGAACAGCAGCGTCAGCACGATGGCCGGACGGATCTGAGCCGCCAGGGACGATGGTCCGGGCGCCGCCGCGACGGCGGCGGGGGTGCGGGTGGCGAGGATTTGACTGAGACGTTTGTTGCGCATGAGCGGGTTCCTCACGACAGGGCCAGGGCGGTGACGGCGAGATCGACGGCCTTGATCCCGACGAAGGGCAGAACGAGGCCGCCGAGGCCGTAGATGACGAGGTTGCGCCGGAGCAGCGCCGCGGCACCGACCGCTCGGTAGGGCACGCCCTTCAGGGCGAGCGGGATCAGTGCGACGATGATCAGCGCGTTGAAGATGATCGCCGACAGGATCGCGCTTTCCGGCGTGGCCAGGCCCATCACGTTGAGGGCGCCGAGTTCGGGATAGGTGGCCACGAACAGGGCCGGGATGATG
Source organism: Prosthecodimorpha staleyi (assembly GCF_018729455.1). Taxonomy (NCBI): domain Bacteria; kingdom Pseudomonadati; phylum Pseudomonadota; class Alphaproteobacteria; order Hyphomicrobiales; family Ancalomicrobiaceae; genus Prosthecodimorpha; species Prosthecodimorpha staleyi. The sequence continues at coordinate 215,133 of NZ_JAHHZF010000004.1, read as the reverse complement.
GCGAAATACTTGGCCACGTCGTTGGCGATCGAGAAGGTGGTGAGCGAACCGCGGGTCATCAGCAGCTGCTTGCCGATCTCGACGATCTCGATGAGCTTGGTCGGATTGCTGTCCAGATCGACCATGTTGCCGGCCTCGCGGGCGGCCTGCGTGCCGGTCTGCATGGCGACGCCGACATCGGCCTGGGCGAGCGCCGGCGCGTCGTTGGTGCCGTCGCCGCACATCGCGATCAGCCGACCCCGTTCCTGTTCGGCGCGGATATAGGCGAGCTTGTCCTGCGGGGTGGCCTCGGCGATGAAGTCGTCGACGCCGGCCTCCGAGGCGATCGCCGCCGCGGTGACCGGATTGTCGCCCGTCACCATGACGGTGCGGATGCCCATCGCACGCAGGGCCGCGAAGCGCTCCTTGATGTCCGGCTTGATCACGTCCTTCAGGTGGATGACGCCGATCAGGCGGCCGTTCTCCGTCACGCCGAGCGGCGTGCCGCCCGACCGCGCGATGCGCTCGACGGCCTGGCGGAACTGCGGCGGCGTGCGTTCGAGCGGCAGGTCGATGGCGCGCAGGATCGCGTCGACCGCGCCCTTGCGGATCAGCCGCCCGTCCAGGTCTACGCCCGAGATGCGGGTCTGCGCCGTGAAGGCCACGAAGCTGCCGCGCGTCTCGTCCGGTTCCTTCAGGCCGTGGTCGGCCTTGGCCAACGCCACGATCGAGCGGCCTTCCGGGGTTTCGTCGGCGAGCGAGGCCAGGAAGGCGGCCTCGGCGACTGACCGCACGGTCGCGCCCGACACCGCGACGAACTCGGTCGCCATGCGGTTGCCGTAGGTGATGGTGCCGGTCTTGTCGAGCAGCAGCGTGCCGACATCGCCGGCCGCCTCCACGGCCCGGCCCGAGGTCGCCACCACGTTGAACCGGATCAGCCGGTCCATGCCGGCGATGCCGATCGCCGAGAGCAGGCCGCCGATCGTGGTCGGGATCAGCGTCACCAGGAGCGCGGCGAGCACGGTCACCGACAGGATCGTGCCCGAATAGGCGGCGAGGCCCCACAGGCTGACGACCGCGATCAGGAACACGAGCGTCAGTCCCGACAGCAGGATCGACAGGGCCAGTTCGTTCGGGGTCTTCTGGCGGCTGGCGCCTTCGACGAGCGCGATCATGCGGTCGAGGAAGGTCGAGCCGGGCGCGGCGGTGACGCGGACCTTGATCCAGTCGCTGAGCACCGTGGTGCCGCCGGTGACGGCCGAGCGGTCGCCGCCGGCCTCGCGGATGACGGGGGCGCTTTCGCCCGTGATCGCGCTTTCGTTGACCGAGGCGACGCCCTCGACGATCTCGCCGTCGGCCGGGATCACGTCGCCGGCCTCGACCAGCACGATGTCGCCGACGTCGAGGTCGTCGGAGCCGACGCCCTCGTAGACCCGGTCGGGGGTGTCGGGGAAGAGCAGCCGCTTGGCGACCGTCTCGCGGCGCATGGCGCGCAGCGAATCCGCCTGCGCCTTGCCGCGCCCCTCCGCGACCGCCTCGGCGAAATTCGCGAACAGCACCGTGAACCAGAGCCAGAGCGCGATCTGTGCCGTGAACAGGAGATGGCCCGATCCCGTCGCGGCTTCGCGGGCCGCCACGAGGGTGACCAGAAGCGCGACGACGGCAGTGACGAACATCACCGGATTGCGCGCGAGCTTGCGCGGATCGAGCTTCAGGACCGCTTCGAGGCTCGCCTGAGCGAGGATCTTGCCGTCGAACAGGCCGGGTTCGGCCGTGACTTGCTTGGACATGGGAACACCGTCAGAAGGTCTTGCCGGCGAGCATCAGGAAATGCTCGACAATCGGACCGAGGGCGAGAGCGGGGAAGAACTGGAGGCCGCCGAGGATCAGGATCACGCCGACCAGCAGGCCGACGAAAAGCGGGCCGTCGGTCGGGAAGGTGCCGGCGGTGGCGGGGGCCCGGGTCTTGGCGACGAGCGATCCGGCCATGGCCAGGACCGGGATCACGTAGGCGAAGCGGCCGGCCAGCATGGCGATGCCGAGCGTGGTGTTGAACCAGGCCGTGTTGGCGTTGAGCCCGGCGAAGGCCGAGCCGTTGTTGCCGGCCGCCGACGAATAGGCGTAGAGGATCTCGGTCAGGCCGTGCGGGCCGGCATTGGCGAGGCTCGCCAGGGCGTCCGGCAGCAGCGCGGCCGTCGCGGAGAAGCCCAGGATGGCGAGCGGCAGGATCAGCACCGCCAGCATGGCGAGCTTGATCTCGCGCGCCTCGATGCGCTTGCCGAGATATTCCGGCGTGCGCCCGACCATCAGGCCGGCGACGAAGACCGCCAGGACGGCGAAGACCAGCATGCCGTAGAGCCCGGAACCGACGCCGCCCGGCAGCACCTCGCCGAGCTCGATCAGGAACAGCGGGACCAGCCCGCCGACCGGCGTCAGCGAGGCATGCATCGCGTTGACGGCGCCGCAGGAGAGCCCGGTCGTGGCCGCCACGAACAGGGCCGTCAGCGCCTGGCCGAAGCGGACCTCCTTGCCCTCCATGTTGCCCTGGAGCGGGTCGACACCGAGCGCGGTCAGGAGCGGATTGCCGGCGCTTTCGGCCGCATAGACGATGGCGACGCCGGCGACGAGCAGGATCGCCATGGCGGCGATCAGGGCCCGGGCCTGGCGCGGGGCGGCGATCATCCGCCCGAACATCACCACGGTCGCCGCCGAGACCAGCAGCATCGCGGCGATCGACAGGACATTGGCGAGCGCGGACGGGCTTTCGAAGGGATGGGCGGAGTTGGCGTTGAGGAAGCCGCCGCCATTGGTGCCGAGCTGCTTGATCGCCTCTTGGCCGGCGATCGGGCCGAGCGCGATGGTCTGTTTGGCACCTTCGAGCGTGGTCGCCTCGACGCTCCCCGTCAGGGTCTGCGGAATGCCGGTCAGCACGAAGGCGAGCGCGAGCAGGATCGACAGCGGCAGCAGCACGTAGAGCACCGTCCGGGTCAGATCGACCCAGAAATTGCCCAGCGTCTGCGCGCCTGAGCGGGCGAAGGCGCGGGTGACGGCCGCCGCCAGGGCGATGCCGGCGGCGGCGGAGACGAAGTTCTGCACCGTCAGGCCGGCCATCTGGACGAGGTGGCCCATGGTGCTCTCGCCGCCATAGGCCTGCCAGTTGGTGTTGGTGACGAAGCTGACCGCGGTGTTGAAGGCGAGATCCGGCGGCACCGCCGGGAAGCCCTGCGGGTTCAGCGGCAGCACGGCCTGCAGCCGCATCAGCGCGTAGAGCGCGGCAAATCCGGCTGCGCTGAAGGCCAGCATGGCGAGCGCATAGCCGAGCCATCGCTGCTCGCGCGCCGGATCGATGCCGGCGAGCCGGTAGAAGGCGGCTTCGACGGGCGCCAGCAGCGCGGACAGCGGATGGCGCTCGCCGGCGAGCACGCGGGCCATGTAGAGCCCGAGCGGCACTGCCGCCGCGCCGACGAGAATGAGTGTGACTGCGATCTGCAGCCAGCCATTGGCGGACATGGGGGGACTCCTCGGCCGCCCGCGATCGCTGTCGATCGCGCCAGCCGGCAAGGCGGTTCGGCGATCAGAACCGTTCGGGATGGATGAGGGCGAAGACCAGATAGCCGCCGAGCAGGACGGCGACCGCGAGGGCGAGGACGGGCTCTGTCATGGCCGCGCCTCACAGCCTGTCGCAGGCATGCGCATAGGCCGCCAGCAGCGCGAAGCTGCCGAGACCGATGGCGAGAAAGACGAGATCGAGCATGGTGGGTTCCTCAGTTCGAGGACCTCACCGTGCCGCCGACGGGCGTAAGGTTTCGATCGGGAATAGGGGGCTCCCGCATAAGGAGAGCGTAAGGCCACCGGCAGGGAGAGACCGCGCCCGGCCGCGGCCGGGCGACGGGCCCGCCGCGCACCGCCGATCGCCGGGGCTGCGGCACCGCATCCGGCCGGCCCGCTGTCCGGTCAGGCGGTCGGCGCGGCGTCCGCGATCAGAGCCGCAAGCGCCGCCCGCACGGGATCGGGGATCGGGACCGGCCGCTGCGTGGCGCGGTCGACATAGACGTGGACGAAATGGCCCTCGGCGGCGCTGTCCTCGGCGTCGGCGCGGAACAGGCCGATCTCGTAGCGGACCGACGAGCGGCCGAGATGGGCGACCCGGAGGCCGGCGACGACCGGCTCCGGGAAGGCGAGCGAAGCGCGGTAGCGGCATTGGGTCTCGACCACCAGGCCGATGACCGGGCTCGCCTTGGGGTCGAGCAGGCCGGCTTCGATCAGGTGACCGTTCACGACCGTGTCGAAGAACGAATAGTAGACCACGTTGTTGACGTGGCCGTAGACGTCGTTGTCCATCCAGCGCGTCGAGATGGTCCGGAAATACCGGAATTCGGCGCGACGCAGGGGCGCGGCACCGCTCACAGCGACTCTCCGTAGAGGCGCGTGGCATCAGCGAGCGTGACCTCGCGCGGGTTGTTGATCAGGAGCCGGGTCTGTTTCATCGCGTCCTCGGCCAGCGCCGGCACGTCGGCTGCCGTGATGCCGACCTCCGACAGGCGCACCGGCAGGCCGAGTTCGCCGCCGAGGCGGCCGAGCCGGTCGACCAGGGCGGCGGCGCGCCCGGCCTCGGATCCGCCGACCTCCGGCACCACGATCCCGGCCAGTTCCGCATAGAGCGCCTCGGCGGCGGTCATGTTGAAGCGCAGCACGGCCGGCAGGACGAGCGCGTTGGAGAGGCCGTGGGGCACGTGGAACCGGGCGCCGACCGGATAGGCGAGGGCATGCACGGCGGCGACCGGCGCATTGGCGAAGGCCATCCCGGCCAGCATCGAGCCGAGCAGCATGGCCTGCCGGGCGTCCCGGTTCGACCCGTTGCGGCAGGCCTCGGCGATGTTGCCGGCGAGCAGCCGCAGCGCCTCGCGCGCCAGGCAGTCGGAGACCGGGTTCTTCAGGCGCTTGCTGGTGAAGGCCTCGATGGCATGCACCATGGCGTCGATGCCGGTCGCCGCGGTGACGGGTGCCGGCAGGCCGAGCGTCAGGTCGGCATCGAGCACGGCCACATCGGGGATCAGCACCGGGGCGACGACGCCCTTCTTCTCGCCGGCGCCGGTGGTGACGATCGAGATCGGCGTGACCTCCGATCCGGTGCCGGCCGTGGTCGGCGCCAGCACCAGGGGCAGGCGCGGCCCGCGCGCCAGGCCGACGCCGTAGATGTCGGCCAGTGCCTGATGCCCGGGCACCAGCAGCGCAACCAGCTTGGCGACATCCATCGAGCTGCCGCCGCCGACCGACACGACCGCATCCGCCCCGGCCGCGCGCGCCGCGTCGACGGCCTTGAGCACCAGCGCCTCCGGCGGATCGGCGACCACGTCGGTATACAGCGTCACCGCGACCCCGGCCTCGCGGCAGCCCTTCAGGGCCGGCTCCAGCAATCCCGCCGCCTCGATGCCGCGATCGGTCACCAGGAAGGCATGGCGCGCACCGAGTTCCGCCACCAGGGCGCCGATCCGGCCGGACGCGCCGGGTTCGACGACGACATGGCGGGTGGTCTGGAAGGCGAACGGGATCATCGTCGATATCCTCGCGGGGTGGGGCGAACGGCCTCGTCCGACCGGCCGTCCCGGTCGCCGACAAGGCGATACCGCCCGGGGCCGGCGCGTCAATGGGGCATGCGGCGGAAAACGCGGAACGGCGGACGGGCGGCCGTCGGGTCCAGGCCCGAGAGAAATGTGCGGATACAAAATTCATGGTTCCGGTCAACCGTTTCGGAACGTTTCGGGATTGCGCGGGAAAGGCCGATGCGGGCCTCCTCGGAGGGGCAGCCGAATCACAGGCTATGGCGCGCCGACGCTCGGCAAGGACTGCCGACCCCGGCATGGGGCCGGGACAGTCTGGTGGCCGCGAGGAGCGCCAGGCGCCGAAGTCGCCGAGCCGTATCGGGACCGGAGTATCGGATGATCGTCGTAGAGAGACAGGGGCCCGCGGGCGCCGCCGTGAATCGCCGGACCTCGGATGCCCGAAATGGGCGACTATACCCAAATCATGAGGGATCGAAATACGGATATGGCTCCACAAGATCAATTGAAAATCTGTATTCTCGCCATTATGTATTGGTTTATTCTTGCCGAATTCAGGCAGGCAAAAATTACCTAGACAAACGACCTGAAAATCAAAATATAGGAAATTATTACCGGGTTCAAATATTTGAAAAATACTTGGAATTCCGCGCCTGGTTTGCCGGTTCCCGCCGTTCAACAGATGAGACCGCGTGGCTGCTTCCGGGAGCGGCGCATGACGGCGGCGGAGGGTGAAATGGCGGCAGTCGCTCCGGGGGGCCGGCAGACGCAGGACAGGTTGGGGGTGGACGACGGAGAACCGGGCGCCCACCCGGCGCCGGCGCTACGCCGGGGCTGCAGGGACGAGGACGACGACGAGGCGCTGCTCCGTCGCATCGCCGTTGAGGATCAGGCCGCGTTCCGCCTCCTGGTCGAGCGGCATATCGACCGCGCCTATGCGCTCGCCCTGCGTATCCTGCAGAATGCGGCCGACGCCGACGATGTCGTGCAGGACTGCTTCCTGAAGGTCTGGACCCACGGCGCCCGCTGGGAGGAGGGGCGCGCGAAATTCTCGACCTGGCTGCACCGCGTGGTCGCCAACCGCTGCATCGACCTGCGCCGCAGCCCGCGCATGGCGGAGATCGGCGAGGCCCCCGAGCCGGTCGACGAGCAGACCGACACGCTCGGCGACTTGCAGCGCGCCCAGGTTTCGACCCTGCTCGACGGCGCGCTGACGCGGCTGCCCGATCAGCAGCGCATCGCGATCGTGCTCTCCTACCACGAAAATATGAGCAATGCCGACATTGCCGAGATGATGGAGACCACCGTGATGGCGGTCGAATCGCTTCTGAAGCGCGGGCGGCAGCAGTTGCGCAAGGCTCTGAAAGGCGCGGAGGCCGACATCCGGCTCTCCTTTACTATTGATTAACGATAAATCTTCGCAGACCAACGAATACAGCGCCTGCCGGATGCGGTGCGGCCCGTTCAAGGACTGTACGCGGACGTGATCCGCGCCGGCCCCGCCCGAGAGGTGGTCGGCCGTTCTCTTCCCGGCAGGAGCACGAAATGCCCGTCATCGCTACCAATACCGCCGCCAATTCCGCCGTCCGCTACCTGAACATCAATGCCTCCGAGCAGAGCAAGTCGCTCTCCAAGCTGGCTTCGGGCTCGCGCATCACCCAGGCCTCGGACGACGCTGCCGGCCTCGCCATCGCGACGCGCATCTCCTCCGACGTGACCACCTTGCAGCAGGCCGCCACCAACGCCTCGCACGGCGTCTCCATCCTGCAGACCGCCGACGGCGGCGCCTCGAACATTTCCGACATCCTGCAGCGCCTGAAGGCGCTGGCCACCGAGGCTGCCTCCGGCACCGTCGGTGACACCGAGCGCAGCTACATCAACGAGGAATTCGCGCAGCTGCTCGACGAAATCGACACCATCGCGTCGGGCACCCGCTACAACGGCGTCTCGCTGCTCGACGACACCGACACCGACAACGAATTCGACACCGGCACCGATGTGATCGTCGGCTCGGACACCACCGATACGATCACCATCACGATCGACAGCCTGACCTCGGCCGATCTCGGCGTCGACACGCTCGATGTCAGCACCCAGGCCGGCGCGGCCACGGCGCTCGACACGATCACCGACGCCATCGACACGGTCTCGGCCGCCCGCGCCAAGATCGGCGCGCAGGAAAGCCGCTTCGAGTTCACGTCGGCCTCGATCGCCTCCAGCGTCGAAAACCTGTCCGCCGCCAATTCCGCGATCTCGGATGTCGACATCGCGTCCGAAGAGGCCAAGCTCGCCTCCGCCCAGGTGATGGTGCAGGCCGCGGTCTCGGCGGCCTCGTCGGCCAACCAGCTGACCCAGAACCTGCTCAAGCTGCTGCAGTGACGGTCCGCGGCGCACCGGTCCGCCGCCGGTGCGCCGCGCCCACGTCGTCAAAGAGTGAGCGGTTCGGATCCACCCGACGAATGGTCGCCATTCGTCTCGATCGAACCACGGGGGCGGTGAGGACGCGCGATGACCACGGTATCGAGCACGTCGACGACATCGACGGCGACGACCAGCACCAAGTCCAGCTATGCCTCGACCGATCCGACCGACATCGATTGGGACGGCCTGATCGAAGAGGCGGTCAATGCCAAGCTGGCCCGGGCCGACTCGATCGAAACCAAGCTGACCGCAGCAGAGACCAAGCGGGCGGCCTATGAGGAGGCGCAGAGCCTGCTGTCTGCCCTGGCGACGGCCGCCGAGGCCCTGCGCGCGCCGAGCGGTACCCTTGCGGCCGACGACGACGTTTTCCGCAACCGCACCGCCTATCTGACCGCGGTCGGCGATGTGACGGCCTCTTCGGTCGTCTCGGTGACGGCGGATACCGATGCGGATGTCGGAACCTACGAGCTCAAGGTGACGCAGATCGCCAAGGCGCACCGGGTCTCCAGCGCGGACCAGACCTCCAGTTCCGAGGCCCTCGCCCTGGCCGGCACGATCACGCTCGGCACCGCCGGCACCGGCTCGGCGACGATCGATATCACCGCGGACATGGATCTCGACGCGATCGCCCAGGCGGTCAACGCGGTCACAGACGACACCGGCGTCAAGGCCACGGTGATGAAGGTGTCCGACACGGCCTATCGGCTGGTTCTGTCCTCGACCGAGACCGGCCAGACCATCGAGGCGACCGACGGCGGCGGCGTGCTCGAAAGTCTCGGCGTGATCGATGCCGACGGTGCCTTCGCGGACGAGCTGCAGGCCGCCCAGAATGCCGTCTTCTCGATCGACGGGGTCGAGATGACGCGCTCGACCAACGACATCGACGACGCGCTCGACGGCGTCACCCTGCATCTCTACGCCGTCACATCGACCGACGAGACCAGCTCCAACGCGGTCACACTGGAGATCGCCACCGATCTATCGGCCGTCGAGGAGGCGGTCAGCGCCTTCGTCGACGCCTACAACGCCTATCGCGACTTCGCGCTGTTGCAGCAGACGGCGGCGTCCGACGGCACGGCCTCTTCCGATGCCGTCCTGTTCGGCGACAGTACCCTGCGCAGCATCAACAATGCGCTCGCCTCGGCGCTGACCTTCAGCATCGACGATACTTCGCTGACGACGCTCGGCATCACCTTCGACGACGACAACAAGCTCGTGCTCGACACCGACACGCTCGAATCGGCCCTGCTCGACGATCTCGACAGTCTCGAAGCCCTGTTCTCCTACCAGTTCACCGCCTCCTCCTCCGATCTCCAGCTCCTGCGCCGCGGCACCGAGGCGCCGGACAGCTTCACGATCGACATCACGGTCGACGCGGACGGCACGCTGACGGGGGCTTCGGTCGGCGGCGACGACAGCCTGTTCACCGTCTCCGGCTCGCGCATCGTCGGGGCGACCGGGACGATCTACGAGGGACTGGTCCTGGTCTTCACCGGCACGGAATCCGCCTCGATCGACATCACCACGTCGCGCGGCCTGGCCGAGCGCATCTACACCGCGGCCGATGGCGCGTCGGATTCGAGCGACGGCACCCTGGCCGGCCTGATCGACAATCTTTCGACCAAGGAATCCGACTACCAGAGCCAGATCGACGACATCCAAACCCGGGCCGAGGCCTACCGGACCATCATCACCGCCCGCTACGCCCGCATCCAGGCCTCCATCTCGGTCGCCGAATCGACCCTCTCCTACCTCAAGGCGCTGCTGGCGCAGTCGACCGATTCGTAACGCCGCCCCTCCATCCCCCCGACGAGGTTTTCCCGCCATGTATCCGAGAGTGGCGAATGCCGCCTATCGCCAGGCCAATGCCGCCGTCGCGCCCACCGTGGCGCTCGTGCGCGTCTACGACGAATTGATCGTGGCCATGACCCAGGCCGTGCGCGCCATGGAGGAAGGCAAGCACGAGACCTGCTTCGCGCGGATCCAGCGGGTCACCACGATTCTGCGCGGGCTCGACTGCGCGCTCGACTTCGAGCGCGGCGGCGATATCGCGGAGCGGCTGCACAAGGTCTACAACAGCTATATCCTGCAACTGCACATTTCCTATGCCAGACCGGATCGCATCGACCGGTATCGCCGGCTGATGGACGGCATGCGGTCGCTGCGCGAGGCCTGGGTCCAGGTGGCGCTCGAGATGCGCGGCGGCTGATCCGGGCCGCTTCCGGTATGGAAACATTTCGCCGGATTCAGCAATGATGGGAGACATTCCGAAACGACGTGTTACACTTGTTCATATTCGCTTCCGGGAAAGATTTGCGGGCGCCCAGAGCCCGTCGCCCGAAGCGGCAGGGCCGCAAGAGGCGGGGCGCCATGGACGTTCGCCGGTTCGAAGAGCTTCTGGATCTCCGGGGCGACGATCTCGCCGCCTGGCCGCTCGACGAGCGGACGGAGGCGCTCGAACTGGTGCTGACCTCTCCGGCCGCAAGCGCCTGCCTCGACGAGGCGAGGCGCCTGCGCGCAGCCTTCGCCGAGCCGGTTCCGCCGGCCCCGACGGGTCTGTCCGACCGCATCTTCGCGAAGGCCTTCGCCCTGCCGCGCCGCCACGCCGCCCGGTAGGAACGGCCGTCCCGACCCGCCCGATCGCGGCCCCTCCCGATCGAATCCCTCTCGATCGAATCCCTCGCATTTTGACCACGAGCGCCGCTGTCCGGCGATCATTCGTCGTGCGGTCGCCGTGCACGACAATCATTCATTAACTATTGCCCGCCTGCCGACAGCATCGATTCTTCGGAATGAAGTTCATCGCTGAATTCCAGCGCCTGATTTCCCGAGCCGGTCCGTTTCATCAAGACAAGGCCCCATCCGGCCGCCGACCCAGGTCGCTGCCAGGGGCATGTCCCGATGTTCCTGCATGGAGTTGTTCCATGAGCTCGATCAGCTCGCTGTCGTCGCTGCTTTCGACGTCTTCTTCCGCCTCGACGTCCTCGACGTCTTCGACATCGAGCTCGTCCACGTCGACGACGACCGCCGATTTCCTGAGCCTGCTGGCGACCGAACTGCAGAACCAGGATCCGACCGATCCGACCGACGCCTCGGAACTGATGTCGCAGATGATGTCCTTCGCCAGCTTCGCCCAGCAGACGGAGATGAATTCGAGCCTGCTCAGCCTGCAGGAAAGCGTCTCGTCGATCGCCGAAAGCCTGTCATCCGCCACCGCTTCGGCCGCCTGAGGGAGCCCGCCATGAGCCTCTCCGGTGCGATCAATTCGGCCGTTTCGGCGTTGCGCGCCCAATCCCAGGCGCTCGCGGTAACATCCGACAACATCGCCAATGCCGAGACCTACGGCTACAAGACCAGCTATTCTCTGTTCGAGTCGCTGGTCACATCGTCCGGGTCGACGGTCACGGGCAGCTATTCGGCCGGCGGGGTCCAGGCGGCGACGCGGTCGAACGTGACCAGTTCCGGCCTGCTCGAATCGACCTCGAACAGCACCGATCTGGCCATCGACGGCCAGGGCTTCTTCGTCGTTTCGGCCGGCGACGGCACCGACACGCTCTACTACACCCGCAACGGCGCCTTCACGGTGAATACCGAGGGCGAGCTGACCAACAACGGCTACACGCTGCTCGGCTGGCCGACCGATGCCGACGGCAACGTGACCGGCGGTACCAATACCGAGAACCTGACCCCGATCGACATCGACAGCATCGCTTCGTCGGCTTCGGCGACAACGGAAGCCTCGGTCGTCGCCAACCTGCCGGCCAATGCCGAGATCGGCGACACCTTCACGTCGACCATGGATCTCTACGACTCGCTCGGCACGCCGGCCCAGTCGACGATGACCTGGACCAAGACCGCCGAGAATACCTGGACGCTGTCCTTCTCCGATCCGACCGCCTCCGGCGACACCACCACCACGGTCGGCACCGTCTCGTCGAGCGCCATCACGGTCACGTTCAACGGCGACGGCACGCTGGCCTCGACCGATCCGTCGCCGGCGACGCTGACGATCGCCGGCTGGACCTCGGGCGCCGTCGACAGTTCGATCAGCCTCGATCTCGGCACCGCCGGCTCGGCCAACGGCCTCAGCCAATATACCTCGTCCGCCTCGACCCTGACGGTGTCGCCGACCATCTCGCAGGACGGCAAGGCCTACGGCACCCTGTCGAGCATCGCGGTCGCCGACGACGGCACCGTCAACGCGACCTATTCCAACGGCCAGACAAAATCGATCTTCAAGATTCCGGTCGCCACCTTCACCAACGCCAACGGGCTCGAGGCTCTGAGCGGCGCGGTCTATCGGGTCACCGACGAATCCGGCGCCTCGACCCTGCATCTGGCCGGCGCGGATGGGGCCGGCACCATCCAGGGCTCGACGCTGGAGGCCTCGACCACCGATACCAACGAGCAGTTCTCCAACATGATCGCCGCCCAGCAGGCCTATTCGGCCGCCTCCAAGGTGATGTCGACGGCGAACGACATGTTCCAGACGCTGCTGCAGGTGGTGAGCTGACCATGGCGGCGCAGCCGGACGACGTTCGGGCCGACCTGCTGATCGATCGGATCGAGCGCCTGACCGGCATGGTCGGCGAACGGTTCGTGCGCAAGGCCGGTCCGCGCCGGTTGGACCCCGACGAACGCCGCGCCGCCCTGGTGGCGCTGGCCGAACTCAATGACGCGCTTGCCGCGCTGGAGCCGCTGCGCCGGCGGATCGGCCGCCGGATTGAAGGCGCCAGCGCCTCGAACCAGGCCTCGCTCGCCTATCTGCGCACCGCCCGCGCGCTGGCGGCCGGCCGCCGCTGACCCTCCGCTCGAACGACGAGACATCCGCCATGTCCGATCCTTCTCAGACCACCGGCGACGAAACGGCGCCGCCCGTCCTCTCGACCGCGCGCATGATCGAGGCGGTCGACCGGCTGATCGAGGTGATCAGCGCCGAGAACCAGGCGCTGGCCGGCGGCCTGCCGGTGGCCGCCGCCGCCGAGATCCCGCTCAAGCTGACGCTGACCGCCGATCTCGGCCGGGCCATGCGCCACATGTCCGGCACCGGCCAGCTGCGCACCGAGCGCGATGCGCCCGAACGCGCCCTGCTGATGGAACGCGCGCAACGGCTGGAGGCGGTCGTGGCCGAGAACATGGCGCGCCTGGACGGGGCCATCCGGGCGACCCGGCACCGGGTCGACGCGGTCATGGCCGCCCTGCGCGATCATGTCGCCCGCGACCGCGTCTACGGCAAGGACGCGCGCTCGACCGCGCTCCGCACCGGCTCGGCGGTCGGGCGCGGCTTCACCATCTAGCCCGGCGGTCCGATGCCGGCCGAGCGCCGGCACGACGCGGCCGGTTCCGATCCGACGGCAAGGCCCTGGAGGGCAGCAGCATGGTCATCTCGGTCGCGAGCAGGATCGCCTATTCGGGGCTGACGGCGGCCCAGGTCAAGATCAACGTCACCGCCGCCAATATCGCCAATGCCGACACAGAGGGCTATTCGGTCAAGACGGCGACGCAATCCTCCCTGGTCGCCGAGGGCATCGCCGTCGGCGTCTCGGTCACGGGCGTGTCCTCCAAGGTCGACCGGATTCTGCTGCGTTCGCTGATGACGGCGAAGAGCGACCTCGGCGCGGCCGAGACGACCGCCGACTATGCCGATCGGCTGCAGAGCCTGATGGGCAGCGTCTCGTCCGACGACGACAGCGGATCCTCGATCGCCGCTGCGGTCACGGCGCTGGAAAGCGCAGCCTCGGCGCTCGCCACCGACCCGTCCGACGCCACCGCTGCGGCCGAATTCGTGCTGGCGGCCGATGCCATGGCGACCCAACTGCGCTCCCTGTCCGCCTCCGTCCAGAGCCTGCGCGGCGATGCGGATGCCGACATCGCCGCGACGGTGTCCGAAACCAACGATGCCCTACACACCATCGACGAACTCAACGTCGCCATCGTCGCGGCACGCGCGCGCGGCGAATCCTCCGCCGATCTGGAGGACAAGCGCAATGCCGCCCTCGCCACAGTCGCCGGAGCCCTGGCGGTCACCTTCACGGTCGCCGACACCGGCGCCATGACGGTCGCCACCACCGGCGGCCAGACCCTGGTCGGCGCCAGCGTGCACGAACTGGGCTTCTCGGCCGTCGCGGCCATGACCGCCGACACGGTCACGTCCGCGATCACGGTCGACGGCCGCACGCTCGATCCGGGCTCCGGCACACTCGAAGCCCTGCTGACTCTGCGCGACGAGACCCTGCCGGCGACCCAGGACGCTCTCGACGCCCTGGCCGGTGCCCTGATCGACACCCTCAACGCGGTCACCGCGACCGGGACGGCGGTGCCGGCCCCGGACAGTCTGACCGGTACCGCGGCGGTTGCGGCGACCGATGCGCTCGACGGGTCGGGAACCTTGCATGTCGCGGTGCTCGATGCGGACGGCGCGGTGGTCAGCACGAGCGACCTCGACCTTTCCGCCTATGCGACCGTCGGCGATCTGGTCGATGCCCTCAACGGCATCGACGGCATCTCGGCCTCGATCGATGCGGACGGCCATCTCGCGATCGCGACCACGGCCGCCGACACCGGCGTGGCGCTCGGCGGCGATGCCGTCGTCGGCGGCGACGCGGCGTCCGTCGCGGCGGCCTTCGGCTTCAACGACCTCCTGACCGGCACCGGTGCCGCCGACATCGCCGTCCGCGCCACGCTTCTGGACGATTCCGGCGGGCTCGCGCTCGGCAGCCTCGACGACGGCGCGACCACGGTCGGGTCGATCGCGCTGGCGTCGGGGTCGCAGACCGTCGCACAGGCGCTGGCCGAGGCTTTGGGCGCGTCCCTGAACTTTTCGGCGGCCGGCCGGTTGTCGGCGCGCAGCACCGATCTTGCCGGCTATGCGGCGGCGATCGTCTCGGATGTCGCCTCGGTCGCGGCGCGGGCCGACACCGCCCTGACCACGGCGGAGACCGTCGAGAGCAATCTGTCGGCGTCCCTCAGTTCCGCGACCGGGGTCAATGTCGACGAGGAGACGGCCCGGCTGTCGCAATACCAGAACCTTTATTCCGCCGCGGCCAGCGTCATGGAGGTCGCCAACGAGATGTTCTCGACCCTGCTCGACATGGTGTCGAGCGCCACCTGATCGTGAACCGTCATGGCCATGCGCGTCGCAACCTTCTCCGGCACGTCCGATCTCGTCCAGGCCGCCATGCGCGTCCAGGCCGAGCAGGCCGACGCCACGCTCCAGCAGGCATCCGGCAAGGTCGCCACGGACTATGGCGGCTATGGTGCCGGAGCCGGGCGGATCATCGCGCTGGAGACCTATATCGACCGCACGACCATCTACGAGAAGGCCGCGACCGCGGCGCGCAGCCAGGTCGAGGCGGCGGCCAGCGCGGTCGGATCGATGGCCGATCTGCTCAACCAGTTCACCTCCGCACTGACGTCGATCGATTCGTCGCTGAGCGACGGCGCGACGCTGCAGGAGACGGCGGCCTCGATCCTCGACCAGATGACCGCCCTGATGAACACGAAATACCAGGGCCGCTATCTGTTCGCCGGTTCGGCCACCGACCTGGCGCCGGTGGTCCAGGACGCGATCGCACCGCAGACCACGCCGACCAGCGCCGATACCAGCTACTATGCCGGCACCGACGAGACCGCGTCGGTGCGCGTCTCGGCCGAGGAGGTGATCCGTTACGGCGTGACCGCCGACGATGCCGGCTTCGAGACGACGCTGCGCGCTCTCAGCCTGATCGCCGGCGCCGATTTGAGCGGTGGCGGCTACGACTCGGCGACCCTGACCGAGGCGCGAAGCCTGGTCGACACGGCGGTGAGCGGCCTCGCCACGGCCCAGGCCCGGCTCGGCCTCTCCTCCGCGGCGCTCGAAAGCGCCGTCACGGCGCGCCAGGACGACCGGACCTATGCGGAGACGGAGCTGTCGGGCAAGACGGATGTGGATGTCGCCGCCGTGGCGGCGCGCCTCTCCAGCTACCAGACCCAGTTGGAGGCCGCCTATGCGGCGATCGGCAAGATCCAGAGCCTTCGGCTCAGCGATTTCCTGAAGTGATCGCGGCCGATCCTGCCCGGAGCGGCACGATCGCGCGAACGCCGTCGTCCCGGCTGGGCGTCAGGCCGGCGCGTTCTTGCCCGCCGCCGTGCGACGCATGGCCAAGGCGAGAAGATCGAGATCGACGGCGAAATGCTCGACCAGACTTCGGCACATGTGGGTCCGATCGTCGGTGACACGGCTCATCTGCTCGAGGGCGTATTGGATGTCCCGGGCGCTATCGAGAACCGGTCGGGCGCGATGCGATTCGACGGCCATGTCGATCTCTCCGACTGCATGGGCGAATGCTTGCGCGGTATGGTTAATGAAACTCTAACAATTCGAACTTCGTTAATATTGCGGGTGCGAATCTTTTCGGAAATTTCGTCTTGCGACGCCTGATTGAAGAAAGCGCAACCGTTCCGATGCCCCGGGATGGTGCCCGGACCGGGCCGGGATGCTTGCCGGGCACGGCGCGGCGACGGCTGCCGGCGCCCCGAACCGGCCGGTGTCGCCTTGCGGCACGGCGCATGCGAACCAGCTTGAATTCGGCCCGCCGTCGGACGATATCAGCGGCTCCGGCGCGGCACCGGGGCTTCGGCCCCGCGTCCGGGCCGCATTCCCTTCGCGTGGGCCGGCCCGGACGAGCCGATGCGGCATCGTTCGGGCGGTCCCGTTCCCATCGTCGACGCAAGCCCGCCGCCGGAGCTCCCGCTCCGCCCGGCCCTTGCCCCAGGCCACGGATCGCCGAGACGCCATGAGCAGCACCGATACGATCGAGCAACCTGCCGAATCCCATGCCTTCCAGGCCGAGGTGGCGCGCCTTCTCCACCTGATGGTCCACTCGGTCTATTCGAACCGCGACATCTTCCTGCGCGAACTGATCTCCAATGCCGCCGACGCCTGCGAGAAGCTGCGCTGGCTGGCGGTGTCCGATCCTGCGCTGAACGCGGACGGCGCGCCGCTGGAAATCGTCATCGAGGCCGATCCGGCCGGCCGGCGGCTGACCGTCTCCGACAACGGCGTCGGCATGACCCGTCAGGAGCTGGTCGACAATCTCGGCACCATCGCGCGCTCCGGCACGCGCGCGTTCCTCGAACAGGCGAACGCCGCCAAGGACGCCGCGGCCGGCCAGGACGGCGGCGCAAAGGACGGCTCGCGTCTGATCGGCCAGTTCGGCGTCGGCTTCTATTCGGCCTTCATGGTCGCGGCCCGCGTCGTCGTGACCAGCCGCCGGGCCGGATCCAACGAGGCCTGGCGCTGGATCTCGGACGGGCAAGGTACGTTCGAGGTCGCCCCGGCCGACCTTGCCGATGCACCCGCGCGCGGCACCCGGATCGTGCTCGAACTGACCGAGGACGCCAAGGACTATGCCGAGGAGACGACGGTCGAGCGGGTCGTGAAGACCTATTCGGCGCATGTGCCCGTACCGATCCGCTTCGCCAAGGCCGGCGAGGCGGCCTCCCGGGAACTGACCGACGGCTCGGCCCTGTGGGCAAAGGCGAAGTCGGAGGTGACCAAGGAGGAATATGCCGAGTTCTACGGCAACGTCTCCGGCCAGTGGGACGAGCCTGCGCTGACCATCCACTACCGCGCCGAGGGCCGCACCGAATATTCGGTGCTCCTGTTCGTGCCGTCGATGAAGCCGTTCGACCTGTTCGATCCGGCGCGCAAGGGCCGCGTCAAGCTCTATGTCCGGCGCATCTTCATCTCCGACGAAGTCGAGATCCTGCCGGCCTGGGCGCGCTTCGTGCGCGGCGTCATCGACAGCGAGGACCTGCCGCTCAACCTGTCACGCGAATTGCTGCAGTCGAACCCGCTGCTGGAGACCATCCGCAAGGGCGTGACCGGCCGCATTCTCACCGAACTCGGCAAGCTCGCCACGTCGGATGCCGAGGCCTATCTGCGCATCTGGGAGGCGTTCGGCCCGGTCATCAAGGAGGGTCTCTACGAGGATCCCGACCGGCGCGACGATCTCTTCAAGATCATCCGCTTCAAGTCGACCAAGTCGGGCGACGGCTGGCGCTCGCTCGCCGACTATGTCGCGGACCTGAAGGAGAACCAGACGCGCATCCACTATGTGCTCGCCGACAGCCCCGAGCGGGCCGCCGCCAGCCCGCATCTGGAAGGCTTCCGCGCCCGCGATGTCGAGGTGCTGCTGCTGACCGACCCGGTCGATGCCTTCTGGGTGCGCACCGCGCTCGGCTATGACGGCAAGCCGTTCCAGTCGGTGACGCAGGGTGCGGCCGATCTCGACGCCATCCCGCTCGCCGAAGGGGCGCCGAAGCCGGATGCGGCGGCGGCGGGTGCCGCCGAGGTCGCCGCCGTCGTCGCCTTCGTCAAGGAGACGCTCGGCGACCGGGTCGCCGACGTGCGCAGTTCGACCCGTCTCGCCGAAAGCCCGGCCTGCCTCGTCGCGCCCGATTTCGGACCCGACAAGGAATTCGAGAAGCTCATGTCGCGCAGCCAGGGCCGCAGCGACTTCACCAAGCCGATCCTGGAACTCAATCCGCAGCACCCGCTGGTCGCCGCCATGGCGCGCCATCTGGCCGACACCGATCGGACGCTGGTCGAGGATGCCGGCTTCCTGCTGTTCGGCCAGGCCCGCATCCTGGACGGCGAGGCCCCGGACGATCCGGCCGATTTCGGCCGCCGTCTGGTTCATGTCATGCAGAAGCTGATGGTCTGACGCGGGTCCCGCATATCCTCGCCGAGGCGGCCCGTCCCAGGCCGGCCGCCTCGCGACCGAAAGCCGGCCGCCTCCGACGGCGTGCCGTCGGTCGGGCGCGCGCTACCAAGCCTATCCGGCGACCTGTCCGGCCTCCCAGCCGAGGATGGCGCGCTTGCGGGTCAGGCCCCAGTGGTAGCCGCACAGGTCGCCGGAGCGGCCGAGCACGCGGTGGCAGGGGACGACGAAGCTGAGCGGATTGCGGCCGACGGCGGTGCCGACCGCGCGGTTGGCCTTCGGGTTGCCGACATGGGCGGCGATGTCCGAATAGGTGGTGGCGCGGCCCATCGGGATGCGCAGCAGCGTGCGCCAGACGCGGATTTCGAAATCCGTGCCGATCATCACCACCTTCAGCGGCCGGTCGGCACGCCATTCGGCCGGATCGAACACGCGCGCCACGTAAGGGGCGGTGGCGGCGGCATCCTCGACATAGTCGGCCTGCGGCCAGCGCCGGGTCATGTCGGCGAGGGCCTCGGCCTCGCCGCCCGGTTCCGCGAAGCCGAGCCCGGCCAGGCCGCGATCGGTCGCCACCGCCAGCGCCGTGCCGAAGGGCGAGGGATGCAGGCCCCAGCGCATGGTCAGCCCGCGCCCGCGCGCCCGGTAGTCGCCCGGCGTCATCGCCTCGTGGGTGACGAACAGATCGTGCAGCCGCCCGGGCCCCGAAAGGCCGACCTCGTAGGTGGTGTCGAGCACGCTGGCGGCATCTTTCAGAAGCGCGCGCGCCGCATCGAGCGTGATCGCCTGCAGGAAGGCCTTCGGGGTCAGCCCGGCCCAGCGGACCAGGAGCCGCTGCAACTGGACCGGGGTCAGGCGCAGCTTGGCGGCGATCGCCTCGACGCTCGGCTGCTCGCGCCAGCGCTCGCTCATCAGTTCGATGGCGGCCTTGACCAGCCGATAGTCGCCGGCCGGATCGGCATCGAGATCGGTGCCGGCCGCGCCGACGGGCTGAGGCTCGAGATTGGCGAAGAGATCGAGGGTCATGGGCGGATCGCAGCGTCTTACGGGATTGGCTGCCGCGACCCTAGCCCGACCGGTCCCGTCCCGACACCCGATTTCGGACGGCCGGTTCGCGACGGGCCGTCATTCCGCGGCCCGCGCCGCGAGAAGATCGCCCGGTCGGCCCGATCTCGCCGCGGCGAGCGCCCGCCGGAAGGCCTCGGCGAAGGAGGTGCGGTCGTCCGGATTGAGAAAGCCGCCGATCGCCAGGCTGCGGCCATGCGAGCGCAGCGCGATGCGGGTGACGCCTTCGTCCTCGACCTCCTCGACATCGAGCCGAACCCAGAGCGGATTGAAACGGTATTCGGACACCGGGCCATGCGCAGCGATCCGGCGGACCACCACCTCGTGCGGCGAGACCGAGACCTCCTCGCGTGCCCGCGCCGCGCGATAGTTCAAGCGAAAGGCGAACCAGACGAGGCCGGCGTCGAGCCCGAGGAAGCCGCTCACCGGCCAGGCGCCGATCCGATAGAACAGGAGGCCGACCGCGAAGGATACGAGGGCCACCGCACCCATCAGGATCAGAAAGCCGCGCGGACCGAGCGACCTGTGCGGCAGAAGCACGGCTGAAAAGAAGGGCGTTTCGGCAAGGGCTGCGTTGCTGTCCGTCATGCCGCGAGAGTATAGATCCGAAATGGCCGCCGATCAGCAGAAGCCCAGGGAAAAATCCGTGAAAAGCCGTAGCCCAGCGGCAAAGCCGGCTGGCACGCGTCCTGCGGGGAAGGCGCCGTCGGCCGCCCAGCCGGCCGGCGCGACGACCCGGGCGGCGCCGATGCGGCCGAAGCCGGCGGCGCGGAAGGCTCCGGCCGGAAAGCCGGTGGGATCCTATACGGCCGACGAAATCCGCACCATCTTTGAGCGCTTTCGCGCCGTGGCGCCGGAGCCGAAGGGCGAACTCGATCACGTCAACCCGTTCACGCTGCTGGTCGCGGTGGTCTTGTCCGCCCAGGCGACCGATGTCGGGGTCAACAAGGCGACGCGCGAACTATTCCGGCTCGCCGATACGCCGGCCAAGATGGTCGCGCTCGGCGAGGACCGCGTGCGCGACCTGATCAAGACGATCGGCCTCTTCCGCAACAAGGCCAAGAACACGATCCTGCTGTCGCAGGCCCTGCTCGACCGCTTCGGCGGCGAGGTTCCGGCCGACCGCGACGCGCTGGTCAGCCTGCCGGGGGTCGGCCGCAAGACCGCCAATGTGGTGCTGAACGGCGCCTTCGGGCAGCCGACGCTGGCGGTCGACACCCATATCCTGCGGCTCGGCAACCGGCTCCGTCTGGCGCCGGGCAAGACCCCCGACGAGGTCGAAGCCGCGCTTCTGAAGGTGATCCCGGACGAATTCCTGCGCCACGCGCATCACTGGCTGATCCTGCACGGGCGCTATGTCTGCAAGGCCCGCAAGCCGGATTGCGCGCAATGCGTGATCGCCGATCTGTGCCGGAGCGACGAGAAGACCAATGCCGTGCCGCTGCCGCTCGAGATCGCCCGGGCCGGCTACCCGCGCGGCGCCGAGCCGGCGCCGGAGGCCTGACCGAACGCTCGGGTCCGATCGGTCAGTGCGGCGCAGGGAGGGTGCGCGCGCCCGTCAGCCGCTTGACCAGATGCACCATCAGGGCGATGCCGAACAGCGGCGTGATCAGGTTGAGCAGCGGCACGGCGAGCAGGCCGGCCATGGCGAGCCCGCCCATGAAGACGCTGCCGGCATGGCGTGCGCGCAGCTGCTCGGCCGCCGACGGCGGCATCAGGCGGCCGGCGGCGAGCTGGAAATATTCGCGGCCGAGCAGGTAGCCGTTGCCGACGAAGAAGGCGATCAGGTTGATCCCCGGCACCAGCAGGAGCAGGAAGGCGATCAGGTTCACGACGATCACCAGCGCGGTGAATTTCACGGTCGCTCCGATCGATTCCCTGAGCGGCACCGGCAGGCCGGGCGGATCGGCCGGATAGTGCGTGTGCTCGACCGTCGCGGCCACGTCGTCGAGGAAGAAGCCGGCCACGATCGCCGAGACCGGTGCGACCAGATAGGCGAGGCCGATGAAGATCAGCAAGCCGGAGACAAAGCCCGAAACCGTCGTGAAGGCATCGACATACCAGGGATAGTCGAGCGGATGGGTCGTGGCGAACCAGGCCGCCAGCGCCGCCACGGCGCGTGTGCCGGCCGCCCAGACCGCGGCCAGGACCAGCACCGAGATGGCGAGCGAGCGGATCAGAACCGAGCGGAAGGGCGGCGTGAAGACGTCCGAGAAGGCCCGCAGGGCGGCGACGATGGGCATCGGGGGCGGATCTCCGGACCGGTTGGTGGCCTGCCCGACATAAGTCCGGGGCCATCAGGCGGCAAGCCCGACAGGCGTGTCGGCCCGGCCCGGTTGCCGGGCCAGCCAGGTCCGGTCGGCGGCCCGGCCTGGTCGTGAGGCCCCGGATCCGGTCCGGCCGCGGCTCGGTTGCCGCAACGGGGCTTTTCCGTTAGAGGAGGGCACCCTTTCCGGCCGCCGCCCGGGCCGCCGCCCGTCCCTCCGGCCCGTCTCCCGATCCGCCCCGGCCGGTGCCGGACAAGCCCCTCTACCGAAAGACCTTTCCATGACGGATACGCGCTTCGACGTTCTCGGCATCGGCAACGCCATCGTGGACGTGATCGCGCAGGCGGACGACGACTTTCTGGTCCGCGAGGGGCTGGCCAAGGGCTCGATGCGGCTGATCGATGCCGCCGAGGCGGTGCGCCTCTACGACCATATGGGCCCGGCCCGGGTCATTTCCGGCGGCTGCGCCGGCAACACCGCCACCGGCGTCGCCTCCTTCGGCGGCCGGGCGGCCTTCATCGGCAAGGTGGCCGAGGACGAACTCGGCGGGCTGTTCCGGCACGACATCCGCGCGGTCGGCGTCCATTTCGACACGCCGGCGCTGGCGACCGGCGCCGCCCCGACCGCCCGCTCGATGATCCTGGTCACGCCGGACGGCGAGCGGACCATGAACACCTATCTGGGCGCCTGCTCGCATCTGACGCCCGACGACATCGATCCGGAGATCGTGCGCGCCGCCGGCATCACCTATCTGGAAGGCTATCTGTGGGATCCGCCGGCCGCCAAGGAGGCCTTCCGGGTCGCCGCGCACATCGCCCACGAGGCCGGCCGCCAGGTCGCGCTGACCCTGTCGGATTCCTTCTGCGTCGATCGCTTCCGCGCCGAGTTCCTGGAGCTGATCCGCTCCGGCACGGTCGATCTGGTCTTCGCCAACGCGGCCGAGGTGCATGCGCTCTACCAGACGGCCGATTTCGACACCGCGCTGGCGGCGCTGCGCGAGGATGCCCGCATGGCGGCCGTCACCCTGTCGGAGGCCGGCTCGCTGGTCGTCACCTCCGCCGCGACGGTGGCGGTGCCGGCCCATCCGGTCGAGACGGTCTTCGACACGACCGGCGCCGGCGATCTCTACGCCGCCGGCTTCATGTTCGGCCTCGCGCGCGGCTACGAACCGGCGATGTGCGCCGAATTCGGCGGCCTTGCTGCCGCCGAGATCATCGGCCATCTCGGCGCCCGCCCCGAGACCAGCCTCGCCGACCTCGCCCGCCAGAACGGCTTCTCGATCTGACGGGCCGTTACCGGATGCCGGCGCGCATGAAGGATTGGACGAACTGGCGCTGGAAGATCAGGAAGGCGATCAGCAGCGGGCCGGAGGTGATCAGCGTCGCGGCGGTGATGACCGACCAGTCGATGCCCTGATCGACCGAGGAGAAGACCGACAGGCCGACCGTCAGCGGGCGGGTCTCGACCGAATTGGTGATGATCAGCGGCCAGAGGAAGTTGTTCCAGTGGTAGCTGACCTGGACCAGCCCGTAGGCCAGGTAGATCGGCCGGGCGGCAGGCACATAGACCCGCCAGAGCACGCCGAGCGAGCCGCAGCCCTCGATGCGCGCCGCCTCGTCCAGTTCCTTCGGCACGGTCAGGAAGGTCTGGCGCAGCAGGAAGATGCCGAAGGCAGAGGTCAGATAGGGCAGCGCGATGCCCCAGATGGTGTCGACCGCCCCGATCAGCCGCATGGTCCGGTAGTTCACGACCGCCAGGATGTCGGGCGTGATCATCAACTGGAGCAGGACCAGGCCGAAGACCAGATCGCGGCCGCGGAAGCGGTAGCGCGCGAAGGCATAGGCGGCGAGCGTGCAAAGGATGCATTGCGCGCCGACGATCAGCGCCACGATCAGCACGGTGTTGAGGAAGTAGCGCGGGAAGGGCGCGGCCGCCCAGGCGCGGGCGAAATTCTCCAGCGTCATCGGCGCCAGGAGATCGAAGCGGGTCGCGTATTCGGCCGCGTGGAAGGCGGTCCAGGCGGCGTAGAGCAGCGGCGCCAGCCAGGCGAGACCGAGCGCCCAGGCGCCCGCGCTGGCGAGACGGTCGCGGGTGGCGTGACGGCGCATCGAGGTCCGGCTCCCGCTCATTGATAGTGCACCCGCCGGCCGGCGGCGACGAACTGGACCAGCGCCATCAGCGACAGGATGGCGAGCAGCACGATGGTCAGGGCGGTGGCATAGCCCTGGTCCCAGAACTTGAAGCCGACCTGATAGAGATGGAACAGCAGCACGTTGGTGGCATTGTCCGGCCCGCCGCCGGTCAGGATGAAGATGTGGTCGACCATCCGGAAGGCGTTGATCACGGCATTGACCAGGATGAACAGCGTCACCGGCATCAGGAGCGGCCAGGTGATGCGCCGGAACACGGTCAGGTCCGAGGCGCCCTCGATGGCCGCGGCCTCCTTGAGGTCCGGCGAGATGGTCTGCAGGGCGGCGAGATAGAAGATCATGAAGAAGCCCGCCTCCTTCCAGACCGTCACCACCATGACGGCCGGCAGGGCGGTCGCCTGCGAGCCCAGCCAGTTGGTGGCGCCGAAGCCGAACAGGCCGGCGATCTGGTCGAGCAGGCCGTAATGCGGCGTATAGAAGAACAGCCAGATATTGGCGACGGCGATCATCGGCAGCACGGTCGGGGTGAAATAGGCCATGCGCAGCAGGCCGCGCCCGGCGATCCGCCCGTTGACGAACAGCGCCATCGCGAGCGCCAGGGCGATCGAGAGCGGGATCGTGCCGAGCGCATAGACGAGGTTGTTGATCAGCGCCTTCCAGAAGATCGGGTCGGCCGCCATGTCCTCGTAGTTGGCGAGGCCGACGAAACGCGACGGACGGGCGCCCTTCGGCGTCGAATGGAAACTGTCGATCGCGGTGCGGACGATCGGGATATGGGTGAAGGTCGCGAACAGGGCGATCGACGGCAGCAGCAGCAGCCAGGGTTCGGCGCGCGCGGCGAGCGATCGGTTCGGGGACGGGATGGACACCGGTGTCGAGGCTCCGAAGGCGGCCGGATGCGGAACGTCCCGGGCCGCGGCCGGGACCGGAAGGCGGTGAGACCGGCATCGCCGGGCCGCACCGGAGCGGGTTCGATGCCGGAACCGAGGCCCCGGCATCGCGTCTCGGGGGACCGTGACCGCCGTCAGGCGCTCACGGCCGGATCGATCACTTATAGGCCTTCAGGATGCGGTCGGCCTCGGCCTGGGCGTCCTTCATGGCCTGCGCGGCGGTCTTGGTGCCGGTCAGCGCGGCCTGCAGATTGTCGTTGAGCGCCTTGGCGACGCGCTGATTGTCGTGGGTCGAGAGTTCGGCCACGGCATGTTCGAGCTGGTCGCGGGCGACGCCGGCGGCCGGGAAGCCGGCCAGATAGTCCTTCATCGCCTTGGTCTCGAAGGCAGCCGGGGAGACCGCCACATAGCCGGTGGCGATCGACCACTGGGCGGCGCGCTCGGGCTTGGTCATCCAGTCGGCGAAGAGCGCGGCGGCCTTCTGCTGTTCGGCCGAGGCCGCCTTGAAGACGTAGAAATTGCCGCCGCCGGTCGGCGAGCCGCGCTTCTTCTTGGCCGGCAGCATGGCGACGCCGAAGTCAAACTTGGCGTTGGTCCGGACGTTGGTCAGGTTGCCGGTGGTCGTCCACATCATGGCGACCTTCTTCTCGAAGAAGTCCTTCGGCGTGGTGCCCCATTCGACGATGCCCGGCGGATGGACCTTGTCCTTCTGGGCGAGATCCATCCAGTATTGCAGCGCCTCGACGACGTCCGGCTTGTCGTAGGCGACCTGCGTGCCGGCCTCGTTGGCGAGGATGGCACCGTTCGGCGTGGTCAGACCCTGGAACAGCCAGTAGGGGAAGCCGGAGGAGGGGATCGACACGCCCCACTGGGTGACGGCGCCGGCGGCGTCGCGCTTGGTCAGCTTGGCCGCCATGGCGCGCATCTCGTCCCAGCTCTGCGGCGCCTTCTCGGGGTCGAGGCCGGCCTCCTTGAAGGCCTCCTTGTTCCAGTAGAGCACGATGGTCGAGCGCTGGAACGGGATGCCCCAGGTCTTGCCGCCGGTCTGGCTGTTGGCCATGAAGCCCGGATAGAAGCTCTTGAACCAGGTCGCGGCCTTGTCCTTCGACACGAGGTCGTCGAACGGGACAATCGCGTCCTCGTCGATCAGGGTGAACATGTCGGTCGACAGCGCGACCGCCACCGACGGCGCGTCGCCGCCCTTCACGGCGGTCAGGATCTTGGCGATCGTGTCCTGGTAGGAGCCGGAATAGACCGCCTTCACCTTGATGCCCGGATTGTCCTTCTCGAAATCGGCGACCATGCCGTCGACGATCTTGGTCACCGGGCCGCCGACCGCGACCGGATAGTAGAAGGTCAGCGTGGTGTCGGCGGCCGCCGGGCCGGCGAAGCCGAGCAGCAGGGCCGCGGTGGCGGCCAGCGTGGTGCGTCGGGACATCCTCATGTCGGTCTCTCCTCAGGGGCTCGTTGGTTCCGGGATTGCGGCGGCCGAAGCCGGCATGCCGGCCGGGGCCGGTCTGCCGATCGGCGGGGACTCGATCCGGCGCCCGCTGGCGCCGTCGAAATGGTGCTCGTGAGCCGGCTCCCAGGCGAGGCCGGTGCGCTCTCCGACGCGCACGCCGGCGCGCCCCGGCAGCCTGACCGCGACGGTCTCGCCGGGCGTGCGGGCAAGGCCCACGATGGTGTCGGCGCCGAGATACTCGATGCTGGCCACGGTCGCGTCGCGGGCGTCGCCGGTCGGCGGGCCGAGGCGCATATGCTCGGCACGCACGCCGAGGATCGGATCGGAGGCGCCGCCGAAGCGCATCAGGTTCATGGCCGGCGCGCCGATGAAGCGGGCCGCGAAGGTGGTGGCGGGCCGCTCGTAGAGCTCGGCGGGGGTGCCGGCCTGTTCGATCCGGCCGTCCTTCATCAGGATGACCTTGTCGGCCATGGTCATGGCCTCGATCTGGTCATGGGTCACATAGATCATCGACAGGCCGAGGCGCTGCTGCAGGGCGCGGATCTCGACCCGCATCTCGCCGCGCAGCTTGGCGTCGAGATTGGACAGCGGTTCGTCCATCAGGCAGACCGGCTGCTCGGCGATGATCGCCCGGGCGAGCGCGACGCGCTGGCGCTGGCCGCCGGACATCTGGGCGGGCTTGCGCTTCAGATAGTCGGTGAGCCCGACCAGCGCGGCGACCTTGCCGAGCCGCTCGCGGCGTTCGGCCTTCGCGACGCCGCGCACCTCCAACCCGAAGGTGATGTTGTCGGCGACCGACAGATGCGGGAACAGCGCGTAGGACTGGAACACCATCGAGATGCGCCGGTCCTTCGGCGCCAGATGGGTGACCTCGCGGTCGGCGATCCGGATCGTGCCGCCGTCGGGATCTTCCAGGCCGGCGATCAGGCGCAGGGTCGTCGACTTGCCGCAGCCCGACGGGCCGAGCAGCACGCAGAGTTCGCCGGCCTCGACCCGGAACGAAATCCCGGCGACGGCCTTGCGTCCCTCATAGACCTTGGTGAGTTCCTGAACTTCGATACGCGACACGCGTCCCCGCCCCCCGGCATTGCGGACCATCGCGCGAGCCTGCGACAGTCCGATGACGGCCGTCACGACCTATCCGGCGCGAAGCCAGCGGCTGCGCACCCGAGCGTCGGTCGATGACGGCACTTCTCCCAGTCCGGATGCCGGCTCGGCGGCTTCCGGGGGTCGGAGACTAGCGCCTGTTGCCGGCAAGGGAAATCCGCTTCGTTGGATAACCATGCAGGAAGGCCGCGTCTCCCGGGTGGGAGATCGCGGCCCTGGTGGTCAAAGATGAAGTGGTCCGTCCGGAGATGGCAGCCGGTAGGGGCGGCCTGCGTGGCGGCCTTCGGCCGGCGTAGCCGGTTCAGCGGCACTTCATGGTGCGGCGCAGGATCGGGCGGCCGTAATAGTCGTAGCCGGCGATGACCTTGCGGGTGACGCAGAAGAGGTCGTCGCGGCCGTCGTCGTAGATCACCCGGCCGGTATTGCCGTTGACGATCAGCAGGCGGTCCTCGCCGGACTGGGCCGCCGGGGCGGTCAGGTCGTTCGGCGTGCCGGAGGATTCGGCGCGCGCCGCGGAGGCGCCGGCGACGGTGGCGAGCAGGGCGAGGGCGGCGAGGGCACGGAACGTCATGGCGGGCTCCTGGATCGGGTTCTGGCGGTCGAAGGTCTCGGCCGCCTCGGGTGAAACCACCTTGCGCCGTGCTCCTGGCTGCCGATAGGCCTCCGCCTGCCAATCGGATGGGAGGGCTCCAGCCTCCGCCGCACGGAGCGAAAGCCGAGGGCGGGCTTGCGCGGCCGACGTGAAAACGGCCGCCCCGGGCGGGACGGCCGTGTTCCAGGATCAGATGACTTCCGGCCGACGGATTACTTCGCCGGCGTCGTCGGGCTGCCGGCGCCGACCTTCTTGAGCAGTTGGAACAGGTCGTTGGCGGCTTCCGGCGAGGCGCGGTCGAGCGGCACCAGGTCCGGATTGCTGGACGGGTCGAGGCGCGGCGGCGCCAGGCTCATGTCGCGGGCGCTCGGGGGCGGTGCGGGCAGGGCCGTGCGGCTCTCCGGCATGCCCTTGTAGAGCCCGTCCAGGGTGCGGCGGACCAGCCACGGATCGGTCGCGACCGCGTCGCGCAGGAGGCTGTTGCGCGCGATGATTGACTGGTCGTAGGGCGTGAAGGCGGGCTGCTCTGGTGCGATCGCGAGCTGGGCCGAGGCCGGCGTCGTGGCCAGCCCGATCGTCAGGGCCATGGTGGCCGGCGCCATGCCGCTGGAGACGAGCATCAGGCCGGTCAGCAGAGTGGCGCCGCCGGGCGCCGAGCGGGGCCGCGTGGCGGCGCGGGGCGTTTCGGGATCGCTGGGACGATGGGCCATGGCCGTGGTTCCGTCTGTTGGCCGGGGCCGCAGGGCGTCCCGGAACATGAGAGCAAGCGTTGGTATCCGGGACCTGCAGCCGCTTCGGACGGACCGTCCGCCGGGCCGGCAAGCCCTCTTCGAAACTCATGATCGGCCTTCCCCGGTCCTTCCGCCAGGGGACGGACACCGCGGCCGCCTCCAATCGGCTGGGAGGCGCCCCGGTCGGTGGGTGGTGGCGGCGTGATCGGCCGCCACCCAGCCGGCTATTGCTGGACCGTGAACAGGCTCTGGGTCGAGATGGTCATGTCCTCGGTCAGGCTCTTGCGGATCGCCGCGACCGCGTCGAGCGCGAGCCGTTCGCCGTCGAGCGCCTTGATCGTTCCGATCAGCCCGGTCAGCGGCTTGTCGGAGGTGATCAGCACCATCATGTCGGCGCCGTAGGGGCGCTGCACGTCCATGTTGGCGAGCGTGTTCGGACCCGGCGGCAGCTGGATCCGGTCCTTGCCGATGATCGGATAGAGGAACTGGACGGTGCCGTCGAAGCTGATGTTGAAGAGCAGGTAGTGCTTGCTGCCGCCGGGCGGCAGCGTGGCCTCGACCTCGACCGTCTCGCCGGACTTGTAGGTCCGGTCCGAGGAGGCGCCGGCCGCGCCGGCCTTCTTGTCGAGCAGGCGCATCTCGATCGACCGGCCGCGGCCGATCTCCAAGAGTTCGCGACGGGCGATCTCGCGCTCGGCGATGGCCGGCAGATCGGTCGCCGGCGCATCGTAGGAGAGGGCGTCGCCGGTGGCGGTGACGACCCGGCCGTTGCGGCCGCCGGGGCCGGGCACGAAGACCAGGTCGGACTCGGACTTGTCGCGTGCCGGCGTGATGTCGAGATCGCCGGTCCGGCCGCGCGACGGGGCGATCGGCGCGCCGCCCTCGACGAAGATGCGGACGGCGCGGTTGGCGGTCTGCGGCCGGACCGCCTCGGCGCCGCCGAGATCGGCGGCCAGCCGGATCACCGTCTTGCCGCGCACCTCCGGAGCCTGATCGCTCGGCTGCAATTCGGGCGTCTGCTTGGATTCGGTCGCCTGGCGGACGAAAGGCTTGATGTATTGGAAGATCTCTTCCCGCGTCACGTCCCCGTCGCGGTTGGTGTCCGCCGCGCCCTCCAGGATGCGCGCGAAGGCATAGGACAGGGCGCCGCGATAGGTCGAGGCCCCGGCCGGGAGGCGCACTTCCGGAGCCTTGGTGTTGCGGTCGACGGCGGCCAGGAAGGTCAACGACGGCAGCATCTTCAGATGGTCGAATTCCGGCGGCAGGCCCGGATAGAGGAAGGACAGCGGGTCCTCGCCGGCGGCATGGCTCGGATAGGGCGGCGAGGCGCGGTAGGTCGGCTCCGGGGCACCGGCCACGACCTGACGGGTCAGGCCGCCGCCATGGCAGGTATCGGCCACGAACACGGCGCGGGCGCCCTTCTGCTCCAGCTTCAGGAGGCGCGCCTGGAACTCGCGTCCGAGGATGCGCTCGCCGGCCTCTTTGCGCTTGTTCGCCGGGATGCGGCCCTCGAAATTGGGCTGGAAGAAATCGCGCAGCAGGAAAACCTCGTACTTGTCGCCCTGCTTGGCGTCCTTCGGCCGCTCGGCCCCCCAGACCTCGGAATTGCCGTGGCCGGCGATCGAGAAGATGACCAAGTCGTCCTTCTGCGCACGGTCGACCATGGCGTCGAGGGCGCCGAGCACCTGATCCCGGGTCGCCTCGTTGGAGAGGATCACGCGCAGGTCGGATACGCCGTGCTTGCGCAGCACCGCGGCGATGTCCCGGGCGTCGTTCTCCGCGCCGTTCAGGCGGCGGATGTTGGTATAGCCGTCGATGCCGACCACGACCGCCCGGGTTGCGGCAGCGGCGGGTTCGGCGAGCCCGACGAGGCCGGCGAGCACCGAGGATCCGAGGAGGGTCAGAAGGGTCTTGGACACGGGAGGCCTCGCGGCGCTGGGGCTATGGTTCGGATGGCACGGCCGGGGCGCTGTTCGCCTCCGGCGCGCCGGTCATTCCCAGATCAACTCGACGCGGCGGTTGAGCTGGTCGATCTCGTCCTGGCGGTAGCTGCTGCCGTCGGACAGATCGAGCGGCTTGCGCTTGCCCATCGGGACCACCGCATACTGGGCATCGCCGATGCGTGACTGGACGTAGCGGGCGACCGCCTCGGCGCGCCGCTTGGAGAGGTCCATGTTGTAGGCGTCGGTGCCCTTCTGGTCGGTATGGCCGACCACCTTGATCGTGCTCGGTTGGGCGTTCTTGATGACGCCGATCAGCTCCTGGATGGCGTCCTGGCCGACCTGGGTGAATTCGGCGCTGTCGAACTTGAAGGTGATTGGCGGGATCTTGACCGCCTGGATGCCGCGCGTATTGAAGGCATCCGAATAGGCGCCGCCCGGCTGGCCGCGATGGTTGGTGGTCGCCACGACGAGCGTGCCGGCGCCCTGGTTGGCGGCCAGCAGGCGCGCCTCGTTGGCGCGCTTGACCAGCAGCCGGCCGCGCTCCATCAGCTGATCGTTGCCGCGCGCGATCGGATCGAGCAGGTCGATCGCCTTCTGGTAGGAGGCCGCGGCGGCCTTGAACTCGCGCGCCTCGAGCTGATCGTCGGCGAGCCGCCAATAGGCGTCCCACACCCCGCCCTTCTCGGCGGCGAGCTGCAGCAGGCGGCGTTCCTCCGCCGGATTGGCCGGCTTCGGCCCCATCGCGTCGACCTTGCGCAGCACGGCGCCGGCGAAGGCGGCGCGCGACTTGTCGGAAGTGTCCTTCGGGCAGGCGTCGTAGATCGGCGTCAGCAGGCTCTCGGCGGTCTCGGGCGTCGGCGACCTGAGGACGCCGCCGAGTTGGCCGAGCAGGTCGCGGCAGTCGGCGGCCTGCGCCGGGGTGACCTGCGGCAGGGTCAGCGCGGCCAGGGTCAGGCAGAGGACGGCGCTTCGCTTGAACATGGGGTCCCCCCTCGCGGAAATCGGTCTCGTCTCGGATCCATTCGGCGCCAGGCGATCGACGACCCTGTCGCCCGGCCCTGTTGTCGAGGCGATTAAGGCAGAGCCGGCGGGGCTGGTCCAGCGGCCGAGCGTCCCCGCGGCCCGCAAATGGATTGGAACCGTTCTGCCGCCATCATGGCGCGCGTCGGTTCACGCCACGGTGACGGATCGGCGAGCCGGGCCCAAAAAGCCCGTGATCGCGCGGATGGCCTGTTCGCATGCGGCTGCCCCCGGGCCTCCGGCACGGTGCCCGCCGGCGCGCGCCGCTCGCGGATCGCGTTTCCGGGGGCATCGGATGCCGGCCGCCGGCCGTGGCGGTCGGGCGGCGCAGAGGACTTCCGGCCCTGCCGGCGGCCTGGGCGGTCCGACCCGGGCGGTCCGACTCGGCGGCGGGTCAGACCCAGCCGCCGTCGACCACATAATGCTGGTTGGTGCAGCCGGAGGCCTCGTCGGAGGCGAGGAAGACGGTGAACTTGGCGATGTCGGCCGGCACCATGCGCCGCTTCAGGCACTGGCGCTGCATCAGTTCGGCCTCGCCCTCCGGCGTCAGCCACTTCTCGATCTGGCGCTCGGTCATGATCCAGCCCGGCGCGATCGCGTTGACGCGGATGTTGTATTGTCCGTAGTCGCGGGCGAGCGACCGGGTCAGGCCGATCACGGCCGACTTGCAGGCCGTATAGGCGGCCATGCCGCCCTGACCGATCATCCAACTGACCGAGCCGAAATTGATGATCGCCCCGCCCTGGGCCGCCTGCATGTCCGGCAGGACCGCCTGGGCGGCGAAGAACTGGTGCTTCAGGTTGACGGCGATGCGCTCGTCCCAGAACTCTTCCGTTACGGTCGGCGTCGGGTGCCGTTCGTCGTGGGCGGCGTTGTTGACCAGCACGTCGATCGGCCCGAGGGCGTTGCGGATCGCCTGGATGGCGGTCTTCAAGGCGCGGATGTCGCGCAGGTCGAGCGGCCGGTAGAGCACCGTCGCCCCGCCCGCGGTCAGGTCTGCGGCCAGTTTCTCGGACGGCCCTTCGGCGATGTCGACGAAGGCCACGCGGCACTTCTGGCGCGCGAACTGGCGCACGATTTCGGCACCGATCCCCGAGCCTCCGCCCGTCACCAGCACCGTCTTGCCTTCGAGATCGGGATAGATCGCACCGCTCATCGTCGCGTTTCCTCCACATTCTTTGCGGGGTCGGTTCGGGCCGGCCCCTTTCGGATCGCCTGGTGGGTCGCCGCCTGCGCCTGTTCGACCAGCGACAGCATGGCGGCACGGGCGCGCAGTCCATTGCGCGCCGCAACGGCTTCGTAGACTTCGCGATGATCGCCGAGCGGGTCGCTGGGCATCGCACCGACGCGCTGCTTGACCATGGTGGTCCAGCGGATGGTGGCGCCGATGCCGCTCGACAGCACCGTCAGGGGCTCGTTGCGGGCGGCGGCCAGCAGTGCATGGTGGAATTCGAGGTCGGCGGCCAGGCTGGTCGCGGTGGATAGATTGTCGGCGCTCATCCGCTCCAGCGCGACCAGCATGGCCTGCAGATCGGCCTCCGTGCGCCGCTCGGCCGCCAGCGCCGCGGCTTGCGGTTCGACGATGCGGCGCAGTTCGAACAGCGAGTCCAGAAAGGTCACGCTCGGCCCGGCCTCGAAATGCCAGGCCAGCACGTCCGGGTCGATCAGGTTCCAGCGCGCGCGCTCGGTGATGCGGGTGCCGGTCTTGGGCCGGCTCTCGACCATGCCCTTGGCGGCCAGAATGCGCACGGCCTCGCGATAGGCGGTGCGCGAGACGGCCAGTTTCTGGCTGAACACATCCTCGTTCGGCAGCACGTCGCCGGGCTTGTACTGTCCGCCGACGATGGCCACCGCAAGGTCATGGGCGATCGACCCATGCAGGCGACGGCGATCGTTGGGACCGACGGGAGCCAGATCCAGACCCGTTGGATCGACGGTCCGACGTCGCGCGTTCATGTCCTTCGCCCCCGCTCGGCCCTGCTGGCCGCGTTCCATCAATTCCGAATTTCGCCATCCCGACAAGCCGACACAAAGTCCACGGCGCGCCGGGCGGTCGCCTCGGCGTCCTGGCCCGGCCGATAGAGTGCGGAGCCGAGCCCGAAGCCGTCGGCGCCGGCGGCCCGGTAGGGCGCCATGCTGGCGACATCGATGCCGCCGACCGGAATCAGCCGGGCGCTGCGGGGAAGCACCGCCCGCCAGGCCTTGACCACGGCCGGCGGCAGGGCCTCGGCCGGGAACATCTTGACCGCATCGGCACCGGCGGCGAGCGCCGCGAAGGCCTCGCTCGGCGTCGCGGCGCCGGGCAGCGAGACGAGGCCGGCGGCCTTGGCGGCGCGGATGACGCCCGTGTCGGTGTTGGGCGAGACGATCAGCCGCGCGCCCGTTGCCGCGACCGCCGCGACCTCGGCGACGGTCAGCACCGTGCCGGCGCCGAACAGGGCGCGCCCGCCGAAGCGGGCCTCAAGCGCGCCGATCGTGACCAGCGGATCGGGCGAGTTCAGCGGCACCTCGATCAACCGGAAGCCGGCCTCGATCAGGCCGCCGACGATCGGCTCGGCCTCGTCGGGCCGGATGCCGCGCAGGATGGCGACCAGCGGCAGCGCCGCGAAGGCCTCGTCGAAGGTCATGCGGCGGCTCCGGGCAGAAGGTCGAGGACGCGGGCCAGCGCGACGAGGCCGTCGACGGCCGCATGGGTCGGTCCGGCGTGCAGGTCGAGGCCGATCAGGGTGGCGGCCGTGCGGTAGAGATCGACCAGGCGGGCGTCGCCGACCGCGACATGCGGCAGCGCCGGCTCGGCATGGGCGAGCGCCCCGGAGAATTCGGCCCCGATCAGCAGGCCCGACAGGTAGGAGGCGACCGCCTCGGGTGCCAGCCGGCCGGTCAGCGGCAGGGTGCGGGCGGTGAACAGCGCGTGGCTGAGCGCCGGCGTCGCATAGCCGCGCAGCACCCCGGCTGCGAAGCCGTCGGCATGGTGGGCGTCGCCCTCCGCCAGCCGGCCGAGGATCGTGTGGCCCTTCAGCGCAGCATAGAGTTCGCCGGTCATGAAGGTGCGGAAGCCGGTGATGCGGCCGGCGCGGACGGTGACCCATTTCGAGTGGGTGCCGGGCAGCACTACCTCGGCGTCGGGCAGGCTGCGGCAGGTGCCGAGCACCTGCACCTCCTCGCCGCGCATCACGTCGGGCACGTCATGGGCGTCGACATGGATCAGCCCGGGTACGAACAGGAGCGGGTGGCCGTCGAGCGTCTGGCGCAGGATGCCGGCGGCGAGCGAGATCGGATCGGCCGGCGTCGGCGCGTAGGGGACTTCGACCCAGCCGTTGCGGCTGCCGATCATGCCCGACAGCAGCACCGGCAGGCCGGGCGTCGCGGACAGCCAGGCGCCCGCCTGGCGGCGCAGCGTGCCGGCGAAATCGCCGCCCTCGACCTTCAGGATGCCGTCCGGCCCGGCAACTTCCGACAGGACGCTGCCGTCGCTGCCGATCAGGGCGGCGCGGAAGGACGAGGTACCCCAGTCGACCGCCACGAAGGCGGGACCGGAGGATGCGGAACGGGTCATGATCCGGGCGGCTCCCTGCTTTTTGTCCGAGGATAGCCTGCCGAAACGCCGCCGTCACGTCGTCTCGACGGCTCCCGCAGTCGCCCGGCCGGCCAGGAAGGCCCGCACGTCTTCCGCCCGGGGCATGGACGGCGCGGCGCCGGGCTTCTGCACCGACAGGGCGGCGGCGGCGTTGGCGGTCTCGAGCGCTTCGGCGAGGTCGGCGCCCGCCGACAGCCCGGCCGCCAGCGTGCCGACGAAGCAATCGCCGGCGCCGGTGGTATCGACCGGGACGACCCGGTGGCCGCCAAGTTCGATGGTCGCCTCTGCCGTGACCGCGACCAACCCCGCCGCGCCGAGGGTGACCACCACGGTCGACGGGCCGGCGGCAAGCAACGACCGGGCGCAGGTCCGGGCGTCGCCGCCGTCCGCGCCGATCCAGCCGGCGATCAGGTCGAGTTCGGTCTCGTTGACGATCAGGATGTCGGTCAGCGGCAGGAGATCGCGCACCGCGGGCGCGGCCGGCGCGGCATTGAGCAGGGTCTCGGCGCCGGCGGCCCGGGCGGCCGCAAAGGCCTCGGCGATCGCGGCTTTCGGGACTTCGAGCTGGGCGACGAGCCGGT
This sequence comes from Prosthecodimorpha staleyi, assembly GCF_018729455.1. NCBI lineage: Bacteria > Pseudomonadati > Pseudomonadota > Alphaproteobacteria > Hyphomicrobiales > Ancalomicrobiaceae > Prosthecodimorpha > Prosthecodimorpha staleyi. The sequence continues at coordinate 179,087 of NZ_JAHHZF010000004.1, read as the reverse complement.
CGCCGGACCCGACCAGTCCCGCTGCAGCGGTGCCGTCGACGGCCGCATTGGCGCCGGCCACGACCACGATGCAGTTCTCGCCCTGCGCCACCGTGATCAGCGCCGTGCCGGTCGAGACGCCGGCAACCGTCGCCACGGACGTGGTGTCGATGCCCTCGACGGCCATGCCGGCGACCAGGTCCGCCCCGAAGGCATCGGCCCCGACGGCCCCGACGAAGGCGACCTTCGCGCCCATGCGCGCCGCCGCGATCGCCTGGTTGGCGCCCTTGCCGCCCGAGAAGGTGCGGAAGGCCTCGCCCGCGATGGTCTCGCCGGGGCCGGGGAAGCGCTCGGCGGTGACGACGAGGTCCATGTTGATGGACCCCAACACGATGATCCTGGGCATGCGGGTCGGGCTCCTGCGCGGTCGGGATGGCGCATCGGACGAGATTCGGGTCGTTGAGGCAAATCGGATACCGGCGGGTCCCGGCCGTCTCAAGCCGGGGATATCAGAGCGGCGGCGGCATCGGGCCGCCCGACGGCGGCGGCATGCCGGTCCCGGGCGGCGGCGGTTGCACATAGGGCGGGCGGGGACCGGGGCCGCCCCCGCCGCCGGATCCCTGTCCGGGCGTTCCGGCGCCGGAGGTCCCGTTGGCTGCATTGCCCTGGTTGGTGGTCGCCGCGGCGGCGGCGCCCGCAGGTCCGCCGCCGGGCCGGTTGGCCAGGATCGGTAGCGCGAGCGGGGCGGCCGGAACCGGCCGACGGCCGGTCGGCTCGACGACCAGTTCGACCAGGCGCGGCATCTCCTGCGGGTTCGACCAGTCGGCCGAACGGTCGCCGGAGCCGGAGACCTGGACGAAGCGGAAGCGGTAGGGGCCGGAGAGGATCGTGGTCGCGGTGCCGCCGCCGCCGGGCGCGTCGAAGCCGGCCGGCGTCCAGGGCGACGTGCGGCGGATGACGGCCTCGCCGTCGTCGGTCCGCTCCAGGGTGATGGTGACCGTCTCGAAGCGGCTCGCGGCGTTGGACGACAGCGACGGGCGGACGAACCGGATCTGCCGGTCGTCGCCGCGATAGGCGACGGTCGGCGATTTCGGGTCGCCGGTGACCAGTGGGATGGCGCGGGCGGTATCCTCGGATAGGCGCAGGCTCGCGCGCATCCAGAGATCGGCATCCTCCAGGGACCGCTGCCCGGTCATCCAGCGTCCGAGGACGCCGGTCAGGAAGGGCATGGCCGCCACGATGAGGCCGACGGTGAGGACAACGGCCGCCAGCACCTCGACCAGCGAGAAGCCGGCGCGGCCGTGCGTGGCGGGCGGACGCTGTCTAGCGCGCGCCGGGGACGAGCTTGACGGTCTCAAGGCGGATGCTCCGGCCCGAGGGGGCTTTGACGACGACGGTGACGCGCAGCGGGATCGGCGGTCCGGAATCGGCACGCCCGGTCTGCTGCCCGCGGCTGCCGGGCTCGCCCGGCCGGGTCCCTGCCGCGGCGCCCGTGCCGAGAGTCTCGCCGCCGCCGCCATTGCCGGCGCCGGGGGCGGGTGCCGTGCGGGTCGTCGGGCCGGCATCGAGCGGGATCGACGGGGCGGGCGAGGGGCGCGGCTCGAAGTCGACGATCTCGGTGCCGATCGCATAGTCGAAGCTGCCCTGGCGTGCCGTGCCGCGGACCGGGACGGCGCCCGGCACGGCACGCACCCCGGCGATCAGGCTCTGCGCAAGGATCGTCGCCCCGGCGATCTCGGCCGGCGCGCGCGCCGCCGACCAGGCGGTCGAGAAGGCGCGCGACAGCACGGCGACCATCATCCCGGCGACCACGATGGCGGCCAGCACCTCGATCAGCGTGAAGCCCGCCTGCGGCTTGCGCGACACCGGATCGAGGGCGCGGGCCTCAGGCGCCATCGACGATCGCCACGTTGCCGGTCGCCCAGTTGACCCGGACGCGGAAGCTGCGCGCACCCTTGGTGAAGCGGATCACGCCGCCGCAGCTGGTGCCGTCGGGGCGGAACAGGATGGCGATGCGGCTGCCGTCCGTGGCGCAGCTGTCGCCGGCCAGCACGGCGAGGTCGATGTCGCGCGGCAGCCGCAGGGTCTGCGGTCCGGCGATGAAATCGCGCCGGCGGGTGTCGAACACGGCGCTGGTCTCCCGGCCGGAGGCGATCGCGTCGGTACGGGCATTGCGCAAGAGCGCCGCCGATTCGACGGCGACGGCCATCAGTCCGCTCGGCCCGGTGCCGCGCGCCAGGGTGGCCAGCGCCAGGACCATGCCCAGCCCGAGGATCACCATGGCGGGGATGATCTCCATCAGCACGAAGCCGGCGCGGCGGTCGGCCGTGCGGCCGTTGCGCGGCTCGGCGTCAGCGCTGCCAGTTGTTGAGATCCGCGGCACTGTCGGTGCCTCCCTCGCGGCCGTCGGAGCCGAGCGACACGATCTCGTAGGGGCGCCCCTGGCCCGGCGAGCGATACAGATAGGCATTGTTCCAGGGATCGCGCGGCACGCCGTTGCCGCGCAGGTAGGGGCCGTTCCAGGTCGCGGCATTGTTCGGCCGGACCATCAGCGCGTTGAGGCCCTCCGCGGTGGTCGGATAGCGGCTCATGTCCAGGAAGAACAGATCGAGGGCGTTGGTGAAACTCTCGATCTGGATGCGCGCGGTCTTGGTCTTGGCGTCGGACAACTGGTTGAAGACGCGCGGTCCGACGAGGCCGACCAGGAGCCCGATGATCACCAGCACGACCAGCATCTCGACCAGCGTGAAGCCCGCGCGGAGACGGTCGAGCCGCCGCGTGTCGGGGCGCCGTAATGCCGGCGGACGTCCGTCGCCGGGACGGGCGACCGGACCGGAGGGCCGGGAGAGGAATGTGCGGGTCGCCATGGGTCAACTCACCAGTTGGTTCACGCTCATCAACGCCGACATGATCGTCACCATCAGGCCGCCGATCACCACCGCGATGACGATGATGGCGATCGGTCCGACCAGGGCGCCGACGCGGTCGAGTCGCTCCGTCAGCTTCTTCTCGTAGAGCGCCCCGGCCTCCGACGCCACTGTCGCCAGTTCGCCGGTCTCCTCGCCGATGCGCAGCATGCGGGCGGCGACATCGGGCAGAAGATCGACCCGGCCGAGCGCCTCGGAGAGCCGGCCGCCGCGGCGCACGTCGTCGCCGACCGCCGCCACCAGGGCTTCGCCGTCGACCCCGACCACGCTTTCCAGAACCTTCAGCGCCTCCACCAGCGGCACGCCCTGCGACAGGAGCGTGCCGAGATTGGTGGTGAACAGCGCCGTCCGGCGCAGCCGCCAGATGCCGGAAATCAGCGGCAGCCGCGTCGCGGAGCGCACGAAGCCGTCGCGGATCGCCTTGACGCGGGCGGCGAGCAGCCCGCCCGAAAGGACGGCGATCGCGGCCCCGCCGAGAAGATCGGAATTCTCCGCCATCCAGGCCGAGAGTGCGAGCACCGTGGCGACCATCGAGCCCGGGGTCTGGCCGCTGTCGCCGATCAGCCCGGCGAATTGCGGCACCACATGGGTCAGGAAGAAGACCAGCACGCCGGCCGCCGCCACCAGCAGGAAGGCCGGATAGCGCAGCGCGCCGGTCACCTTGTCGGCCAGGATGTGGCCGCGCTGGCGCTGGGCGACCACGACGGCGAGCACCCGGTCGAGATGGCCGGTCGCCTCGGCGACGCGCGCCATGGCGACGATCTCGGGCGGGAAGGTGCCGGGATGGCGCTGCAGCGCCTGGACGAAGCTCTGGCCGGCGAGGACATCGGCCCGCAGGGTGCGGACGATGTCGCGCAAGCCGCCCTTCAGATCCTCCGAAGCCAGCAGCAGGGCTTCGTCGATGGTCAGCCCGCTCTTCAGCATCAGCGAAAGCTCGCCCAGAAAGGCCGTCACCGCGCGCGGATCGGCCCGCCGGGCGAACAGGCCGGCGCCGGTCGCCGCACCGAGCCGCTTCGCCTCGACCAGGATCAGCCCGCGCCGGCCGAGTTCGGACGCGACGCCGTTCTCGTCGGCGGCCTCGGTCTCGCCGGAAAGCGAGCGGCCGTCCATCGACATGGCGGTATAGGCGAAGCGGGCCACGGGCATCTCCTCCGGGCTCAGCGCAGGGCCGCGACGCGGAACACTTCGTCCACCGATGTGGTCCCGTCGAGGCAGCGCGCGCGCCCGTCCTCGATCATCGTGGTCATACCGGCCGCCCGGGCCGTCGTCTCGATCGCCTGGTCGTCGGCGCCGCCGAGAATCAGGCGGCGGATCGGCTCGTTGACCTCGAGCACCTCGAAGATGGCGCGCCGGCCGCGATAGCCGGTGCCGCCGCAGCGCTCGCAGCCGACCGGCTCGTGCACCATCGTGCCGGGCTCCAGGCCGATCGCGGTGAAGCGCGGGTTGATGTCGAAATCGTGCGCCTCCAGGCGCCTGGGCCTCCGGCAGTCCGGGCAGAGCAGGCGGACGAGGCGCTGGCCGACCACCGCGCGCAGCGAGGAGGCGATCAGGAACGGCTCCACGCCCATGTCGATGAGCCGGGTGATGGCGGCTGCGGCGGTGTTGGTGTGCAGCGTGGTCATCACCATGTGGCCGGTCAGCGAGGCCTGGATGGCGATCTTGGCCGTCTCGGTGTCGCGCACTTCGCCGACCATGATCACGTCGGGGTCCTGACGCAGGAAGGCGCGCAGCGCGGAGGCGAAGGTCAGGCCCACGGCGGTGCGCACCTGCGACTGGCTGACGCCGGGGATCTCGTATTCGACCGGATCCTCCACGGTCAGGATCTTGCGGGTCTGGTCGTTGAGGATCGAGAGCGAGGCGGCGAGCGTGGTCGTCTTGCCGCTGCCGGTCGGGCCGGTCACCACGACGAGCCCGTAGGGCATTTCGATCTGCCGGCGCAGCGCCGTCTCGTCGCGGGTCCGGAGCCCGAGCTGGGAGAAGTCGACCAGCTTTCCGGACCGGTCGAGCAGGCGCAGGATGACGGCCTCGCCGGTGGTGGTCGGCATCACGGCAACGCGGATGTCGTAGTCGCGGCCGCGGATCTTGGCGCGGGTGCGCCCGTCCTGGGGCAGGCGGTGTTCGGCGATGTTGAGACTGGCCAGGATCTTGATGCGCGAGACGATGGCGCGGTGCGGCACCCGCGGTGCGACGATCGCCCGCATGACGCCATCGACGCGCACGCGAACCTGATAGTCGCGCCGGGTCGGCTCGATATGGATATCGGTCGCCCGCAGCGAGACGGCGCGATCGAAAATCTCCTCCACGGCCCGGACCACGGGCGCGCCGCTGGCGAGATCGCGCAGTTCGTCGACATTCTCGGCGCCGGTCACGGGACCGGGTTCGTCCTCGCCGGCGACCGTCGCCTCCTGCGCCTCGCCCGCCCGCTCCAGCGCGATCTCGATCTCGTCGAGGCCGGCGATCTCGATCGTGACCGCGCCGCCGAGCGTCATCGCCACCGCATCGACCACATCGCGCTGGGTCGGGTCGACGACTGCGAGACGCTGCGCACCGGAGCGCAGGCGGTAGGGATAGATCCCCGATTCGGTCAGGAAGACGCGCGAGAAGGGACCGAGCAGCGGCTCGCCGGCCAGCATGGTGTCGAGGTCCGACCGCGGCAGGCCGTGCAACTCGGCAACCAGGTCGGCGAAGCGGCCCGGCGCGATGCCGGCGGCCTCCATCAGCCTCCTGTAAGGCAGACTGGTGATTTCTGTCGAAGGACCGGCAAGGCCGATCAGCTGATCGTTGCGGATCAGGCCCTTCTCGACGAGTTGGGAAACCAGAGAGGTCATTGGTCCCGCGTCCGAACGGTGCGACCCGAGCGACCCGGCAGCGGTGCGCGATCGGTCGATAGGCTGATACGAAGAGGTTAACAAGGAAGCAATGTCCACAGGCGTTTCCACGGTACCATGTTCGGCGAACGTTCCTGTCGGGGCGCTGACGCCGGAGCCCCGTCCTGGTCGGAGTCCGGCCGTTTTCGTGCCGTATCCGGCCGGGCGCGCCGATTTCGGGCCGATCTGCCAGGCCGTCGGGTCTCGCGAGTCCGCCTGGTGATTCGGATCGGGGAAGCGGCGGAGTTCTCCGCGGGCACGGCATCGTGCTAGTGAATATCAGGTCGGCGGGTGATCCCGCGCTCAGTCTGGCGGCTCGATTGATGGAAGAGGTCCGGTCCCTGCGTGAAACAAGGCCCCATTCTGGGCGCGGTTTCGCGCGATCGCGGTCTTTCGGCGGGCTTCTGGCCGCCGCGGGCCTGGCGCTGACGGCCCTGCTCGGGGCCTGTGCGAACGATTCGGGGAGTCTTCAGGACGCCTTCACGGGCTTCGGCAGCACGGATCTGACCGCCCGCAAGAACGACATCGGCGGCAAATACGGCACCCGTTCGGGAAACCAGGATACCCGCGGCCGGATCTACGGCGGCGAGGGACGGCCGGAACGGACCGGCAGCGTGGACGGTGCGGGCGGCGTGCCGGAAGGGTCGATCACGCAGGAGGGCGACGGCTTTCTGCTCAATTTCGAGAATGTCGAGGTCGCGGCGCTGGCCAAGTCGATCCTTGGCGACATTCTGGGCGAGAACTACACCGTCGACAGCCGCGCCACCGGCACGGTCAGTCTGAACTCGGCGCGCGCCGTGCCGCGCGGCCGTCTGGTCAGCGTCATGGAGACCACGCTCAAGGCGGTCAATATCGCGGTGACACGCGAAGGCGGCGTGTACCGGATCACGCCCTCGTCCGAGGCGATCGGATCGGGCCGCTTCGACTATGCGGCCGCGGGCGAGGGCTACGGTACCTCGGTCATTCCGGCGAAATTCGTCTCCGCACAGACGCTGGCGCGGGTGCTGGAGAGCTTCGCCTCCAAGCCGGGCGCGCTCAAGGTCGACGCCGGGACCAATCTGGTGCTGATCCAGGGGACGGCGGCCGAGCGGCGCGCCGCTCTCGATGCCGCCACCCTGGTCGACACCGACTGGATGCGCGACCAGTCGGTCGGCATCTTCCCGCTGGCCAATTCGTCGCCCGAAACCGTGATCGGCGAGTTGAACCGCATCCTGGATGCCGGGGAGGGCGGCGTCGGCCAGGGGCAGGTGCAGCTGCAGCCGATGAGCCGTTTGAATGCCATCCTGGTCGTCTCGAAGCGGCGCGACGCGATCGATATCGTGCAGCGCTGGGTCAAGCGGCTCGATCGGATCGATCAGGCGGCGGCCGGCGTGAAGGTCTATCGGCTGAAATACGGCCAGGCCAAGAATCTTGCGGCTCTGCTCAACGACGCCTTCTCGGGCCGCGGGTCCGGGCAGGGCGGCTCCGGCGCCGACAAGGACAGTCTCGAGCCGGTCGGCGGCGGCCGCGGCGGCACGCTGACCCAGTCGTCGGGCAGCGGCGGCAGCAGCGGCGGGTCGTCGGGCGGCAATGCGGTCGGCGGCAGCCGGGTCGGTTCGGCCTTCGCGGCCTTCCCGAATTCATCCGGCAACGGTGCGTCCGGCGGGGCGGCGACCGGCATGGGCACGGCCGGCGGCGGCAGCGAACTCGGCGCCGGCAACGGAGCGGCGGGCTCCGGCGGTGGCGGCGGCAGCCACGGGTCCGGCGGTCCCGGCTCGACCGTCCGCGTCACGGCGGACATCCCCAACAACACCCTGCTGATCTATGCCTCCGCGGCGGACTACAAGCTGGTCGAACGCACCATCCGCGAACTCGATCGCCCGCCCGTGCAGGTCGCCATCGAGGCGACCATCGCCGAGGTCAAGCTGACAGACCAGCTCAACTACGGCGTCCAGTTCTACCTGAAGAGTTCCGATCTCGGCGCCGGCGGCAATCGCGGCTCCGTCGGCGTGGCGGATACGGCCAAGCTCGCGCGTACGCTGCCCGGCTTCAACCTGCTGCTCGGTCCGAAATCCGAGCCGCGCATGGTGCTGGATGCGCTGCAGACGCTGACCAACGTCAAGATCCTGTCCTCGCCCTCCCTGGTCGTGCTCGACAACCAGCCGGCCGTTCTGCAGGTCGGCGATCAGGTGCCGATCACGACCCGCACGGCGACCTCGGTCGACAGCACCACGGCGCCGATCGTTAACAATGTCGAGTTCCGCGACACCGGCATCATCCTGCGCGTGATGCCGCGCGTGAACGCCAACGGCGTCGTGACGCTCGATGTCGAGCAGGAAATCTCCAACGTCGTCAATAAGGATAGCCAGTCCCTCACGCCGACCATCGCGCAGCGCCGGGTGCGCAGCCAGATCGCGGTGTCGAGCGGCCAGACCGTGCTGCTCGCCGGCCTGATCACCGAGCGGCGCGAGAGCAACCGCGAGGGCCTGCCGGGCCTGGTCTCGGTCAAGTTCCTGAACGAGATCCTGGCCTCCAACACCAAGACGGCCGAGCGGACCGAACTGATCATCTTCATCAAGCCGCAGATCATCCGCGATCAGGCCGACGCGCAATCGGTCGCCGAGGAGTTCCGCGACCGGTTCTCGGCCATGCGCCAGCCGCTGCGCTGAGCGCGGCGGCCGAACCTACGGGAGGCGGCAGGATGGCGTTGCCCGATGGGACCGCCCTGGAGGTCGGCGAGGCAGAACCGCCGCTGCGCCTGCGGGCCACCGACGCCTTGGCGGCGGCGCTGGGGGTGCTCACCCTGGCGGTGCTGCTGCCCCCCATGGAGGCGTTGTTCGCGGGCCTGTTCTGGCTGCTGGTCGTCGTCGTGGTGCGGTCCGATCTCGACCGCTATCTGATCCCGGATCCGGCGAGCCTCGGCATTGCGGCGACCGGGCTCGCCCAGGCCTGGTGGATCGGGGGCGGGACCGGCGCGGCATGGGCCCTGGCCCAGGGCGCCGGGGCCGGGGCGGCGGTGCTTGCGGTGAGAATCGCCTATCGCTGGCTGCGCGGCCAGGAAGGCATCGGCTTCGGCGATGTGAAGCTCGCCGCGGCGCTCGGCCTGTGGCTCGATCCGTTCGCCCAGGCTCTGGCACTGCAACTGGCCGCCATGGCGGCGCTCGGCGTGGTGCTGGCCGCCCGTGCCCTCGGCGGAAGAGGCGATCCGGAGGCCGCGGGCGGGATGACCCTGGTCCCGTTCGGCGCCTTTATGGCACCGGCCGGTTTCGCCGTCCATGTCTGGTCCCTGGCGGTTCCGGACGGCTGGGGGGGCTGGCCGTGAAGGGGTTGCTTCAGACGGGACGGTTGGCCGCGGCGCTCCGGGCCGCAAGGGCAAGCCGCGGGGCCGTGCTGTTGATGGTGCTGATCTTCGGGGCCGCCGCCTCCAGTCTCGCCGTCACCGCGATGCGTTCGTCGTCGGCCGGCGTTCGGGCCGCGACGGTCTATCTCGACGAGGTCCGGGCCGAGGAGCTCGGCCGGGCGGCGGTCGACCTGATCGCGGCCCGCCTGGCGTCCGGAGAGCCCGGCGTCCGTCGGGCCGGCGCCTTCGCGGTCCCGTTCGCGGATGCGGTCGTCGAGGTCGCCTATATCGGCGAGACCGCCCGGATCGACCTCAACGCCGCCACGCCGGAACTGCTTGCCGCCCTGTTCCAGGTCGCCGGCGCCAGCCCGACCGAGGCGCGCCTCTATGCCGACCGCATCGTCGACTGGCGCGATCCGGACGATGCCAAGCGGCCGTCCGGAGCCGAGGCGGAGGACTATGCCCGCGCCGGGCTGCCGCCGCCGGGCAACCGCAACTTCGTGCATCTCGCCGAACTGGATCAGGTGCTCGGCCTGCCTGCCGGTATGCGCCAGGCGATCGCCGGCGCCGTGACGGTCGCCTCCGGCAAGGCCGGCGTCGATCCGACGATCGCCGGCCGCCTGGTCGTCAAGGCGCTGTCGGGCGGCGAGGAGCGCCGCGCCGATACCTTCATCGGCCGCCGCGGCGCCGGCTTCGAGCGGCGCGAGGACATCGTCGCCGCCTTTCCGTCTTCGAGCCGCGCCTTCATCGATCTCGATCCGGGCCGGGCCGTGCGCGCGACGATCCGGGTCCTTGTGCGCGGGCGCTTCGAGCGGCGCTTCGAGGCGGTGGTCGGGTCGGAAGGAGGCGGAATAGACGTGCAGGTGGTTTCCTGGCAATCCTATCCGGGGTCGTGAGGATGCGATCAACGTCCGGATCTGGAAGGCTTCGTCAAGACATTCGGGCGATGCTCCGCGGGGAGCGGCAGTCGTCGCCCGGTCGGGAACAGGCATGCTGAAATCGATCGACCGTTTCGCCCGCTGGTGGGTCGACGGCCTGGCCGACCTCATGGTCGCTGCCGGCCGCGGTCGTTCGGCCGGCCGCGCCGTGGCGATCCGACCCGAAGCCGGAACGGCCGGCGCCTGGACGGTCGAGGACGGCACCCGCCACGGCCGCATCACGGTCGGTGCCGACGGCCTGGCCTTCGAGCCGGTCGATCTGCCGGCCCGGCTGGAGGGAGCCGCCGTCGCGGTCGACATACCCGAGGCGTGGCTGTTCCGCCGGGCGCTGGAGCCGGTTGCCGCACAGAGCGCGCCCTATCTCGATGCCTTCGTGCGCCATCACGTCGAGCGCGTGACACCCTGGCGGGTTGGGGACACCTACTACGGTGTGGAGACCGAGCCGCTCGCCGAGGATCCGAGCCGCCTGTCCGTGCGGCTCGGCGTGGTGCCGCGCCCGCTGGTCGCCGGTCTCGTCGAAGGACTGCGCCGGCTGAACCCGCGCCGGCTCGATCTGAGCGCCGCCGGGGACGCCGGCCGTTTCGCCATCACGGTGGCGGCGGATGCGGATGGCGGCCGGGTCGTGCCGCGCCGCATCGCCGGGACCGCGCTGGCCGTTCTGGTGATCGCGGCCGTCGCCGGCGTGGTCGCTGCCTCCTGGACACAGGAATTGACCGAGCAGAGCGCCGCCGATCTCGATCGGGCGATTGCCGAGCGGCGCGATTTCCTGCGCACGGCGATGGAGCGGACCCGGCCCAAGAGCGATCCGGCCGAAGGCCTGCGCGCCCAGCGTTCGGCGACGCCGCCGATGGTGCTGCTGGTCGACCAGCTTGCCGCGGCCCTGCCGGATCAGGCGCATCTGACCGATCTGCGGATCGAGAAGGGCCTGATCCGGATGTCGGGCGTCGCCGAGGATGTCTCGGCCCTGATCCCCGCCCTGGAGGCCTCGCCGAGCTTCCGGTCGGTCGCCTTCTATGCGCCGTCGACCCGGTTGCCCTCCGGCAGCGGCGACCGCTTCTATATCGAAATGCGCATCGAGCCGGTCCGATCGGCGGAGGCGGTGCGATGATGGCGGCATCCGGGACCGGTGCGGGCAAATCGCGCCAGCGGCTGCTGGCCGGCGGCCTGTTCGTCGCCCTGGCGGCGGTGGCGGCGGGTTCGCTGCTCTGGGCCTGGCAAGTCTATGAGGTGCAGCAGGCCGAGATCTCCGCCAAGGCCGAACTGCTCGACAGTCTCAAGCGGCATACGCCGCAACGGCTCGGTCAGGCCCGGCCGGGCGACATCGACCGGCGCGATCCCTACCTGGCGGGCGAAAGCGAGACCATCGCGGCGGCCAACATGCAGCGGCGCATCCGCGGGCTGGTCGAGACCGCGGGCGGACAGGTCTTCTCGTCGCAGTTGCTGATGAAGTCGGAGGGCGACACGGCGGACCGGCGCATCGAGCTGCAACTTGTGTTCGAAGGCCGGATGGAGGCCGTCCAGGCGGCCCTGTTCGAGATCGAGACCGGTGCGCCGTTCGGCTTCGTCGACGAACTGGCCCTGGCGCCGGCGCGCAGCGAACAGGTCGGCGATCCGGCGGAGGCCGGCCGCGTTCTGCGCACCACGCTGACGGTCAGCGCCTACTGGCGGAAACCGTCATGAGCCGGGGCCGCCACCCGCTGCCGGCGCTGTCGGTCGTGGTCCTGCTGGCCGCGATGATCCCGGCCGCACCCGGCTGGGCGATCTCGATCGAGACGCTGACCCTCGATGGCCTGTCGGCGACGCGCGACCGGCCGCTGTTCGTGCCGAGCCGGCGGCCACCGCCGCCGCCGCCTCCCGCGGTCGTCGCGCCGCCGCCGGTCGCCGTGCTGCCGGCCGATCCGGGCCCGCCCGCGCCGGAGCCGGTGGTGCCGCCGACCGCCGTGCTGACCGGCGTGATTGTCGGCGGCGAGACCCGCATAGCCGTGTTTCGCGGCGATGACGGCAAGCCGCTGACCGTGCGCCAGGGCGAGGAGATCCAGGGCTGGACGGTCGCCGAGATCCAGGCGCGCTCGATCACGCTCGAGCAGAATGGCGAGCAGCTGGAACTGGCCCTGAAGCCTCCGGGCGAGGCGCCATAGCGCGGCGCGGGACCGCGCCGGTCCCCAGTCAGTCGATCGGCGGGGCGACGAGGCGCCGGTAGAGGTGCCAGGTCGTATGCCCGAGCACCGGCAGGGTCAGCAGCAGACCGAGAAAGCCCGGCAGGATCGAAAGGGCCAGCAGCGCGACCACCACGGCCGCCCAGGTCAGCATGGGCACCGGATTGGTGGTGACGGTGCGGACGCTCGTGATCATCGCGGTGATGAAGTCGAGATCCCGGTCGAGCAGGAGCGGAAAGGCCACCACGGTGAGCGAGAAGAGCACCACGGAGAGCACCGCGCCGACGGCATGGCCGACCGCGAGGAACATCAGCCCCTCCGGCGTGGTCAGCACCACGTCGAGGAATTCGTGCAACGATGCGAAGGACTTGAAGCCCAGGAACAAGGCCAGCAGCATGCGCACCTGGTACATCCAGACCAGGAACACGAACAGCGTGACGAAGGCCATCCAGCCGAGCTCGCGCCGGTGCTGGTCGTAGACGACGCCGAGCACGGACCCGAACGAAAGGGCCGTTCCCGCCTCGCGGCGCCGGCTGACCTCGTAGAGCCCGACGGCCACGAAGGGGCCGATCAGGGCGAAGCCGGCCGCGATCGGATAGGGCAGCCAGCCGATGCCGAAGGCGAAGGCCGCGGTGACGATGCCGATCCCGCCGAAGGCATAGATCGCCCCGAAGAACAGCCCGTAGAGCGGCGCCGCCTGGAAGTCGCGCAGGCCGAGCGCGAGGGCTTCGAAAATGTCGGACAATGCGATCCTGCGCACGATCGGGTCGCGCCGGATCGGTCCGGCCTCGCTTTCGCCGGGTACATCGGACATGGCGGGCCCCTCCCGTGACGCTGCCTCCGGCGCCACTGTCGGCCTTCGCGCGGCACCCGGCAAGTCCGGGTCGATCGGGACGGCAAGACTACGCAAGACCGGCCCGACGGCGACGGGACCGCACGCAAAAAAGAACCGGGGCTTTCGCCCCGGTCGAGTTTGCCTCCGCTGGGAGGGATGGTCGGGGCACCCGGCACCGGCCTGGGAGGGGTTGCGGTACCGGGTCCCGTCAGATCTCGGGTCTCACTCGGCGGCGAGACGGCCGGTGTCGCCGAGCGCGCCCGAGGCCTTGATCTCGTCGATCGCCTTGGGGTCGAACTTCAGCACCTGCGTCAGGACCTCCTCGGTGTGCTCGCCGAGCAGCGGCGAACGCACGACCTCGGTCGGGCTGTCCGACAGCTTGATCGGGTTGCCGACCGACAGATACTTGCCGCGCACGGGGTGATCGACCTCGACGATGGTGCCGGTGGCGCGCAGCGACTCGTCCTCGGCCAATTCCTTCATCGACAGGATCGGGCCGCAGGGGATGTCGTACTGGTTCAGGATCTCCATGGCCTCGAACTTGGTCTTGGACATGGTCCAATGCTCGATGCGCTCGAAGATCTGGTTGAGCCGCGGCAGGCGCGCCTTCGGCTTGGCGAAGAGCGGATCGGTCTTCCAGCCGGGTTCGCCGATCACGTCGCAGATCGCCTCCCAGACCGGGGCCTGGGTGATGAAGTAGATGTAGGCGTTCGGGTCGGTCTCCCAGCCCTTGCACTTCAGGATGCGGCCCGGCTGGCCGCCGCCCGAATCGTTGCCGGCGCGCGGCACCGCATCGCCGAACGGGATGCCCTCGCCGAACTGGCTGTATTCCTCGAGCGGGCCGTGGTCGAGGCGCTGCTGGTCGCGCAGCTTGACGCGGCACAGGTTGAGAACGCCGTCCTGCATCGCGCAGGTGACCTTCTGGCCGCGGCCGGTATGGGTGCGCTGGTAGAGCGCCGTCACGATGCCGAGGGCGAGATGCAGGCCGGTGCCGCTGTCACCGATCTGGGCGCCGGTGACCAGCGGCAGGCCGTCGCGGAAGCCGGTCGTCGAGGCCGAGCCGCCGGTGCACTGGGCGACGTTCTCGTAGACCTTGCAATCCTCGTAGGGGCCCGGGCCGAAGCCCTTGATCGAGGCCACGATCATGCGCGGATTGAGTTCCTGGATGCGTTCCCAGGTGAAGCCCATGCGGTCGAGCACGCCGGGGGCGAAGTTCTCGACCATCACGTCGCAGGTCTTGACCATCTCCTCCAGGACGCGCTTGCCCTGCGGGTTCTTGGTGTCGAGCGTGATCGAACGCTTGTTGTGGTTCAGCATCGTGAAATAGAGGCTGTCCGCACCGGGCACGTCGATCAGCTGGCCGCGGGTGATGTCGCCGGAGCCGGGCCGCTCGACCTTGATCACGTCGGCGCCGAACCAGGCCAGCAGCTGCGTGCAGGTCGGACCCGACTGCACATGGGTGAAATCCAGAATCTTGACGCCTTCCAGGGCTTTGACCATGGGAACCTCCCGGTTCGTGTCGCTGTCGGTAGGGCCGAGGCTCTTCGGCCTCGTTGCGGCCGCCTCATCTGACATAAGGTATACCACCCATGTCGGAACGGCCAGGGACGAAGACCGGCGCCCGATTGTCTCAGGCGGGCCGGTATGGGCGGACGGGTCGCCCGCCCGTCGGCGCGTCGGCGCCGGAACCGGGCAGTCGGCCGGGTCGCGCCGTGCGGCGACCCGGCCGTTGCGTCACTTGTACATGGTCTGGTTCTTGGTGCCCGGCGCGTACTCGTTCGGGTCGACCCAGATGTTGACCACCGCCGAGCGGCCGGTGCGGGCGATCGCCTCGCGGGCGCGGCGCAGGGCCGGCTGGATCTCGGAGGCCTCGCGGACCTCCTCGCCATGGTTGCCGAGCATGTGGGCGAACTTGGAGAATTCCACGTCGCCGAGCTTGTTGCCGACATTGCCGCGCTGCTCGCCATATTTGGCGATCTGGCCGTAGCGGATCTGGTTCATGGCCGAGTTGTTGCCGATCACGGCCAGATAGGGCGCGTTGAACCGGTCGCAGCTCTCCATGTCGAAGGCGGTCATCGAGAAGGCGCCGTCGCCGTAGTAGCAGAGCACTTCCTTGTTCGGATTGGCCAGCTTGGCGGCCAGCGCGAAGCCGGTGCCGACGCCGAGTGAGCCGAGCGCACCCGGATCCATCCACTGGCCGGGGCCGCGCGGACGCACCGCCTGGGCCGAGATGGTGACCACGTCGCCGCCGTCGCCGATATAGATGGTGTCCTCGCCGAGGAACTCGTTCAGTTCGTAGGCGACCCGGTAGGGATGGATCGGGCTCTGGTCCGACTTCAGAAGCGGGAGCACCTTCTGGTAGGCGACCTCTTCCTGCTCGGCGAGCATCTTCATCCACTGCTGCCGCGCCTGGCGCTTGTCGTTCTTGATCCGGCCCGAGCAGGCCTCGAGCACCGCCTTGCAGACCGCGCCCGGATCGCCGGCGATGCCGAGATCGATATCGCGGTTCTTGCCGACCATGTTGTAGCCCTGGTCGATCTGAACGAGCGTCGGCACGTTGATGCGCTTGCCGTAGCCCATGCGGAAGTCGAACGGGGTGCCGATGATGACGACCACGTCGGCCTTGGAGAAGGCCAGCGTGCGGGTGCGGTCGAAATGGTGGGGGTCGCCGGGCGGCAGCAGGCCGCGCGAGGCGCCGTTGAAGTAGCCCGGGATGTCGAGGCCGCGGATCAGCGCGATGGCCTCGTCCTGGCCGCGGGCGGCCCAGACCTGCTGACCGAACAGGATCGCCGGACGCTCGGCATTGACCAGGATGTCGGCGAGCCGCTCGATGTCGGCCGGGTCGCCGATCGAGCGGACCGAGGCGCGGTAGTGGCCGGGCTTCGGCAGGACGGCGCGCTCGTTGGGGATTTCCCGGTCGAGCACGTCGCGCGGGATTTCCAGATAGGACGGTCCGTAGGCGCCGGCGAAGCATTCGCGCGCGGCCATGGAGACCATGTCGGCGATGCGCTCGGTCGACATGACCGTCGAGGCGAACTTGGTGATCGGCTTCATCATGTCGACATGGGGCAGGTCCTGCAGGCCCTGCATCTTCCACTGCGACAGGGCCGACTGGCCGCCGATATGCAGCACCGGGCTCTCGGACCGGAACGCGGTGGCGACGCCGGTGACCGCATTGGTGCAGCCCGGGCCGGCGGTGGTGACGACGCAGCCGAGCTTGCCGGTCTGGCGGGCATAGCCGTCGGCCGCATGGGCGGCAACCTGCTCGTGGCGCACGTCGACGATGCGGATGCCCTCGTCGAGGCAGCCGTCATAGATGTCGATGATGTGGCCGCCGCACAGCGTGAAGATCGTGTCGACGCCCTCGGCCTTCAGCGCCTTGGCGACCAGATGGCCGCCCGAGATGACGCTGCCGTCCTTGGTCTTGGCCTTCAGGGTGTCGTCGGCCGTGGACATGCCGACCGCGGTCGGCATCGTAGCGATGGTGGCCATGAGCGTTCTTCCTCCGATATGTCGTGCCGGCCCGCCTTCTTGTCGGTCGGGTCCCTGGCGGCGCTCAAGTCTGGTCAGGAGCGACTTCCCCCGCTTCCGTCGCACCGGCTCGCGGGGCGACCTGTCCCCTTCGGGGATCGGCGGCAGGGGCGTCACTTTGCCGCTTCCGAGGCGTTTTGTGGCATGCCAGATGCCAAGTGTCAACGAAGGCTGTGCGAAATGCATTGCAGCAATGTTTGTGCATTGCAGAAACGCATGGTCAGGCTTGCGGCATCCCGGCTGGCTCGGTGGTATCTGGCATGCCAATATTCAGCATGTTCACGACGACGCCGCCTGAACCGACGCCGTCCAACAGGAGCCGAACGCCATGTCGACCATTGCCACCCTGGGCTATCGTCATCCGTCGCTCGCCGACCGCGCGGTCGCGGGTTTCCATGCCTTCCTCAAGGCGATCGCCGCCGCCGACCAGCGCACCGGCCGGACCGTGCCGTTCGGCCTCTGATCGGCCCGTTCTCTGTTCCGCCCGTCCTCCCCGGGCAGACGACCGCAATCTTCTTCCTCCCCGACTTGATGGCCTCGGACAGTGTGTCTCACTGTCCGGGGCTTTTCTTTGCCCGAACCGACGATAAGGTCCGGGACCGACATGGGAATCCGTGATTTCGACGGCTTCGGCGGGCGACCGTGCCGGCGCCTGTGGTGCCTGATATTGTGAAAATGCATATCAGACATGCAAAAATAGACATGCCACCAAAACTGCGCGCAGCGCCGGGGCCTTAAGGCCCCGCGCACCCGGCTCGGCACTCCAATCGTTTGAATTTTTCCAGGACCGGATTGCGGTCGGCGTCTCCGACCCCATTGCAACGCTGGCATACATCATACCAAGATGCCGCCGAGCGGACGGCAGAAGACCGTCCAGCACCAGAACAAATCGACAAACACGAGGGACGGACATGCCCATATCGGCACAGGGAGAGGCCGCGTCCGCGCGCGTCAGCGACGGATTCCGGTGGACCCAACTCGTCATCGGCGTGGTCTGCATGACCATGATCGCCAACCTTCAGTATGGTTGGACCTTCTTCGTACCCGACATCCAGAAGCAGTTCGGCTGGAACCGCGATGCGATCCAGTGGGCCTTCACGCTGTTCGTGCTGTTCGAGACCTGGCTGGTGCCGGTCGAAGGCTGGTTCGTCGACAAATACGGCCCGCGGGTCGTCGTGGTCTTCGGCGGCGTGCTCTGCGCCGTCGGCTGGGTGATCAATTCCTATGCGACCACGCTGACCATGTTCTATGTCGGCCAGGTCGTCGCCGGCATCGGTGCGGGCGGCGTCTACGGCACCTGCGTCGGCAACGCGCTGAAGTGGTTCCCGGACAAGCGCGGCCTCGCCGCCGGCATCACGGCCGCCGGCTTCGGCGCCGGCTCCGCGCTGACGGTCGCCCCGATCCAGGCGATGATCGCCGACAAGGGCTTCCAGGCGGCGTTCTTCTCCTTCGGCATCGGCCAGGGCGTCATCGTGGTGATCATGGCGATGTTCCTCCTGTCGCCGAAGGCCGGCCAGGTGCCGCCGCCGGTGGTCAACGCCGCCGTCGTGCAGACCCGCCGCAACTATTCGCCGGCCGAGGTGCTGCGCCAGCCGATCTTCTGGCTGATGTATTTCATGTTCGTCATCGTCGGCGCCGGCGGCCTGATGGTCACCGCCAACCTGAAGCCGATCGCCGCCGACCTGCATATCGACAAGACCCCGGTCACCCTGATGGGTGTCACCATGGCGGCCGTGACCTTCGCGGCGACGCTCGACCGCATTCTGAACGGCCTGACCCGTCCCTTCTTCGGCTGGGTCTCGGACAAGATCGGCCGCGAGAACACGATGTTCATCGCCTTCGGCATGGAAGGCATCGGCATCTACCTGCTCTATCTCTGGGGCCACGATCCGGTCTGGTTCGTGCTCCTGTCGGGCTTTGTGTTCTTCGCCTGGGGCGAGATCTACTCGCTGTTCCCGTCGACCTGCACGGATACCTTCGGCTCGAAATTCGCCGCCACCAATGCCGGCCTGCTCTATACCGCCAAGGGGACGGCCGCCCTGCTGGTACCCTTCGCCAATGCCATGCAGCAGAGCCACGGCACCTGGGATGCGGTCTTCCTGATCGCCGCCGGCGCCAACATCCTGGCCTCGCTCCTGGCGATCGCCGTGCTGAAGCCCTGGCGGGCGGGCGTCATCCGCAAGGGGCAGGCCGAAATGGGTCCGATCGGCGCCGCCGCCTGATCGCCGTCCCGGCATGAAGGTCCCCGGAAGCCCGTCGTCCTCCGGACGGCGGGCTTTCGTGCCTGCTGGCTTTCGTGCCTGCGGGGCTCCTGCCCTGCGTCGAGCCCCGCGACTGCGGTCGCGCCGGACGGTCCGTCCCTTCTGTCAGCCATGAGAATACCTGATGGCGTGGCCGCCACGGGCGGTATGCGCCGTCCCCGGCGGTACATGCCCATGTCCGGCCGATTGCCTCGACTTCGCGACGACTTGCCGCGGTGCAGCAACGAAAGTGCGACAAAGCGGCACTTCCAGGCTTGACTTTGCGCGTATCTGGCATGCCAAATGCCAATCGATCATCACCAAGAGCCCGGAACGGGACCTTGTCCCGAATTCGGCGGATCGCTCGACCCATAGCGCCGAGTCATGCCTCGGCCGCCTCGAGGGAGGAACATCATGAACATGCAGCCGAAACTGTCCGATGCGCAGAACGCGACCGTCCGCGCCGTGCTCGACCAGGTGAAGGCCTCCGGCCGCACCGCGCTGACCGCTCCGGAAGGCAAGGTCGTGTGCGACGCCTACGGCATCGCGGTGCCGCAGGAAGGCGTCGCCACGTCAGCCGACGAGGCCGTCGCGCTGGCGACCCGGATGGGCCTGCCGGTCGTCCTGAAGATCGTCTCGCCCGACATCCTGCACAAGACCGAGGCCGGCGGCGTGCTGGTCGGCGTCAAGTCGGCCGAGGAAGTCCGCGCCGGCTACGACAGGATTCTCGCCAACGCCAAGGCCTACAAGGCCGACGCCCGCATCGACGGCATCCAGGTGCAGCAGATGCTGACCGGCGGCACCGAGGTGATCATCGGCTCGATCACCGACGGCTCCTTCGGCAAGCTGGTCGCCTTCGGCCTCGGCGGCGTGCTGGTCGAGGTCCTCAAGGACATCACCTTCCGCCTGGCGCCGGCCACCAAGGCCGATGCGCTCTCGATGCTCGACGGCATCCAGGCGGCCGAGATGCTGCACGGCGTGCGCGGCGGCGATCCGGTCGACCGCGAGGCGCTGTCCGACATGATCGTGCGCGTGTCGCAGCTGGTCACCGACTTCCCCGAAATCGTCGAGCTCGACCTCAACCCGGTCTTCGCGACCAAGTCCGGCGCCATCGCGGCCGACGTGCGCATCGTGGTCGATTTCGATCCGGCCCCGGCGCGGCATCGTCCGAGCCAGGACGAGATCGTCACGTCGATGAACCGGATCATGAAGCCGGAAGCCGTGGCGGTGATCGGCGCCTCCTCGGAGGACGGCAAGATCGGCAACTCCGTGATGAAGAACCTCATCAACGGCGGCTACAAGGGCCAGATCTACCCGATCCATCCGAAGGCCGACGAGATCCTCGGCTACAAGGCCTACCGGTCGGTCAAGGACGTGCCGGGCGTCATCGACGCCGCCGTCTTCGCCATTCCGGCCAAGTTCGTCGCCGCCGCCCTGATCGAATGCGGCGAGAAGGCCATCCCGGGCGCCGTCCTGATCCCGTCGGGCTTTGCCGAGACCGGCAACGAGGAAGGCCAGCGCGAGATCCAGGAGATCGGGCGCAAGTACAACATCCGCCTGATGGGGCCGAACATCTACGGCTTCTACTACACGCCGGCCAATCTCTGCGCGACCTTCTGCACCGCCTATGACGTGAAGGGCTCCGCCGCCCTGTCGTCCCAGTCGGGCGGCATCGGCATGGCGATCATCGGCTTCTCGCGCTCGGCCAAGATGGGCGTCTCGGCGATCGTCGGCCTCGGCAACAAGTCGGACCTCGACGAGGACGATCTGCTCACCTTCTTCGAGCAGGACGACAACACCAAGATCATCGCGCAGCATTGCGAGGATCTGAAGGACGGCCGCTCCTTCGCGGAGGTCGCACGCCGCGTCTCCAAGAAGAAGCCGGTCGTGGTGCTCAAGGCCGGCCGCACCTCGGCGGGCGCCAAGGCCGCCTCGTCGCATACCGGCGCGCTCGCCGGCAACGACAAGATCTACGAGGACGTGTTCAAGCAGGTCGGCGTCATCCGCGCCCGCTCCCTGCGCCAGCTGCTCGAATTCGCCCGCGGCGTGCCGGTCATGCCGACCCCGAAGGGCGAGAACGTGGTCATCATCACCGGTGCCGGCGGCTCGGGCGTGCTGCTCTCCGACGCCTGCGTCGACAACGGCTTGCAGCTCATGTCGATGCCGGACGATCTGGACGCGGCCTTCCGCAAGTTCATCCCGCCCTTCGGCGCGGCCGGCAACCCGGTCGACATCACCGGCGGCGAGCCGCCGACCACCTACAAGAACACCATCAAGCTCGGCCTGCAGGACGACCGGATCCACTCGATCATCCTGGGCTACTGGCACACGATCATCACCCCGCCGATGGTCTTCGCGAAGCTCGTCGTCGAGGTGAAGGAGGAGATGAAGGCGCTCGGCATCGAGAAGCCGATCGTCGCCTCGCTCGCCGGCGACGTGCAGGTCGAGGAAGCGGCCGAATATCTCTACGCCCATGGCGTGCCGGCCTATGCCTACTCGACCGAGCTGCCGGTCGAGGTGCTGGGCGCCAAGTACAAGTGGGCCCGCGGCGCCGGTCTGCTCTGAGCCCTGACGGTTGGCCGGACGCTCCGAAAGCGGCGTCCGGTCGCCGGGCCGGAACTAGGTGGCAGCGGCGGATCGGGTTCAGTCGCCGCAACTGCCGCCGTCACCGCTCCCGCAGTCGCCACCGCCGCCGTCTCCGCAATCGCTGCCGCCGCCCCAGCCATCGCTCCAAACGCCCGTGCCCGTGCCGACACCGTTCCAGAGCGCGACGGCCACGGCGACAAGCGCCAGAAAGATCAGGAAATCGGTCGAGAGCGTCACGGCGAGGTCACTCCGCGCCGGCCGAAGCCGCGGGTTGCAGGTCCGGTCATCGGCGGCGCCGGAGGGGCGGGCGTCCGCTGCCAGGTCTCGGCTTCGGTCGCGGGCTCGGTCTCGGAGTGGAACCAGCCGTAGCGGAGGGCAGCCCAGCCGAGGCCGAACAGGATCAGGGCGAAGTTCAGTCCAAACTGGAGATAAAGGACCGGCAGCCGGGTCGGCAGCGACGTCACCGCGAGATCGGGCGCGACCAGGCCGGCATCGCCGCGCGAGCGCCACATCTGCTGCGGCCGGGCGCCCTCGTGCGGCACATACATCTGGTAGGTCTCGATCTCTCCGCCGGCGACCGGGCGATACGAGACCGTGCAATCGAGCTTCTGCGTCGAGCGCCGGCCCGCCCGGCACGCGGTCTCGACGATGACCAGATCGTCGGCCGCGATCCAGCCGCCGCGCGCCGTCCAGATCCGGAGCGTGTTCCATTGGACCACGAATCCGACGCTCACCACCACCGTGAGTGCCAGAAGGAACTTGTGAAAAGGGGCCATCGAAACCTCGTCGCCGCGCCATCCTGACGCGCGAGGATTTCAGCTTCGATGAAGATCCGACCACCGGCACGCGCATCGTGACGGCTTGGTTGACCGAAGGATAATGCCGGTCCGTCGCGTCCGGCAGGGGAGGATCGCAACGATGAACATCCACGAATACCAGGCCAAGGCGGTGCTGAAGGCATTCGGCGTGCCGGTGCCGACCGGCTATCCGGTGCTCGCAGCCGGGGAGGCCGGTTCGGCCGCGGCGCAGCTCGGCGGGCCGATCTGGGTCGTCAAGGCACAGATCCATGCCGGCGGGCGCGGCAAGGGCAGCTTCAAGGAGGCGGCCGCAGGCGAGAAGGGCGGCGTCCGGCTCGCCAAATCGGCCGCCGAGGCGGAGGCCTACGTGCACCAGATGCTCGGCAACACGCTGGTCACCGTGCAGACCGGCCCGGCCGGCAAGCAGGTCAACCGGCTCTATATCGAGGAGGGCTCCGCGATCGAGAAGGAGTTCTACCTCTCCATGCTGGTCGATCGCGCCACCGCGCGCGTCGCCTTCGTGGTCTCGACCGAAGGCGGCATGAATATCGAGGATGTCGCCCACGACACGCCCGAGAAGATCGTGACCTTCTCGGTCGATCCGGCGACCGGCATCCTGCCGCAGCACGGCCGGCGCGTCGCCGATGCGCTGAAGCTCTCCGGCGACCTTGCGAAACAGGCCGAGCGCCTGGTGGCGAAGCTCTACGCGGCCTTCGTCGCCAAGGACATGAGCATGCTGGAGATCAACCCGCTGATCGTCACCAAGGACGGCCAGCTGCGCTGCCTCGACGCCAAGATCGCCTTCGACGGCAACGCGATCTACCGCCATCCCGACATCGCCGCGCTGCGCGACGAGACCGAGGAGGACGCCAAGGAGATCGAGGCCTCCAAATACGATCTCAACTACATCACCCTCGACGGCACTATCGGCTGCATGGTCAATGGCGCCGGCCTCGCCATGGCGACCATGGACATCATCAAGCTCTACGGCGCCGCGCCGGCCAACTTTCTCGACGTGGGCGGCGGCGCGACCAAGGAGAAGGTGACGGCGGCGTTCAAGATCATCACCGCCGACCCGAACGTGAAGGGCATCCTGGTCAACATCTTCGGCGGCATCATGCGCTGCGACGTGATCGCCGAGGGGGTGATCGCCGCCGTGCGCGATGTCGGCCTGGCCGTGCCGCTGGTGGTGCGCCTCGAAGGCACCAATGTCGATCTCGGCAAGACGATCATCCGCGAGTCCGGCCTCAACGTGATCCCCGCCGACGATCTCGACGACGCCGCGCAGAAGATCGTTGCCGCCGTCGGCGGTGCCGCCGTTGCCACCGAGGGAGCCCACTGATGTCCGTCCTGATCCATTCCGAGACCCGGGTCATCACCCAGGGCTTCACCGGCAAGACCGGCACCTTCCATTCCGAACAGGCGCTCGCCTACGGCACCCGTCTGGTCGGAGGCACCTCGCCCGGCAAGGGCGGCTCGACCCATCTCGGCCTGCCGGTCTTCGACACCGTCGCCGAGGCCAAGGCCCGGACCGGGGCCGATGCCAGCGTCATCTACGTGCCGCCGCCCGGCGCCGCCGACGCCATCTGCGAGGCGATCGACGCCGAGATCGAGCTGATCGTCTGCATCACCGAGGGCATCCCGGTGCTCGACATGGTCAAGGTCAAGCGCGCGCTGACCGGCTCCAAATCGCGCCTGGTCGGGCCGAACTGCCCGGGTGTGATGACCGCCGGCGAATGCAAGATCGGCATCATGCCGGGCAACATCTTCAAGCGCGGCTCGGTCGGCATCGTGTCGCGCTCCGGCACGCTGACCTACGAGGCGGTGTTCCAGACCACCCGCGAGGGGCTCGGCCAGACGACCGCGGTCGGCATCGGCGGCGATCCGGTCAAGGGGACGGAATTCATCGACGTGCTCGAACTGTTCCTGGCCGATCCGAAGACCGAGTCGATCATCATGATCGGCGAGATCGGCGGCTCCGCCGAAGAGGACGCGGCCCAGTTCCTGAAGGACGAGGCGCGCCGCGGCCGCTGGAAGCCGACGGTCGGCTTCATCGCCGGCCGCACCGCGCCTCCGGGCCGCCGCATGGGCCATGCCGGCGCGATCATCGCCGGCGGCAAGGGCGGCGCGGAAGACAAGATCGCCGCCATGGAAGAGGCCGGCATCCGCGTCTCGCCGTCGCCGGCGCGGCTCGGCCGGACGCTGGTCGAGCTTCTGGCCGAAGGTGCCAGGAAGGCTTCGTGACGAAACCGGTCCGGGGCGCCGATTTCGGTCGCGCCCCGGCCGCCATGACTTGAAACGGGGGACGGCATTCCTTCTGGTGCCCATTCAACATGACGCACCCAATTTAGGCAGATCTTGCAACAATGCATGATGACGGCACCTCGGCTTCCCGGTACCACCTTTGACGGATACGGGATGCGCGGGGCCGGCGCCTCGCCTCATGGATGGAGGACGACATGAATCGGCCCCTCGGGAAGACCGCCGAAATCGGCGCCACCTCCGCTCCGAGCCTGGTGGAATTCTGCCGCAGGCGGCTTGAGGAATGCCGCTCGCGCGTGCGCAACGAGCCCAAGTACAATCCGGTCAGCCAGCTCGCCTTCGAACTGTCGCGCCAGCTCGAATCCGGCGATATCAGCCGCCGGGACCTGTTCGCCCTGGCCGACGATCTGTGCCGGGAAAGCCTGACCGCCCGGGCCGAGCGCCTCGCCGCCCATGTCGGACCGGTCGATCTCACCGAGAACCGCCGGCGCCTGAAGGCCGCGATCCTGCGCCTGATCGGCGACGGGCCGGTCACCCCGGAGGCGCTCAACCGGCTGGCGCGCCGCACCCTCGGCATCGTCTTCACGGCGCATCCGACCTTTCTTCTGTCGACGCCGCTGCGCAAGACCCTGGCGTCGATCGCCTCGGGCGCGGCGGAAACCGTGCCGGCCGGCCTGATCGGCCCGGACAAGCGCATCACGCTGACCGACGAGCACGAGGCCGCGATGGCGGCGCTCGACCGGGCCAAGACCGCGCTCAACGAATTCGCCGGCGCCTCGATCGAGCTTTTGCGCGAGCGCGGCTATGCCGACTGGCGCCACGCCCGGATCGGCTATGTCGGTCTCGGCACCTGGGTCGGCTACGATCTCGACGGCCGCACCGACATCCGCTGGGTCGATTCCTTCCGCTTCCGGCTGATCGAGAAGATCCGCCAGATCGGCCGCTACGAGCAGGAACTGATCCGCATCGCCGAGCTGAGCCAGGACGAGCCGCAGGTCGCCGACGACCTGGAGGCGCTCGCCTCGCGCCTGTCCTGGACGCGGGCGGCGACCGAACGGGCGCTGGCCGGCTTCTCGGTCGACAAGCTCGACCCGGCCGCCGTCGCGGCGGCGGCCAACAGCATGACCGGCGACCACCCCAACAAGGCGGTCCGGATCGCCCCCTTCGTGAAGGACCTGCAGCGCATCGCCGACCGCGCCTCCGACGCCACCGCGGTGCGGCTGGTGGCGCTCCTCAGCGAGATGGAATCGCTCTCCTTCGGCGTCGGCGAGGTGCATCTGCGCATCAACGCCACCCAGCTGCACAATGCGCTGCGCCACCATCTGCATCTCGACTCGGACGACCATTTCAATGGCCGCTCGATGATCGAACGGCTCGGCGCGCTGATGCGCGATTCCAAGCCGCTGGCGATCAATTTCGGCTCGATCGACATCGAGACCAAGACGGCGATGCGGCAGTTCCTGCTTGCCGCGCAGATCCTCAAGCATATCGACGCGGATTCCACGGTCCGCTTCCTGATCGCCGAATGCGAGACGCCGGCGACCGTGCTGTGCGCCTCCTATTTCGCCCGGCTGTTCAACATCGCCGACAAGCTCGACGTGTCGCCGCTGTTCGAGACCCCGAAGGCGCTCGAGGGCGCGGCGCGTTTCTTCGACGTGATGTTCGAGAACGAGCAGTATCGCGAGCAGGTGCGCCGGCGCGGCCGGCTGGCGATCCAGACCGGCTTCTCGGATGCCGGCCGCTTCATGGGCCAGATCACCGCCGTCCTGGCCATCGAGCGGGTGCACGGCCATCTGGCGCGCGCGGTCGAGCGGCACGGGCTGCAGGATGTCGAGGTTCTGGTCTTCGACACCCACGGCGAGAGCGCCGGCCGCGGCGCCCATCCGGCCGGTTTCGAGGACCGCGCCTATTATGTCATGAGCCCCTGGGCCCGGCGCCAGTTCGCCGACCGCGGCCTCAGGCTCTACCACGAGGTCTCGTTCCAGGGTGGTGACGGCTACACCCATTTCCAGACGCCGGAACTGTCGCTGGCGACGATCACGCGTCTGGTCGAGGCCGACGCCTACTGGGTCGACCGGGCCGACAAGGACCTGCTCTACGCCCACACCAACTTCTCGCTCGACTTCTTCCGCCGGCTCGCCGCCTACCACGACACCATGCTGGAGGATCGCTCCTATCACCGGGCGCTCGGGTCCTTCGCGCAGGGGCTCCTGAACGAGACCGGCTCGCGCAAGTCGCGCCGCCAGTTCGACGTTTCCGGCGGTGAGGTGCACCAGATCCGGCGCATCCGCGCCATCCCGCACAATGCGATGCTGCAGCAGCTCGGCTATCCGGTGAATGTGGTCGCCGGCTTCGGCACCGCCGTGAAGGGCGACGAGGACCGCTTCGCCGAGACCTACGCATCCTCCGACCGGCTGCGCCGGCTGACCGGGCTGGTCGTCCACGTGAAGCGCCTGGCCTCGATCAAGTGCCTGTCCGCCTTCGCCAATCTCTACGACCCGGCCTTCTGGTCCTCGCGCCCCTATCCGGAGGCCGAGCAGCATCTGGCGGAGCCCTGCCTGTACATCGCCCAGCTGCTGCAGAATGACGATCGCGAGGTGGCGCTCAACGCGCTCGCCGTCTCGATGCGGCTCGACGCGATCCATCTGCACCGGCTCTTCGCCATGGTCGGGCTGAAGGTCGACGACCAGGCGGTCGACGAGCGCGACCGGATCGCGCTCCTGCAGGCCCTGCGGCTGGCCCTGCTGCAGCACCTGTTCCTGATGGCCGCCCGCGTGCCGCGCTTCTCGACGCGCAACGATGTCAGCCGCGAGGACATCATGGAGCTGGTCTTCAGCCTGCGCATCCCGGAGGCGATCGCCATGCTGCGCGATACCTATCCGGTCAACGCGACCGATATCGGCAGCTACCCCCTCGACGAGCCGCGCACCTATCCGGAGGATCGCGTCTCGCACTATGCCGACATCACCGAGGGCATGATCGACCCGATGGAGGCCGTCTATAAGGTCATCCTGTCGATCGGTACCGCGATCGCGCTCGAATTCGGTGCCCATGGCTGAACCGAGCCGCCCCGCGACCAAGGATCCCGGCGGCAAGGCGCGGCGTCCGCTCGACAGGGCGGCCGCCTTCGGTTACGTTTGAATCTGGGATGCCAGGAGCTGCCATGCCCGGCGCCTCCGGCCATTGTGCCGTCCGGCGGATTGCTCCGCGGGACGGGTTCCGATCGACCCCGATGGCGCAACGTCGGCATCCGGGGTGCGTGGTCACTACGATCTGACACCGGGCCGGCGCCCGTGCCAGAATTGGGTTCGTGGTGAAACCTGTCGGCGGGTGCCGTCGCCCGCTCGCCGGCGAGCATAAAAGAATGAAGGCGGAGCGCCTTTGTCGTGTCCGATCGGATGCCGGGTGCTCCAGGCTTTTGAGGAAACGCCCGTGAAATCGCCCGTGCGCTGGCCAGCCCCCGAGACCCCGGCCCCCGATCTCGTCATCGAACGCTTCGCTCCGGAGCAGACCTACAAGACCAAGGTCTATGTGGCGCTGAAGCAGGCCATCGCCAACATGGACATCTATTCGTCGCCCGAACCGAAATGGATCGACGAGCGGCAGCTGTCCGAGCGGCTCGGCGTCAGCCGAACGCCGGTGCGCGAGGCGGTCGCGATGCTGGAGCAGGAGGGCTTCGTCAAGTCGCTTCCGCGCCGGGGCATCATGGTGCTGCGCAAGACCCAGCGCGAAGTGGTCGAGATGATCCAGGCCTGGGCGGCGCTGGAAAGCATGGCGGCGCGACTGGCCGTCGTCAACGCCACCGACGACGAGCTGAAGGGTCTGCGCAAGCTGTTCGAGGGTTTCGACGACAGCCACAAGCCGTCCGAACATCTCGGCGACTATTCGAGTGCCAACATCGTCTTCCATCAGACGATCATCCGCATCTCCGGCTCGAAGCTGCTCGGCGAGATGACCGACAATCTGCTGCTGCATGTTCGCGGCATCCGCCAGTTGACCATTGGCCGCGACGACCGCATCGGCCGGTCGATGCAGGATCATCTCGGCATCATCGAGGCGCTGGAGAAGCGCGATCCGGACCTCGCCGAGCGCCTGTCGCGCGAGCATACGCTCGGGCTGGCCGCCTATGTGGCGGCGCACGGGCAGGAAATTTTCGACTGACACGGGTCGACGCCGGCCGCTAGCGGCGCCCGGTTCCCGATCCTACGGGTTCCGAGCACACGGGTTCCGATCGCGGCTCCCGCACGCCACGCCTCGCGCCGGCCGGGGGCGGATCGCTCTGTCGGTCAGAAATCGACCGCGATGCCCTTCTTCTCCCAGTCGCCGTAGCGGACCGGTTCCGGGCCCTTGCGGCCGTTCAGCTCACGTGGGCCGGGATCGGCCGCTTCCGCCGCAGCGGCGCGCCGACGCTCCTCGGCTTCGAGCAGCGCACGCTGGGCCGCCGGCGGCAGGTCTTCGAAGCGGGCCCGCGGCGCGGCGGCGGCGGGCTCAGCGATGGGGGCGGTCGGGTCGGGCATCGGGAACCTATCGGACGGTCGGGCGTCTGGGGAGCGGAGGACGGATCGGGCGTGTCGGCTTCGGCAGGCGGCCCGGGCAAGTCCCGGCCGCGCCGCTTGCGGTGGACGGGGTCGGTTCCCATCATATAGAGCGTTGGGGGCCGCTTGCCATCCGCCGAAGGTCGCCGCCGAACCGGCAGCCGATCCTGGGCTTCCGGCGCCGTGTCGCCCGATGCCGCCACGTCTCACGAGGACCGACGCTCGATGAACTATTTCCGCACCGCTCTCCTGCTCGCAGCGATGACCGCGCTGTTCATGGGCGTCGGATACCTGGTCGGCGGCAAGACCGGCATGCTGGTCGCCTTCGTGGCGGCGCTGGGCATGAACCTGTTCAGCTACTGGAACTCGGGCAGCATGGTGCTCTCCATGCACAATGCGCAGGAGGTCGACATGTCGACCGCGCCCGAGCTGGTCGGCATGATCCAGCAATTGGCCCACAACGCCAATCTGCCCATGCCGCGCGTCTACCTGATCCACGAGGACCAGCCCAACGCCTTCGCGACCGGCCGCAATCCGGAAAATGCCGCGGTGGCGGCGACGACCGGCCTGCTCAATTCGCTCACCGCCGAGGAAGTCGCCGGCGTCATGGCGCATGAACTGGCGCATATCAAGAATCACGACACGCTGATCATGACGATCACCGCGACCATCGCGGGCGCCATCTCGATGCTGGCCAATTTCGGCATGTTCTTCGGCGGCAACCGCGACAACAATGGCGGGACCCACTGGATCGGCGCGATTCTGGCGGCCGTGGTCGCCCCCTTCGCGGCGATGATCGTCCAGATGGCGATCAGCCGGACCCGGGAATATGCCGCCGACCGGCTCGGCGCCGAGATCTGCGGCCGGCCGGTCTGGCTCGCCTCGGCCCTGCAGAAGATCGCCGGCGAGGCTGCCCATATCCCTAACCAGCATGCCGAGGCCAATCCGGCGACGGCCCATATGTTCATCATCAACCCGCTGACCGGTCAGGGCATGGACAACCTGTTTTCGACGCATCCGAATACCGAGAACCGCATCGCCGCCCTGGTCGAGCTCGACCGCCAGATGGGTGGCGGCGGCCATGGCGGCGGCGGGGGCGGCTCCATGCGCGGCTCGCCGGCACCGTCGGCCGGCGCGCCCGGCCGCGACCCGCGTGGTCCCTGGGGCGGCAAGTCGGCCGAGGCTGACGGCGGCGCCTTCGGCGGCGCCCGCTTCCCGACGGCGGGCGGCAGCCGCGGGCGCTCGTCCGTACCGCCGGTCGGTGGCGGCACGCGCCGGGGCCCCTGGGCATGAGCCGCGCGCCCGAGACGCGTGACCGTCCGAGAGGTTCCTTTCGCCCGAAAGCTCACGGCAAGCCGGTGGGATTGCCGCCGATCCCCGGACTGGCCGCACGGCGTGCGGCCACCGATCTGATCGGCCGCGTGCTCGACGGCGGCCGTCCGCTCGATCTGGAACTCGACACGATGGCGGCCCAGGGCGCGTTCCGCGGCCTGGAGCCGCGCGACCGGGCGCTGGTGCGCGCGCTGGTCGGCACCACCCTGCGCCGGCTCGGCCAGATCGACCACGCCCTCTCGCGCCTGATCGACAAGCCGCTGCCCGAGAAGGCCGCGCGCGCCCGCGCCATCCTGCGCATCGGCGCGGCCCAGCTCCTGTTCATGGATGTTCCCGACCACGCCGCCGTCTCGCTGGCGGTCGATCTTGCCGGCGAGGACCGGCTCGGCCGCCCCTGGAAGGGGCTGATCAACGGCGTGTTGCGCGGTCTCGCCCGGCGCCGCGACGAGATCCTTGAGAGCCAGGATCCCGAGCGCCTGAACACGCCCGACTGGCTGTTGCGGCGCTGGATCGTGAACTATGGCGCCGAACGCGCCCAGGCCATCGCGACCATGCATGCGGCCGAACCGACCCTCGACCTGTCCGTGAAGGGCGATCCGGCCGGTTGGGCGGAACGGCTCGACGGCACCGTTCTGCCGACCGGAACGGTCCGGCGCACCGCCGGCGGTGCGGTCGAGCAACTGGACGGCTTCGAGGACGGGGAGTGGTGGGTGCAGGATGCCGCCGCGGCCCTGCCGGCGCGCCTCATCGGCGACGTCGCCGGGCGGCGGGTCGCCGATCTCTGCGCGGCGCCCGGCGGCAAGACCGCCGCGCTGGCGCTGGCCGGCGCCAAGGTCACGGCCGTCGACATCTCGGCGGAACGGCTGAAGCGCCTCGACCAGAATCTCGCCCGCCTGAAGCTCGCCGGTGTCGAGACGGTCGTCGCCGATCTGACCGGATGGGACCCGGCCGAGCCCTACGACGCCGTCCTTCTCGACGCGCCCTGTTCGGCGACGGGCACCATCCGCCGGCATCCGGACGTGGCCTATCTGAAGGATGAAGCGGATATCGCGGTGCTCGCCGCCACCCAGGCGGCGATCCTCGGCCGGGCGGCCGACTGGGTGAAGCCCGGCGGGGTACTGGTCTACTGCACCTGTTCGCTCGAACCGGAGGAGGGCGAGGCCCAGATCGCCGCCTTCCTGGCTGCCCATCCCGAATACCGGCGCCGACCGATCGAGGCGCAGGAAATCGGCGGTCTCGCCGAGTGCATCACCGCGAACGGCGACATGCGCACCTTGCCGTGCCATCTGGCGGCCGAGGACCTTCGTCTCGGCGGGCTC
Organism: Prosthecodimorpha staleyi; assembly: GCF_018729455.1. NCBI lineage: Bacteria > Pseudomonadati > Pseudomonadota > Alphaproteobacteria > Hyphomicrobiales > Ancalomicrobiaceae > Prosthecodimorpha > Prosthecodimorpha staleyi. Next base: position 147,464 of record NZ_JAHHZF010000004.1, on the reverse strand, counting down.
GACGGCTTCTTCGCCGCGCGACTGATGCGGGTGGCCTGACCCCGTCCGGACCTGCGGGACCGGCGCCTTCGACGCCGGTCTCGGAATTATCTGCATGTTCGCAATCGCGGATCCGCCTGAATGGTCTTGTGTGCAACCGATCCGCAGCGATTGCGCGATCTGGTCCCGCGCCACTAGACTGCACTTTCGTCGGTGGCGGGCAGGCACTTCGATTCGACACCTTCGGCGGGGCTGCCCGGATGGTCTGGGCCATCCCGTGCGGGCCGCGGCAATGCGAAACTCCGGATCGTCGCGGCATGGGCAAGGCCCCGCCGCGCGATCCCGGTCAGTTCTATGGGGGAAATGGTCCGACCATGCGGGCCGGGGACACAGCGCTTCGGGTCGCCGCCGCCGTTCTCATCGCGCGCGAAGCTGGCCGCCGGTCGCTCGCCGCGGCAGTCGCGCTGGCGCGGGGCGCCGGGCGTCCGTTCGAGCCGGCCGCCGATCGGCTGGTGATCGCCCCGCCCGACATCCGCACCGCGGATCCGACGGTCGCCGACGATATCCTGGCCGGCCGCTTCATCTTCTCCGGACAGATGGTCGAGACCTTCGGCCAATCGCCCTTCGTCGCGCCGCCGGTATCGGCCGAGTGGGAACGGGTGCTGCATGGGTTCGGCTGGCTGCGCCATCTGCGCGCTGCCGGCGGGCCGGAGGTGCATGACGAGGCCCGGGCGCTGATCGAGGCATGGCTGCGTCAGGGCCTGCGCAACCCGGTCGCCTGGGAGCCCGATGTGGCGGGACGGCGCCTGATTTCCTTCCTGGCACAGTCGCCGATGCTGCTCGACGGCTGCAGCGCTGCCTTTTATCGGCGCTTCATGGCGGTGATCGGCCTGCATGCCCGTCGATTGCGCAATGCCTTCGAGCGGGTTCCGCCCGGCCTCGGCCGACTGCGGATCGCGGTGGCGCTGGTTGCGGTGGCGGTGGCGGTGGACAGTTTCCGGCCGCGCGTGAAGGCGGCGATGAAGCGGCTCGACGACGAACTCGCCCGCCAGATCTTTCCCGACGGCGGCCATGTCGGGCGCAATCCCGCGGCCATTCTCGATATCCTGGTGGACCTGCTGCCGCTGCGCCAAGCCCATGCGGCGCGCGGGATTCCGGTCTCCTCCGGGGTGATGAACGCGATCGACCGGATGATGCACCTGCTGCGCTTCTTCCGGCACGGCGACGGCGCGCTGGCCCTGTTCAACGGCGCGGGCGTGACGCCGGTCAGCCTGGTCGCCTCGGTCCTGGTCCATGACGACGCGCTCGGCCGCCCGCCCGGCAATGCGCCCTATTCCGGCTATCAGCGGCTGGAGGCCGACCGCACCGTGGTGATCGTCGACTGCGGCAGGCCGCCGCCGCCCGACTACGCCCGGGACGCGCATGCGGGACCGCTCGCCTTCGAGTTCTCGAGCGGGCGCAACCGCTTCGTGGTCAATTGCGGTGCGCCGCCGCGGACCGGCGATCCGTGGCGCGACATCGCGCGGCGGACTGCGGCCCATTCCACCGTGACGGTCGCGGACGCCATTGCCGGACGCTTTGCCGATGGGGTCCTCGAACGCATGGCCGGGCGGGTCCTGATCGCCGGTGCGCAGCGCGTCGAGATCGACCGGCAGGAGCATGAGGGCGCCGTGGCGGTGATCGCCCGGCACGATGCCTGGCTGGTTCCGTTCGGTCTGATTCACGAGCGTACGCTCCGGCTCGCTCCGGCGGGAGATCGCCTCGACGGGCGCGACCGGCTGATCGAGGAGGGGCCCCGGCGCAGCGGTCACGCGCCTTTCGCCATCCGGTTCCATCTGCACCCGTCGATCCAGGCGACCCCGCTCGAGGGCGGGCCGATCATGCTCGCCGCGCCCGACGGCGAGACCTGGGAGTTCCATGTCGACGGCCCCGCCGCCTCGGTCGAGGACTCGGTCTATCTCGCCGATCCGCACGGGGCCCGGCGCAGCCTGCAGCTTGTCGTCACCGGCAGGGCGCCGGCCGAAATCCGCTGGACCTTCCTGCGCGCCGCGGAACCGCACGGCGCGCGGCGGCGCACCTGAGGCAGCCGGCCGCCATCCGGCTTTCGCCGGGTTTGCCCCCTGTCGGTTTCGTGCTATCGGGCGCGCAATTCCCGTCATTCCCGGGGTTTCCCGGCCTGTCCGAGGTTCGCCATGTCCGTTGCGCCCAAGTCCATCGCCGCGCCCGATCAGGTCGCCGTCCGTCGCGCCCTGCTGTCGGTTTCCGACAAGACCGGCCTGATCGATCTGGCGACGGCGCTCGCCGCCCGCGGCGTCGAACTGATCTCCACCGGTGGCACCGCCAAGGCGATCGCGGCGGCCGGCCTCGCCGTCAAGGACGTGTCCGAGGTGACCGGTTTCCCCGAGATCATGGACGGGCGCGTCAAGACGCTGCATCCCGGGGTCCATGGCGGCCTGCTCGGCATCCGCGACGACGAGGGCCATGCCGCCGCCATGGCCGAGCATGGCATCGGGGCGATCGACCTCCTGGTCGTCAATCTCTATCCGTTCCAGGAGACGATCGCGCGGACCGGCGACTGGGCGACCGCGATCGAGAATATCGATATCGGCGGGCCGGCCATGATCCGCGCGGCGGCCAAGAACCATGCCTATGTGGCGGTGGTGGTCGACCCGGCGCAATATGCGGACGTGCTTGCGGCGATCGAGGCCGGCGGCGGGACGACGACCCTGCGCCTGCGCAAGAAGCTGGCGCTCGCCGCCTATGGCCGGACCGCCACCTATGACGCGGCGGTCTCCAATTGGCTCGCCGACCAGCTCGGCGAACCGAACCCGCGCTATCGCGCGATCGGCGGCGAACTGGTCGAGGTGATGCGCTACGGCGAGAACCCGCACCAGCTCGCGGCTTTCTACCGGACCGGCGAGAAGCGCTTCGGCGTCACCACGGCCGTCCAGCTGCAGGGCAAGACGCTCTCCTACAACAACATCAACGATACCGACGCGGCCTATGAGCTGGTCGCGGAATTCGACCCGAAGCGGACCGCTGCGGTCGCCATCATCAAGCATGCCAATCCGTGCGGCGTGGCGGAGGCGAAGACCCTGAAGGACGCCTATCTGAAGGCGCTGGCCTGCGATCCGGTGTCCGCCTTCGGCGGCATCGTGGCGCTGAACCGGACGCTCGACGCCGAAGCCGCCGAGGAGATCGTCAAGATCTTCACCGAGGTGATCATCGCCCCCGATGCCACCGACGAGGCCAAGGCGATCGTGGCGGCGAAGAAGAATCTCCGCCTTCTGCTGGCCGGCGGCCTGCCCAAGCCGGCCGAGATGGGGCTGACGGTGAAGACGGTCGCCGGCGGCTTCCTGGCCCAGACGCGCGACTACGGCACGGTCGACGACATCGACCTGGAGGTGAAGACCCGGCGCCAGCCGACCGGCAACGAAGAGAAGGACATGGCCTTCGCGTTCCGGGTGGTCAAGCACGTCAAGTCGAACGCCATCGTGTTCGTCAAGGACGGCGCCACGGTCGGCATTGGTGCGGGCCAGATGAGCCGGGTCGATTCCGCCCGCATCGCCGTCTCCAAGGCGACCGAGGCCGCCAAGGCCGCCGGGTCGGACCGGCCGCTGACGGACGGGTCGGTCGCGGCGTCCGATGCCTTCTTCCCCTTTGCCGACGGGCTGGAGACGATCGTCGCCGCCGGCGCGACCGCGGTCATCCAGCCGGGTGGCTCGATGCGCGACAACGAGGTGATCGAGGCGGCCGACAAGGCCGGCATCGCCATGGCCTTCACGGGCATGCGCCACTTCCGCCATTGAGGCCGATCCGGACCGTCCCATGCCGTCGTTCGCGCGGTGGCTGGCGTGGCGGCAACTGTCAGGCTATCGTTTGTGGGTCCAAGTGCCGAAACGCGGGGAACTCCGCCCAGGACGGTGCGTTACCCATGGACAGGAAACGATCTCGACAGGAGCCTCTCATGCGTGTTCTTTTCGCTGCCGCGGCGCTCGCGGCCTCGATCGCGATGACTTCGGCCGCGTCGGCCCATTCCGAACGGACCCTGACCGGTGCGGCCATCGGCGGCGGCGTCGGCGCGGTGGTTGCCGGCCCGCCCGGTGCGATCGTCGGCGGCGCGATCGGCGCCTATGTGGGCGGCCCGCGCATTCGCGGTCACAAGCACTGCTATTGGCGCCATCATCGCAAGCATTGCTACTGGCACTGAGCCGGCAGGCCGTCCGGTCGGAGACGACCGAACCGGCGGTTCCATATGGCTGTGACGACCGACCGGGGCCCCTGCGCCCCGGTTTTATTTTCAGCAGGGTCCAGTCCCTGCCGCCGATGGTCGGGCCGGATCCCGACCGATGCTACGTCCGCCGCGCCGCGGTGCCGGCAAGGAGCCAGAGGCCGACGGCGAAGAAGGCGAGCAGGACCGAGGCGCCGGCGCGCTGGCTTTCCGAGATGTCGGTGACGAAGGCGACGGCCAGAGGGCCTGCGAAGCTCGTCACCTTGCCGGACAGCGCGAACAATCCGTAGAACTGGCCGATCCGCTCGGCCGGGGCCAGATGAGCGAGCAGCGTGCGCGAGCCGGCCTGCATCGGGCCCGAGACCAGGCCGATCACGCAGCCGAGCGCCACATAGAGCCGCTCGGGCGTGGAGGCGAACAGCCCGTCGCCCGGGACCGGGCCGGCGGCGGGCAGCACGAACAGGATGTGACCGCCGTCGATCGAGACGATCAGAATCGTGGCGGCGATCAGGACCGTGAGGGCGCCGGCGACCACGGCCTTCGAGCCGAGCCGGTCGTCGAGGCGGCCGCCGAGCCAGGCGCCGATCGTGCCGGTGATTGTCAACAGGATGCCGAAGATGCCGATTTCGATCGTCGTCCAGCCGAACACGCCGGCCGCGTAGATGCCGCCGAAGGCGAACAGGGCGGCGAGGCCGTCGGTATAGATCATGTTGGCGATCAGGAAGCGCATCAGGTTGCGCTCCTCGCGGCGCAGGGCGGCGAGCGTGACGCGCAGTCCGGCGAGGCCGCGCCGGATCGCCGTCCGCAAACGGAGCCCGGTCGAGGGCCGGTCGGGCGTGAACAGCAGCATCGGCAGGACGAAGACGAAGAACCAGACGGCGGAGAGCGGGCCGGTCGCCCGGTCGCCGGCGCCGGTGGCCGGATCGAGCCCGAACAGCGGCAGGAAGCCGAGCAGGGTGCGGCCGGTCTCCGGGCTGGCCGACAGGAAGCCCAGCGTCAGCACCAGGCTGATGAGCCCGCCGACATAGCCGCAGGCCCAGCCGAGGCCGGAGAGGCGGCCGAGCCGTTCCTTTGGCACCAGCCCGGGCATCATGGCATTGTTGAAGACGGTCGCGAATTCCGCCCCGATGGTGCCGATCGCGAAGCCGATCAGGCCGATCGCGACCGCGCCCGGTGTGCCCGGCACCGCCCACCAGAGCGCGGTGGCGCCGACCGCCATCATGAGCCCGAAGGCCATCACCCACGGCTTGCGGCGGCCGCTGGCATCGGCGACGGCGCCGAGCACCGGCGACATCAATGCGATGACCAGCCCGGCCGCCGCGGTCGCATAGCCCCACAGCGCCTGGCCGTCGGCAGCCGAGGCGGCGATGCGGGCGGCGAAGAAGGGACCGAACACGAAGGTCGTGACCAGCGTGAAGAAGGGCTGCATCGACCAGTCGAACAGCGCCCAGCCGGCGATGCCGGCCGGGCCGGCATGTCGTGATGGGGCGCGATCGCCATCGGCCTCCGCGGCAGCCATCGGGGCGGGTTGGGTCACGTCGGCTACTCCGGAAGGTCGTCGAGACGGGTGATGCGGCCTTGCCCGTCCAGGGCGGCGCGGCCGGCGAGTTCTGCCATGGCGGCGCGCGGCAGGCGATAGGCCGGCGGATGGGCGAGGCCCATTTCCCGGGCGACCAGAATGCCGAGCACGAGGATCGCGTCGACCCGATCGAGCACCAGGGCGGCGGGCGCGGCGCCGGCGCGGATCAGTTCGAGCATGATCGAGCTCGACGAGGACGAGCCGCGGGTCTCCGGCACCAGCAGGACGGTGCCGGCGACGCACTGCCCGTGCTCGGGATGGCGGATGTCGGTGATCCGGCCGGTCACCGGATCGACACCGCCCCAGAAGCTGAGCGGTTCGGTCAGGTGCAGGATCGGTCCGGAGACGGCCGGGCCGGGGACCAGGACGGTGGCGACCGGCGTGTCGGTCATGCCCAGGCCCCCTCGTCGCGCCTCAGGCGGCCGGCGACGGCGGTCTCGACGCAGTCGGCGAGCGAACCGTAGAGCGTCGCCCAGCCGGTATTGCCGGGGGCGTAGTGGGCGAATTTGCCGGAATTGGTCATCAGCACTTTCGGCCGGTCGAAGGTCGCCTCCGGCAGGATCGGGGCGACCACCACGCAGGTGTCGACGATCGGCACCACGCCGGCCGCCTCCAGGGTCGCGGCGCGGCCCTCCTCCTGCAGCACCTGCCAGACGAAGCGGCTGGTGCAGGCATAGATCGGCAGCCGGGCACGGCGGCCGGCGAGACCGCGTTCCAGCGCGGCGAGTTCCTCGAAGGAGAGATGCGGGCTGCCGATCGCGATGGCGTCCGGCTCGGCGGCCCGGTCGGCGGTGGTCAGACGGTCGCGCGCCTCGCGCACCAGCGCCGGCGTCACCACGATGGTCTCGGCCGGCTCGAGGCCGCCGAGCGCGGCCGCGAGGCTCGGCGCCTCCGGGGTCGATCCGACGATATGGAACAGGGCGACCGCGCCCGACGAGGCGGCCGCCGCCCCGAAGGCCTTCAGCCGGTCCTCGTCGACACCCGGCGGCAGGCCGGCCACGACCGGCACCGCCTCGCCGCAAAGGCTGCCGACCAGGCTGCCGAGCACCGGGTAGAAGGCCTCCTCGGCCTTCAGCCGTTCGGACAGACCGGACACGTCGAAGACGACGCGGCCGATGCGGTTGCGGTCGAGATGCAGCCCGGTCTCGGGCGCGAAGCCGGTCAGGGCGCAGCAAATGTCGAGAAAGTCGCCGAGCCGGTTGGTGCGCGCGCCGAGCACCGAGTTGGCGAAGGCGACCGCGTTCGATTCGCCCCAGGCGACATGGTCGCCGAGCCCCGGACGGTGCCCGGCCTGATAGGGCGCACAGGTCCAGGTCGGCCGGCAGCCGAGTGCTTCGTAGGCGGCGACCATGCGCTCGGCCATCCGCTGCTGATGGGGGGCGAAGCGGACGCGGCCGGCATGAATCAGGTCGAGCGCGCCGACATTGAGGGTGGTCGGGATGGCCACCTGTCCGCCTCCCGCAACCAGCGTCTCGGCGAACAGCACGCCCGCATCGCCATGGAACAGGCAGCCGTCGATATGGGCGGACACCACGGGCACCAGGCGATCGGTGCCGAGCAGCCGGGCCGTCTCGGCCAGGATGCGCGCGGCGGTTGCCGCGGCCGGCCCGCGGGTGCCGGCGAGATGGGGGGCGAGGTCGGTCTCGATCGACAGGGGGTGACTCGCGGTCAGGGAGGCATGGTGCGACGGGCGGCATCCATCCTGGCCTCGCGCCGGAAGGTGGGCAAGAGCGAACTCGGGGCTTGCTGTAACTGTAAACCCGCAAGCAGCCGAAGTGCGAAAATGTAAACAAATAAAAACAGAAAAATCAAAAATGCCACACAGGATCCCACTAACAGTGAGTAACAATGCCTAATATTGAACGTCCATCGATCACAAATCATTGTTCAACAGAACCGGATACCGTAAGATGTCGACGGTTTAATATATACGAATGTGATCAAATATGGAGGCTAGAATGAATAGACTGTCCACTTTCTTGGTCACTGCGGCCGCGGCGATGATCCTCTCCGACGCGGCTGGGGCGGTCGATCTCTTCACGAAGACGGCGTCGGCGACCCCCGCCTGCGCGGCGGCCCGCTTCGGCGGCTTCTATGCCGGCGTGAATGCCGGCGGCATGGTTCAGAAAAGCGACTTCACAGATGTCGACTATTTCTGGTACGGCGGTACGAAGTCTTACAGCGCGCAGGGTGCGACGGCCGGTGTTCAGGCTGGCTACAACTACGTATTCTGCAATACGCTCGTCGGCTTTGAAGTCGACGCCAACTGGGCGAATGCCAGCAGCAAGAAGAACTTTACCACCTATTCCACTCAGTCGTCGTCGATCGATTGGTTCGGAACCGCTCGACTGCGGGCCGGATTCGCCGTCGACAATTTCCTGCTCTACGGAACGGGCGGTCTGGCCTGGGGCGATATCAAGAGTGGCTGGGATTTCAACAAGACCTACTGGTTTCCTGATGCCGATTTCAAGAAACTCAATACTCTCGGCGTGGGCTGGGTCGCCGGTGCTGGCATCGAGTACGCTGTGACCGACAAGATCTCCATCAAGGCGGAAGGTCTTTACATGGATCTCGGCAGTAAGACGGGCCGAACCAACCCCTATGACGTCACCTACAAGTTGGACGTAGCCACGACCGCGGCGGTCGCCCGTCTCGGTGTCAACGTCCGCTACTGAGAAGTCTGATGGGTTTTGGGCGTTGGCGGTGTGGCAAGGCCTCCCGGTCAGGGTCGGCCATCCGAGTGCTCGACGCAGTGGGATGGCCGGTACGGTCCCGAAAGATGTCGGTTCGTCTCCGTCTCAACGCCTGACGCTTCAGCGCGGAAATTCAATGGAGGTTCACTTGAAACATTTCGTCAATTTCGCCGTCCTGGCGGGAATGTTCGGCTTCGTCGGCAGCGCGAGTGCCGCCGATCTGCTGGCCCCGGCGCGGGCCCCGGTGGCGGCGCCGTCGGTTTCCGGGGCTTGCGCGGCGGCGCGCTTCTCGGGGTTCTATGCGGGCGTCAATGCCGGCGGCGTGCAGCATGCCAGCACCTGGACCGATGTCGACTACGACTGGTACGGCGGCAGCATGGCCCACAAAGAAACCGGCGGAACGGCCGGCGTGCAGGTCGGTTACAACTACACCTTCTGCAACACGCTCGTCGGCGCCGAGGCCGACCTGAACTGGAGCGGCACGAAGGCGAAGACCGGCTATGAAAGCGGCTACGTCACGATCGCCAAGAAGATGGAGGCTTTCGGTACGGCACGGCTGCGCGCCGGCGCGGTGCTCGACCAGTCCCTGTTCTACATGACCGGCGGTCTGGCCTGGGCGAAGACCGCCTATTCCTGGGCCGAAACCGGCGATCCGGACGACAGCTGGAAGAATATCGGCTCCAGCCGCATGGGTTGGGTCGCGGGCGCCGGCATCGAGCATGCCCTGACCGATCGGATCTCGGTCAAGGTCGAAGGTCTTTACATGGACCTCGGCAAGGACTCGGCCAAGAACGCCTATGGCTACACGATGCAGGTCGCGACCAAGGCCACGGTCGGCCGGATCGGGCTCAACTACCGGTTCTGACCGGGGTGCCGACAGTGCCGCCTAGTGGTTCGATCGAGACGGATGGTTCCCATCCGTCGCGTGAATCCGAACCACTAACTCTTTGACCACTAGGCTCGGCCGCTGCGCTGACCGAAAGCCGATGGCCCCCGCCTTTGCGGCATATCCGGCTTGACGGCATCGGAGAAAACCCTTACTGCGAAGATAGTAACATGTTACTGTCTTCGCAGTGGAGTTTCCCGTGTCCGAGAAGTCGAAATTCGGCCTGTCCTGTGCGCTCGTCACCCCGTTCGCCGAGAGCGGCGCGGTCGATCTGCCGCGGCTCGCTTTCCATGCGCGCCGGGTCATCGAACGCGGCTGCGACACCGTCACGCTTTACGGCACGACCGGCGAGGGCGCGGCGATCGGGCTCCTGGAGCGCGAGCGCATGGCCGGTGCGGTCGTGGCGGGCGGCGTCGAACCCGGCCGTCTCTATGCCGGCGTCGCTTCGGCGGTGCTGGATGATGCGATCACGCAGGGGCGCATCGCGCTCGATCTCGGCATGCGCGGCCTGCTCGTGGCGCCGCCCTTCTATTTCAAGAATGTCGACGACGAGGCGCTGTATCGCTGGTTCTCGGCCTTCATCGAGGGCCTCGGCGCGGCGGCGCGCGGCATCGTGCTCTACCACATCCCGTTCATGACCTCGGTCGGCCTCTCGGTCGAGCTGGTCGGCCGGCTCAAGACCGCCTTCCCGGGCGTGATCGCGGCCGTCAAGGATTCCGCCTCCAACTGGGAGGGCACACAGGCCTTCCTGGCGGCGCATCCCGATCTGCACATCCTGGTCGGCGACGAGCGCCTGCTGGCCCGCGCCGTGCGCGCCGGGGCGAGCGGTTCGATCTGCGGCTTCGCCAATTTCGCGCCCGAGATGTTGCGCCCGGTCATCTATGGCGGCGCCGACAATCCGGACGTGAACCGGATCGTCGATGCAGTCGTCAAGCATCCGGTGATGGCCGCCACCAAGGCGCTGGTCGGGCATGTCTACCAGGATACCGGCTACGGCCCGATGCGTCCGCCGCTCAGGGCGCTGACTCCGGCCGAGCGTGCCGAACTGGTCGCGGCCTTCGACGGCATTCTGGCCAAGGCGGCCGCATGACAAGCCCGCGGCCGGCCCGGGAGGGCGGCGAGCCGAAGCTGCGCGATCTCGCCTATGCGAGCTTCACGCAGCGGCTGCTCGCCCGCGAGATCAAGCCCGGCCAGTTCGTGTCGCAGCGCGAACTGGTCGAGATCACCGGCCTGCCGCTCGGCGCGATCCGCGAACTGATCCCGCGGCTGGAGGCGGAGGGGCTGATCACCACCGTGCCGCAGCGCGGCATGCAGGTCGCCCATGTCGACATCGACCTGATCCGCAACGCCTTCCAATTCCGGCTGTTCCTGGAGCGTGAGGCGACGGCGCTGTTCGCCGCCGCGGCGAGCACCGATCTGGTCGCCGCGCTGCGTCGTGCGCATGAGGAGATCGTCGCCCGAGCCAAGGCCGGCGGCGATCCGGATCTGGTCCGCGATGCCGAAGAGGTCGACCGACGGCTGCATCAGACCATCATCGACCATCTCGACAATGCGATCGTCTCGCAGGCCTACCGGGTCAACTGGATCAAGATCAAGCTGATCCGGCGCGACGAGACCCGGCTCTACGAGAACCTGATCGTGCCGGTCATGGCCGACCACCTGAAAGTGATCGCCGCCATCGAGGCGCGCGATCCGGCCGCCGCCGCGGCCGCGATTTCCGACCACATCACCAATGCCCGCAACAGGGCGCTGGATCTCTGATCGCGATCCGGGCCACCATGCCCGACACGAGGCAAAGCCGCACGAGACGGCCGCCGAAAAGGGAGGTTTCACATGGCACGAGAATTCAGGCTTTCCCGCCGCAGCATCATGGCCGGCAGCGCGGCCGTCGGCGCCGGGCTGTTCATGCCGGCGATCGCGCGTGCGGCCCCGACGGTGATCCGCTGGGGCGATCTGCTGCCGGCCAATCACCCGCAGGTGCGCATGCTGGAGCGCATCGCCGCCGAGGTGAAGGACAAGACCGGTGGCCGGCTCGAAATCCAGACCTTCCCGGGCGGCCAGCTCGGCACCGGCAAGGACATGATGGAGGCGGTCGGCTCCGGCGCCCTGACGGCGACCACCGACGGCGCGGCCGCGCTCGGCGCCTTCCTGCCGCAGCTCTCGGTGATCGAGGCGCCCTATCTGTGGCGCGACGCGGCCCATATGGCCAAGCTCGGCGCAACGCCGCTGTTCCGGCAGATGAACGAACAACTGGTCGCCAAGCGCGGCATGCGCATGCTGGCGGTGACCTATTACGGCAAGCGCCACATCACGACCGGGTCGAAGGCCGTCAAGTCGGCTGCCGACATGGCCGGCTTCAAGTTGCGCGTTCCGCCCGTCGACACCTTCCGCGCCATGGCCGAGGCCTGGGGCGCGAAGGCGACGCCGATCGCCTTCAACGAACTCTATCTGGCGCTGAGCCAGGGCGCGGTCGACGGCCAGGAGAACCCGCTGCCGACCATCGCCAGCGCCAAGCTGAACGAGGTGCAGAAATATCTCGTGCTGACCGGCCACATCATCACGCCGCGTTTGGTCATCTTCAACGAGGACTTCCTGAAGAGCCTCGCGGCGGCCGATCGGGCGGCGCTCGATGCTGCCATCGCGGCGGCGGTCGCCTGGCAGGATAAGGAACTGGCCGGCCAGGAGGCCTCGCTGGTCGACACGCTGAAGAGCGGCGGCATGACGGTGATCGAGCCGGACATGGACAGCTTCCGCAAGCCGGTCCTGGCGCAGGTGCCGCCGAAATTCGAGGAGAAGTGGGGCAAGGGCGTCTTCGACGGCCTGCTCGCGCTCTGATCGGTCCTGCCACCGCCGCATCCGCGGCCTGACCCGGACGACGGCCCGCCACCGTCCGGGACCCGTGGCATGCGTCCGCGCGACACTCGTCCGCACGCCACTTTTCCGCACGACAGCCGGCCCGGGCTCAGATCCGCGCCGGTCCCCACCCACGCCCCCGCACCCTTGCCCCATCGAAGGGAGCCGCCATGCGCCTCCTCGTCCGCGCCGTGGATCGCCTCGTCGAGGCGGCCGCCGTGGTGTTGCTTCTGTCTCTGCTCGCCGCCGTGGTGCTGGGCGTGGTCTTCCGCCAGCTCGGTGATCCGCTGGCCTGGTCGGACGAGGTGGCGCAGTACCTGCTGGTCTGGACCGGCTTCGTCGGCTGGGTGATCGGCACGCGCCGCAACGGCCATATCCGCATTGACGTCTTCTCCAGCCGCCTTCCGATCGTGCTGCAGCGGACGCTGGAGGTCGTGACCCAGGCCGGCGTCGTCGCCCTCGGCGTCGGCATGGCGGTGCACGGCTACACGCTGATCGGCCGGACCTGGGACGTGGAGGCCGTCAGCCTGCCGGTGCCGACCGCGATCCTCTACGTGCCGCTGCCCTTCGCAGGCGCCGTGGTCGCCCTGCAGGCGCTGGCCGACCTCTTCGATGCCTTGGCCGGCCGGGCGCGGCGCGCCCAGGCCTCCGCGGAGGCGCTGTCATGACCGCGATGATGTTCGGCATCCTGGCGGTCTGGTTCGCCGCGCTGCTGATGGGCGTGCCGCTCTATGCCTCGATGGGCCTGGCCGCCTATGCCTTCGTCTATCTCGGTGGCTTCACGGCCTCGATCGTGCCGCAGAAAATCGCCCAGGCGGCCAATTCCTTCCCGCTCCTGGCCGCGCCGCTGTTCATCCTGATGGGCAACATCCTGAACTCGGCCGGCATCACCGAGCGCATCTTCGGCTTCGCCACCGTCTGCGTCGGCTGGCTGCGCGGCGGCCTGTGCCACGCCAACATCCTGGCCTCGGTGATCTTCGCCGGCATGTCCGGCTCGGCGGTGGCCGATGCCGGCGGCGTCGGCACGCTCGAGATCAAGGCCATGAAGGACGAGGGCTACGATCCGGAGACCGCCGCGGCGATCACGGCGGCCTCGGCGACCATCGGGCCGATCATCCCGCCCTCGCTGCCGATGGTGGTCTACGGCGTCTCGGCCGATGTCTCGATCGGCGGCCTGTTCCTGGCCGGCGTCATTCCGGGCCTCCTGATGGCCGTGGCGCTGATGCTGATGGTCTCCGAGGTCGCCCGCCGCCGCAACCTGCCGCGCCATCCCTTTCCGAGCCTCGGCGCGGTCTGGCACGCTTACCGGCGGGCCCACTGGGCGCTGATGACCCCGGTCATCCTGTTCGGCGGCATGATGGGCGGCCTGTTCACGCCGACCGAGGCGGCCGGCGTGGCGACCGTCTACGCCCTGTTTCTCGGCCTCGTCGTCTACCGCGATTTCCGCCTGTCCGACCTGCCGCGCATTGTCGTCGAGACGGTCGAAACGACCGGTATCGTGCTGGCGCTGGTGATGACCGCCGGAGCGCTCGCCTGGTGCCTGTCGATCTCGCGCATCCCGCAGACGGCCGGTCCGATGATCGTCGATCTCGTCGGCAATCCGATGATGTTCCTGCTGGTCGTCAACATCCTGCTGCTGGTCGTCGGCTGCTTCATGGAGGCGCTCGCCGCCATGCTGATCCTGATCCCGATCCTGACGCCGGCGGCGGCGCAGTTCGGCATCGACCCGATCCAGTTCGGCCTGATCTTCGTCCTCAACCTGATGATCGGCACGGTGACGCCGCCGGTCGGGGTGGTGCTGTTCGTCACCTGCCGGGTCGCCAATATCAGCTTCGAGGCGATGAGCCGCGCCATCGTCCCCTGGCTGATCCCGCTGATCGCCGTGCTGGCGGCGGTCACCTTCTGGCCGCCGCTGACGACATGGCTGCCGCGCCTGGTGCTCGGGCACTGAGCGGGGCGCGGGTTGGCCCTTGACGATGACGGTCGGCTCGTCCCATCTCGGGCGGACGAGCCGAGGACCATCGCCGATGACCAGCCCCTTCGCGCCGCAGCCGCGCCGCCGTTCCGTTCCCGTCTCCGTCGGCGGGATCGTGGTCGGCGGCTCGGCGCCGATCGTCGTCCAGTCGATGACCAACACCGACACGGCCGACATCGAGGCGACCACCGCCCAGGTGGCGGATCTCGCCCGCGCCGGCTCCGAACTGGTGCGCATCACGGTCGATCGCGACGAGGCCGCCGCCGCCGTGCCGCATATCCGCGATCGGCTCGCCCGCCGCGGCATCCGCGTGCCGCTGGTCGGCGACTTCCACTATATCGGCCATACGCTGCTGGCCGACCATCCGGCCTGCGCCGAGGCGCTCGACAAGTATCGGATCAATCCCGGCAATGTCGGCTTCAAGGACAAGCGCGACGGGCAGTTCGGCGCCATCGTCGAGAAGGCGCTCCAATACGGCAAGCCGGTCCGGATCGGCGTCAACTGGGGCTCGCTCGACCAGGACCTGCTGACCCGGTTGATGGACGAGAATGCCGCCGCCGGTAGCCCGCGGACGGCGCGCGAGGTGATGCACGAGGCGATCGTCCAGTCGGGCCTCCTGTCCGCCGCGCGCGCCGAGGAAATCGGCCTGCCGCGCGACCGGATCATCATCTCCGCCAAGGTCAGCCAGGTGCAGGATCTGATCGCCGTCTACGGCGAACTCGCCCGGCGCTGCGACTATGCCCTGCATCTCGGCCTGACCGAGGCCGGCATGGGCTCCAAGGGCCTGGTCGCCTCCTCGGCCGCCATGGGCATCCTGCTGCAGCAGGGCATCGGCGACACGATCCGCTATTCGCTGACCCCGGAACCGGGCGGCGACCGCACCCGCGAGGTCGTCGCCGCGCAGGAACTGCTGCAGACGATGGGCTTCCGCGCCTTCATCCCGATCGTCGCCGCCTGCCCGGGCTGCGGGCGGACCACCTCGACCGTGTTCCAGGAACTCGCCCGCGACATCCAGGACCACATCCGCCGGTCGATGCCGGCCTGGCGCGAGAAATATCCCGGCGTCGAGGCGCTCAACCTCGCCGTGATGGGTTGCATCGTCAACGGGCCGGGCGAATCCAAGCATGCCGATATCGGCATCTCGCTGCCCGGTACCGGCGAGACCCCGTCGGCGCCGGTCTTCATCGACGGCAAGAAGGCCATGACGCTGCGCGGCCCCGGCATCGCCGAGGCCTTCACGCGCATCGTCGAGGACTATGTCGAGCGGCGCTTCGGCTCGGGAGCCAAGGCGGCGGAGTAGCGATTGGTATAGCTTCTGATTGTCTATATTGACTAAAAATTACTATAGATTGTATTCTCCTGGCGTTGAGCCCGGAGGCAGCCGATATGCCGATTCTGATTTTCGCTATCATTTTCGGAATTCTGGGTGCCGGCATCGCCTCGGGTAAAGGCAGGAATCCCCTGATTTGGTTCGTGGTCTGCACGCTGTTTCCGGCGATCGGGCTGATCATTCTCCTGTTCCAGTCGAACTTGAAGGCCGATCTGGCGAAGCAGTTGCAGGCGCAGCGGCGGCAGGAGCAAGCCGATCTCAAGGAATGCCCCAGATGTGCCGAAACGGTGAAGTTGCGTGCCACGGTCTGCCGGCACTGCGGCCACATCTTCGAGCCTGCGAGCGAATCGAACGCACCAAGCGACATGCCGGACTCTGACGGCCCGTCGACGAAGAGCGACCGGCCGCTGCTCGCGCCGCCGCCCCTTCCGGTTTCGGAGCCTGAGATCGTCCGCGATGCAACCGGAATGTACCATGTCGACGGGAAGATCACGCGCGATCTGTCGACCGCGAAGGCGATCGCCAAGGCGGCACAAAGGCGCGGCTGAGATCGCGCAAGCCGCTGTCGCACGCCCTCGCCGCATCAACCATGCCGGCCCGCCGTCCGGCCGCGTCCTCTTGTCGCCGCGGGGCCTGCGCTTTACATGGGGGGAGCCCGTCGGGTCGCGCCGGCCGGCCCGTCTCTCCCGTGAAGCGCCGCCCCAGGGATCGTCCATGCAGCCCCTCGTCAAGGTTCTGATTTTCGCGATCGATATCTATTGGTGGATCGTCATCCTCGCGGTGGTCTTCTCCTGGCTCTATGCCTTCAACATCGTCAATTCGCGCAATCAGTTGGTCGATACGATCAGCAACTTCCTCTACCGGGCGACCGAACCGCTGTTCGCGCGCATCCGGCGGTTCCTGCCCAATCTCGGCGGCATCGACATCGCGCCGATCCTGGTCATCCTCGGCCTCTACCTGATCCGCGAATACCTGATCTACCTGTTCCGCTTCGTGCCGTGAGCGGCGCCGGCGACGCGGTCAAGGCCGAGACGGGTGCGGTGCGACTGCGCGTCCGGCTGACCCCGCGCGCCGGTCGCGATAAGGTCGGCGCGTTCGAAGTGCTGTCGAGCGGAGAGACCGTGCTCGCCGTCCATGTCCGGGCCATCCCCGAGAAGGGGGCCGCCAACGTGGCGCTGGAGGGACTGGTCGCCAAGTCGCTCGGCGTCGCGAAGAGCAAGGTCGCGGTCGTTTCGGGGCCGACGTCCCGCACGAAGATCCTTCGTATCGAGGGTGATCCGTCCGAGCTCTCCGCCGCCATCGAACGACTGGTCGATCACGG
The DNA here is from genome assembly GCF_018729455.1 of Prosthecodimorpha staleyi. NCBI lineage: Bacteria > Pseudomonadati > Pseudomonadota > Alphaproteobacteria > Hyphomicrobiales > Ancalomicrobiaceae > Prosthecodimorpha > Prosthecodimorpha staleyi. The sequence goes on along the minus strand of NZ_JAHHZF010000004.1, from coordinate 130,617 downwards.
TTGAGTTCTGGTATACCAAATACCAGTCATCTCGAACGATCGCAGGGATGAGGCTGCCGGAGCCCGCACGGGCCCGGCCGACGGATTTTGCGCCCGACGCGGCCCGGTGCCGTGCGCGGCCGATGGGGGAGAGGTTCATGACGGCACAGATCATCGACGGCAAGGCCCAGGCCGAGGCGCTGCGCGCGGCGGTCGCCGGCGAGGTGGCGCGGCTCAAGGCCGACCACGGTTTCGTGCCCGGTCTGGCGGTGGTGCTGGTCGGCGAGGATCCGGCCAGCAAGGTCTATGTCAGCTCGAAGGCCAAGCAGACGGTCGAGGTCGGCATGAACTCGATCGAGCACAAGCTCGACGTGGCCACGACCGAGGCCGATCTGCTCGCCCTGATCGGAAAGCTCAATGCCGATCCGGCGGTGGACGGCATCCTGGTTCAGCTGCCGCTGCCCAAGCACATCGATTCCGCCAAGGTCCTGGAGGCGATCGCGCCCGAAAAGGATGTCGACGGCTTCCACGTCGTCAATGTCGGCAAGCTCGCCACCGGCCAGTGGAGCCTGGTGCCGTGCACGCCCTATGGCTCGATGATCCTCCTGCGGGCGACCCTCGGCAAGCTCGCCGGCAAGGAGGCGGTCGTGGTCGGCCGCTCCAACATCGTCGGCAAGCCGATGGCGCAACTGCTCCTGAAGGCCAACTGCACGGTCACCATCGCCCATTCCCGCACTCAGGACCTGCCGGCGGTGTGCCGCCGCGCCGACATCCTGGTCGCCGCGGTCGGCATTCCGGAATTCGTCAAGGGCGACTGGGTCAAGCCGGGTGCGACGGTGATCGATGTCGGCATCAACCGCGTCCCGGCACCGGAGAAGGGCGAGGGCAAGACCAAGCTGGTCGGCGATGTCGACTATGCGGCGGCGGCCGAAGTCGCCGGCGCGATCACGCCGGTGCCGGGCGGCGTCGGGCCGATGACCATCGCGACCCTGCTCGGCAACACCCTGATCGCCGCCTGCCAGCGCCGCGGCCTCGCCGCCCCGGCCTATTTCGCCGAGATCGACCGGGATCTGTTCCGCTGACGATGTAGGGTTCGGAAAGACGGGTCGGGTGCGTTCGGCGCTCCGGCCCGTCCCCGGCCTCAATCCAGCGCGCGCGCCTCGTCCGGCAGCATGATCGGGATGCCGTCGCGGATCGGGTAGGCGAGCCGGGCGGCGCGCGAGATCAGTTCCTGGCGCTCGGCGTCGTATTCGAGCGTGGTCTTGGTCAGCGGACAGACCAGGAGCTCCAGGAGCTTCGGGTCGATCCGGCCTTTCTGGCGGTCTTCGACGGGGCGCTTTTCGGTCATGGGCTCTACTGCAGCGGGCTGCGCGGCCGGCCCGGCTCGCCGGTCAGGGTTCGCTCGGTCAATGCGATCAGCATCTCGGCGCGCGTCTTCAGGTCGGTGGCCTGCAGAAGCGCCTGCTTTTCGGCCGGGCCGTAGGGCGCCATCATCGACAGCGTGTTGACCAGCGCCTCGGTCGGCGCCTGATCGAAGCTGGCCCAGTCGGCCTCCAGATTGTTGGCCTCCAGATAGGCGCGGAACACGCTCATCAGCGCCTTGCGGTCGACCTCGGCCTCGCCGCGATTGGCCTCGAAATCCTCGGCGAAGGGCTCGGTCGCGATGCGCACCTGGCGATAGGGCGTGGTGGTCGCCAATTCTTCCGAGACCGAGAAGCGGACGATCCCCGACAGGGTCAGCAGGATGCGACCGTCGCCGGTCTCGGCGAACTGCGTGATCCGGCCAAGACAGCCGACGTCGCACAGCGCCGGCCGGCCGGTGAGATCGACCGACCCATGGTCGAAGCGCGGCTGGACCATACCGATGATCCGGTCGCCGCGCAGGGCCGCGTCGACCATGGCCAGGTAGCGCGGTTCGAAGATGTTGAGCGGCAACTGCCCGCGCGGCAGCAGCAGCGCGGCCGGCAGCGGGAAGACCGGCACCACGACCGGGATGTCGTCCGGGCCGCGATAGGTCCGGTTGCCTGCCAGCGTCATGGTTGCCTCCCTCATGGTCAAACTCTGATACTTGCGTCCTGCAAATGTCAGAGTTTGGCCACGCAATGAAAAAGTGAGCGGTTCGGAGTCACGAGACGGAACGGAACCATCCGTCTCGATCGAACCCCTTGGCGGCCGCTCCGGCCTGCGATGGCGCGGTTCGGACCATGCGAACCCGTTCGCGCCGGAGACAAGGTCCGCCGGTTCGATGGCCTCCTCAGGCGAACAGCACCGAGGAGAGGCGGCGCCGGCCGTAGAGGGTCATCTCGTCCTTCGGACCCCAGGCATCGAAGAACTGCAGCAACTGCTTGCGTGCGGCTTCCTCGTTCCAGTCCCGCTTACGACGGACGATCTCGACCAGATGATCGACCGCCGCCTCGCGCTTGTCGTGGGCGTTGAGGATCAGGGCGAGATTGAAGCGCGCGTCGTGATCGTTGGCGTCGCTGGCGAGGCGCGCCTCCAGTTCCAGGGAATCGCCGAGCTTGGCCGATTGCTCGGCCAGTTCGAGCTGGGCCCGGGCGGCGGCGACCGCCGGATCCGATTGCTTGGCCGCCGGGACGGTCGCGATCAGGGCGCGGGCCTCGTCGAATTCCTTGGCGGCCACGAGCGTGCGGACCAGACCGGCGAGACCGGCCAGATTGTCGGGCTCCATCTCGCGCACGGCGGCGAAGAGATCGGCCGCGCCCTGCAGGTCGCCCGCCGCCAGCGCCGCTTCGGCCTCGGCCAGAAGCGTCTCGGCATCGGACGGGCCGACCGGTCCGGCGATGCGTTCGATGAAGCTCTGGATCTGGCTCTCCGGCACGGCGCCCATGAAGCCGTCGAGCGGCTGGCCGTTCTTGAACGCGATCACGGCCGGGATCGAGCGGATGCCCAGCTGGCCGGCGACCTCCGGATGGTGGTCGATGTTCATCTTGACCAGCCGCACCTTGCCCTTGGCATTGCGCACGACCTTCTCGATGACCGGCGTCAGCTGCTTGCAGGGGCCGCACCACTCGGCCCAGAAATCGACCAGCACGGGGACCTGGCGCGAGGCCTCGATCACGTCACGCATGAAGTCGCGCGTCGTGGTCTCCTTGATGAGATCGTCGCCCTTGGCGGCGGGGGCCGGCATGGCGCCGCCGACCGGAGGGACCGGGGCTGCGCCGAAGGACGCGGTCACACCTCCCGAAGCCGGGCGGCCGGCAGGCGCCGCGCCAGCTGCCGGTTGGGCCTCTGCCGGCTGGGCCGCGGGGCGGCCGCTGAACTGGTTGCCGAAGGAGAAGCTGGGTCCGCTCATGGTCCTGTCCCGTCGCCAGGGCGCTGTCGCGCCCAATCCATACCAACCGGCGCTGTCGCGCCCAATCCATACCGACCGGCGCGTCAGCGCCGTGTCCATTCGCCTTGGCGTCCCGCGCGCCCCGATCCATGACGATCGGGGCCAGGGGATGCCTGCCGGCCGCATCCGGTGCCGTCGGTCGCTCCAGCCCGCCGCCGTCGCCATGCCCGGCTCCGATCCGGCGGCTCGTCTGGCGGCCGAGGGCGTCCCGCCCGGTCCCCGGGCAGCCTCGGTCGCGCAATAACATGGTGACGAACCTTCGTCATGGCAATTCCGGCGCGCGCGGGAACCGCACTCAATCGGTCGCGGCAGCCTCGAGGGCGTCGAGATCGAGCTTGCCGTGCGACACCGCGACGACCTGCGGATCATGTCCGGTCGCGCGGATGAAGGCGAGCAGGTCCTCACGCCGGATCGATGTGGTCGCGGTATTCTCCAGCGGATGATAGTTCAGAATCTCGTGGTCGAGCATCGGCTGATCGAGGACCACGGTGACGCGGCCCTGCGTATCGTTGATCAGCCCGAAGGGCGTGACCGAGCCTGGGATGACGCCGAGCAGTTCCATCAGCAGCTCGGGCTTGCCGAATGTGACGCGGCCGGATGCACCGATCTTCTCATGGATCTTCTTCAGATCGATGGCCGCGTCCGCCTCGGCGACGACCAGGAAGACGCGATCCTTCTTGTCCTTCAGGAACAGGTTCTTGGTGTGCCCGCCGGGAATGCTTCCCTTGCCCTGCCGGCTCTCGGCCACGGTGAAGAAGGCCTCGTGCTCGACGGTCTCGGTCTTGATGCCGAGGTCGTCAAAGCGGCGCATCAGGTCGGCGCGGGTCAGGGGCATGGGGGGCTCATGATTGAAGGAAAGTTTGGGAACGGTGCGATCGTCGCCAGGAGCCGACGGATGGTTCGGGTTCGTCCCGAACGGCCGGACCGCGAGCCGTCGATCGGGACAGGCTGACGCATCGTGACGATTGCATCGCGGTCCGACCTGATCTAGCAGGCCCGTCGTGGTCCGTCGATTGGGGGCACGGTCCTGGTGGCACATCCAATGCGGGCAGATCAAAGGGCCTGTACGCCAGAATTTAGATCGCCGCGATGGCATGCTAGAAATCGGTGATCAAGTGTCCGCGGTCTCGCGGCGGAGTGTGACGCGCCAATGACGCTGGTCAGCCGACACTATCGAAACGTCTGCCTCACGCCGCTCCATCCGGCGCCCGATCCGGCATGGTTGTTCGCCTATGCGGCCTATGACGACACCGGGGCGGCGATCGAGGACCTGCGCTTTCGGCGCGGGCACCGTCAGTCGCAGGTCGACCCGGTTCCCACCGAAGAGCCCTCCAGGCTGGACGGCGACCATCTCTTCGCCGGCATCCTGTTCAACCACTACGGCCACTTCCTGCTGGAGGGATTGACCCGCCTGTGGGCTCTGCGCCGGGCGGCTCCGGATCGGACGATCCTATGGCTGCGCCACCATGGCAGACCGATGCGGTCGTGGCATGGCCAGATCTTCGCGTTGTTCGGCATCGACCAGGCCCGTTTCCGGTTCGTCGAGGGAGCGACGCGCATCGACAGGCTGGAGGTTCCGGAGTCGGGCTGGATCAGCCCGACCCACTCCGCGCCGGAGTATTTCGATGCGATCCGGCTGCGCTGCGGCACCCCGGTCACGCCCGGCCGAAAGGTTTGGCTGTCGCGCAGTCGCCTGGCCGACAATCAGGGGCGCATTCTTGGAGAAGCCGAGCTCGAAGCGGTCCTGCGGCGCCGCGGCTGGGACATCGTGCATCCCGAGACGCTGAGCGTGGCGGAGCAGATCGACCGGCTCGACGGCGCCGAGCATATCGCCGGCTTCGAGGGGTCAGCCTTCCATACCCTGCTGTTCATGGACGTTCCCGGCAGGGTACAGATTTTCGCCCGCCGCCGTCCGGCCAGCCGGCACTTCGGAATTATCGCCGAGCAGAAGGGCTTCGCCCAGGCCCTGCACTATCCGGCACTCGACTATGTCTCGGGCGCGGCCGCCCGCGTCGTCTCCCGCCTGGTCGACCCGGACGAGGTGCTGGCATGTCTGGTGCCCTGACCCGACCGGCCTGCCGTCCGGGCGCCCTTCGTCTTGCACCAACGCGAAAAAGGCCGGGGAACCCCCGGCCTCTCGCGGCATCGAGCAGAAGGAGCGGCCCGGATCAGGCCGACTTCTTGTCCTGCTTCTCGACGATGCGGGCCGCCTTGCCGGTCAGGCCGCGCAGGTAATAGAGCTTCGCGCGGCGGACCTTGCCGCGGCGGACCACGTCGACGGACTCGACCAGGGGGGTGTAGACCGGGAAGACGCGCTCCACGCCCTCGCCGTAGGAGATCTTGCGCACCGTGAAGCTCTCGTTGAGCCCCGAACCCGAACGGGCGATGCAGACGCCCTCGTAGGCCTGCACGCGGGTGCGGTTGCCTTCGACGACCTTGACGTTGACGCGGACGGTATCGCCGGGGGCGAAGTCCGGGATCGAGCGCTTCTCGGCGATGGCCGCCATCTGCTCGGCTTCGAGTTGATCGATGATGTTCATGGGTGCACCTGTTCCGAAATCGGCGTTGCCTATACTCGATGTCGAGCCGCTTGTCATGTCCCCGTCGCGTCAATCGCGGGAACGCGACCGTCGCGGCCGGTTCGTCTCGTCCGCCCGTCGCCGGGCTTGGTAGTCCGTCCAGAGGTCCGGCCGGCGCTCGGCGGTCAGCCGCTCCGCCGCCTCGCGGCGCCAGCGCGCAATCCTGCCGTGGTCGCCGGAGGTCAGGACCTCCGGGATCGTCCGCTCTTCCCAGACCTGCGGCCGGGTATAGTGCGGATATTCCAGGAGCCCGGCCTCGAAGCTCTCCTCCGTGCCGGACTCCGTCTTGCCCATCACACCCGGCAGCAGCCGGACGACCGCATCGAGCAGCACCAGCGCCGCCGGCTCGCCGCCGGACAGGACATAGTCGCCGACCGAAACCTCGGTCAGCCCGCGTCCCTCGATGACCCGCTCGTCGACCCCCTCGAAACGGCCGCAGACGATCACCGCCCCCGGTCCGGCCGCGAGATCGCGGACGAATTCCTGCCGGAGCGGTCGGCCGCGCGGGCTCATCAGGAGCCGCGGGCGCGGATCATCCGGTTCGGCCGCCCGGTCCAGCGCGCGGGCGACGATGTCGGCCCGCATCACCATGCCGGGACCGCCGCCCGCCGGCGTGTCGTCCACGCTGCGATGCCGGTCCTCGGCGGCGTCGCGGATATCCGCCACGTCGAGCGACCAGAGCCCCTTGGCCAGCGCCTTGCCGGAGAGCGCGACCCCGAGCGGGCCCGGGAACATCTCCGGATAGAGCGTCAGCACCGTGGCGCGGAAGCCGCTCAAGGCTCCGATCCCCCGGCCGTATCGGGCGAGCCCGCGGGCACGGCATCCGCCGCGTCCCCGGAGGTCTTGCGACCCTTCCGCCGGCGTCCGGGCCGCCGCTTCAGGCTGCCGGCCTCGACACCTTCCGCAGCGCCCGACGCCTCCGCCGCCGCGGCGGCCTCGTCGTCCGGTTCGGCACCCGCGAACAGGCCCTCCGGCGGCTCGATCACGACCCGCCCTCCGGCCACGTCCACCACCGGCGCGAAAGCCCTGGTGAAGGGCAGGTAGACGGTCGATCCCGCCGGCGGCTGGATTTCCAGAAGGTCGCCCGCCCCGAAATCCGGTACCGCCAGGATCGTGCCGTAGAGCGTGCCGTCGGCACCTTCGGCCCGGAGCCCGATCAGATCGGCCTGGTAGAAGGTCTCCTCGTCCTCCGGCGCCGGCAGGGCGTCGCGGTCGACGAAAAGGCGCGTCCCGTTCAGTTCCTCGGCACGGTTGCGGTCGGCAACCTCGCGGAACTTCACGATCAGCACCGTGTCGGCCGGACGCTGGCGCTCGACCGTGAGGGCGATGCGCCCGTCCTCGGAGGCGAGCGGACCGTAATCCGCGATCGCCTCCGGCGGCTCGGTGAAGGATTTGACCCGCACGTCGCCCCGAATGCCGTGGGCGGCACCGATCTGCCCGACGAGGATGCGCTTCGGCGCCATGGCTCAGGCTGCTCCCGGACGGACGGATCAGCGGATCACGCCGCGGCGGCTTCGGCCTTCTTGGCCTTCTCGGCGGCGCGCTCCTGGGCCTTCTTGCCCGGGACGGCCTTCTCGGGATTGTTGCGGGCTTCGCGCGTGGCGATGCCGGCATCGGCGAGGAAGCGCAGGACGCGGTCGGTCGGCTGGGCGCCGACGCTCAGCCAATGCTTGATGCGCTCGGGCACCAGGCTGACGCGGTCGGTCGAATCCTTGGCCAGCATCGGGTTGTAGGTGCCGACCTTCTCGATGAAGCGGCCGTCGCGCGGGTTGCGGGCATCGGTCACGACGATGCGATAGTAGGGACGCTTCTTGGTGCCGCCGCGGGCGAGCCGGATCTTCAGGGACATCGTAGACCTTTCCGTTCGAAGTCTTGAGGCTGGGATCGAGGCGCCCCGGAGGCCGGGGCGGTTTTGCGGGTGGGGTCGGCTACTTTTTCTTGCCGAGCCCCGGAAGAGTGGGGAAACCGCCGGGTCCCTTCGGACCGGGGAAGCCCATGCCGGGCGGCAGGCCGAGCCCGCCGGGCGGCATGGGCGGCAGGCCGCCGCCGCCGCCAAAACCGGGCGGCATGTCGGGCAGCTTGCCGGATTTGGCGAGCCGTTCGAGCTCAGCCGGATCCATCTGTGGAGCGCCGCCGCCCATGCCGAGCATGCTGCCGAGGCCGCCGAGCATGCCGCCCTTCTTCTTGCCGAGCATCTTCATCATGTCGGCCATCTGGCGGTGCTGCTTGAGGAGGCGGTTGATGTCCTCCACGCGCGTGCCCGAGCCGGCCGCGACGCGGCGCTTGCGCGAGGCGTTGAGCAATTCGGGCTTGCGCCGCTCCTTCGAGGTCATCGACGAGATGATCGCGATCTGGCGCTTGACGATCCGGTCGTCGACCTTGTCGAGTTCCTTGCTCATCTTGCCCATGCCGGGCAGCAGGGCCATCATGCCCTTCATGCCGCCCATCTTCTCCATCTGGCGCAGCTGCTCGGCGAGATCGTCCAGGTCGAACAGACCCTTCTGCATCCGCTGGGCGGCCTTGGCGGCCTTCTGGACGTCGATCTCCTGGGCGGCGCGCTCGACCAGCGCGACGATGTCGCCCATGCCGAGGATGCGACCGGCGATGCGGGCGGGATCGAAATCCTCCAGCGCATCGGCCTTTTCGCCGACGCCGATCAGCTTGATCGGTTTGCCGGTGACCGCGCGCATCGACAGCGCCGCACCGCCGCGGCCGTCGCCGTCCATGCGGGTCAGCACGATGCCGGTCAGCCCGACGCGCTCGTCGAAGGACTTGGCCAGATTGACGGCGTCCTGGCCGGTCAGCGCGTCGGCGACGAGCAGGATCTCGTGCGGCTTGGCGACCCGCTTGATCTCGGCCATCTCGAGCATCAGCTGCTCGTCGATATGGATGCGGCCGGCGGTGTCGAGGATGACCACGTCGTAGCCGCCGAGCCGGCCGGCCGTCATGGCGCGCTCGGCGATCTGGGTCGGCGACTGGCCGGCCACGATCGGCAGCGTGTCCACGTCGTTCTGGGCGCCGAGCACCCGCAGCTGCTCCTGCGCGGCCGGGCGGCGCGTATCGAGCGAGGCGAGCAGCACCTTGCGACGCGACCGCGCGGTCAGCCGCAGGCCGATCTTGGCCGTGGTGGTCGTCTTGCCCGAGCCCTGCAGACCGACCATCATGATCGCGACCGGGGCCGGGGCTTCGAGGTCGATCGGCCGGGCATCCGAGCCGAGCATGTCCACGAGCGTGTCGTGGACGATCTTGATCACCTGCTGGCCTGGCGTGACCGAGCGGATCACCTCCTGGCCGACGGCGCGGGCACGCACCTTGTCGGTGAAGGAGCGCACGACGTCGAGCGCCACGTCCGCCTCGAGCAGCGCACGGCGCACCTCGCGCATGGCCGCGTTGACGTCTTCCTCCGTCAGCGCGCCGCGCCGGGTCAGCTTGTCCAGGATGCCGGACAGGCGTTCCGAAAGGCTCTCGAACATGCGTCTCGCTCTTCACTCAGGCCGCCCGAGGGCGACGGGTTGATCCCGATCGCTCTCAGATAGGGTCTCGTCCTGGATGCCGACAGACCGGACCGGGCATGAAACCCGTCTCCGGAACCGATGCCGCCAAACGGAAACGCGCCCGCGGGCGCAACGCGCTGGCGGGCGTGGACCTCCGGGATCAAGTCCCGGTCGGCGGATCGTCGTCGAAATCTCGGCGAGACCGCGGGTCCATACGCGCAAAGGCGGCGGGGGTCAAGGATCGCGATCGGATTCGGTCCTCGCGGCCGGCCGCGCGACCGGATAGACAGGGCGGCGAACCGAGACCGAACCCATGACCGATACCCCCGCCTTGCCCGCCGCCGTCGCCGAACCCTGTCCGCATTGCGGCAAGCCGGCGGCCTTGTGCGTCTGCGACTTCGTCGAGCCGGTCGAGACCCGGGTCAGGCTCGCCATCCTGCAGCATCCGCAGGAGCAGGACGTGACGCTCGGCTCGGCGCGGCTGGCCGTCCGGCATTTCGTCGGCGGCATCTTCAAGGTCGGGCTGTCCTGGCCGAGCCTGTCCAAGGCGGTCGGGCGCGAGGTCGACGTGAAGCGTTGGGCGGTGATGCATCTCGGCTCGGTCGATACCGAGGCCTTCCCGCCCGGCCGCGATCTGGTCGTGGTCGACAAGGACGGCAAGCCGGTCCCGGACCAGGCGGCGGCCCTGAAGGGGATCGAGGGCGTCGTCGCCTTCGACGGCAGCTGGAGCCAGGCCAAGACGCTGTGGTGGCGCAATCCCTGGGTCTTGAAGGCGCGGCGGCTGGTGATCCGCCCGGCGCAGCCCTCGCTCTACGGCAAGCTGCGCAAGGAGCCGCGCCGCGAGGGGCTGTCGACCCTGGAGGCGGTCGCCTTCGTGATCAGCCGGCTCGAAGGCAAGCCGGAGATCGAGAAGGCGATGCTGTCGAGCTTCCGGCGCATGCTGCAGCGCTACCGGGATTCGCTGCCGCCGCCTCAGGAGAAGAGCCGGAAGCGCCGGCCCGGCTCGCCGGCCTCCGCGCCGTCGGCCGCCCCGGCATCCGGGCCCGGATCGTCCGGCGGCGGCGCGAATACGTAGGACGCCGCCGATTTCGCGGCCTCGGCGCGCGCGGCCTCCGGCTTGGGGACGTCGGCCTTCGGGGCCTCCGGCTTGACGGTCTCGCCGCGCGGCGGCTCGGACCGCGTCTCGCCCGACGCCTTGGGCAGGATCACCACCTTGTCGGAGGCCACGACGGTCGGCTTGGCCGGCTCGGCGGCGCTGGTGCCGGCGGATGCGGTCGGGCCGGTCGGCTTGGCCGGTTCCGGCTTCGCCTCGATCAGCGCCGGCTCGGACTTGCGCTCCGGCGCGCCGGACTTGGCCTTTTCGCGTGCGGGCGCTGCGGACGGGGGCGTGGCGGCGGAAGCCGAGGGGGAAGACGGCGCGGGGCGGCCCGGGTCCGGTGGCAGCAGTTCGGCACGACTCGGTTCTGTCGCGGGCGGCGCCTTTTCCGGCTCGGCTTCCGCGGCCGTCGGCATGGGGGCCGGGCGGGCCGGCTCCGGGCGCGCCTGTTCGACCGAAAGCAGGCTTGCGGTCTCGTCGCCGCTGTCGTCGGCCTCGTCGAACGGATCGGTCACCGGGCCGCCCAGGAGATCGGCCGGCACCTTCCATTCGAAGGCATCGAGCCGGCCGGTGACCGGCGAGACCGGGGCCCAGCGTTCGGCGACGAACCCGTCGGCGATCCAGGAAGGATCACGCGGCGCGCGCGCGGCCCGGGCGCGCCAGCCGCGCACCTTGCCGGAGGCGCCGTGTTCGGCTTCCTCGATCTCGGCCATGATCAGGCAGGCGCGCCGGGTCGGCGCCGGCTGCATGACCGGCTTCAGGGCCGCACGGGCGGCGGAGACGTTGCGCGCCTCCAACTCGGCGCGGGCGAGCGCGAAGGCGCATTCGGTGTGATGGGCACGCACCCGGATCAGATCCTTGATGCGGGCGAGCCGGTCCTGCGCGCTGTCGCCGGGCCGCAGATGCGCATAGGCGTCGGCGAGATCTGGATGCGGCTCCTGTCGCCAGGTCGTCTCGATGACGCGCGCGGCACGCTTGATGTCGCCGGCCCGCGCCATCAGGCGGGCGGCGACCACCGCCGCCGGTACCAGCTCGGGCGCCAAGCCATGCGCCTCCATGGCGAAGTTGCGGGCGAGATCCGGCTCGCCCATCTCGATCTCCAGGGCGCGCGCGGTCAGCACCACGGCGCGCAGCCGCTTGGCGCGCGGCTTGTCGACGATTTTGTGGCGGGCATTGCGGTCTAGGGTCGCCAGCGCGCCGTCCCAGTCCCGGTCCTGGGACTGAAATTCGAGCAGCGCCTGACCGGCCCAGCCGACGCGCGGGGCGAGCGTGTTGGCCTCCTCGGCGAAATGGCGCGCGGCGGTCGCGTCGTTGTAGCGGCCGGCCTCGACATAGAGGCCGCGCAGGCCGAGGAGCCGGGTCTCGGGATCCTCCAGCATACGCTCGAAGGCCTCGTGGGCGGCGGCGCGGTCGCCGGAGAGCTGGGCCGCCTGGGCCTCCAGGAGCAACGCCAGCGGCTCGGCGCCGAGCACGCGGCGCGCCTCCTGGGCGAGCCGGCCGGCGGTCGAGGGATCGCCGGCACCGACCGCGATCATGCCCTGGCTCAAGGCCCGCCAGCCGCGTTCGCGCTTGCGCCGGGTGAAGAAGGAGCCGACCGCGCCGGGCGTCCGGACGAGACCGCGCAGCAGGGCGAAGACGGCCAGCACCGCCGCCGTGAAGGCGACGATGGCGATCGCCACCACCATGGTGGAGGTTTTCATCTCCACCCCCTGCCAGACGAGCGTCAGTTCGCCCGGATGGTCGGCGAGCCAGGAGAAGCCGAAGGCGAGCGCCAGGAGAGCGGCGAGGAAGACGAGGACGCGGATCATCGCGATAAACTCACTGGCCGGGCTGCACGAGCTTGGAAAGGACCGAGGCGGTCGAGGCGGCGAGCGCCTTGTCGACGGCGACGCGGGCTTCGAGCCCGGCCGCCCAGTCGGCCGAGACCTTGCGGCCGGTCTCGGGCAGGGCGCGCCATTCGGCGAGCGCCCCGGCCAGATCGCGCGCCTTGAGCCGGTCTTCGAGACGGGCGACGCGGGCTTCCGGCCCGTCGCCGCCGATCTCGCCGACCTTGCGGATCGAGACGGCCTGACCGGCATTGGCGAGCAGTTTGTCCATCAGGCCGCCGGTCTCCGCCGGGGCGGTCGCCTGCAGGATGCGCTTGGCGACCGCGCCGTAGCGGTCGACCAGCACGGCACTGGTCGGCACCCCGGTCGCGGCGAGCGGTTCCAGCACCGCGAGGTCGACCGCGCCGCGCGCCAGCGTCCTGGCGGTGGCGAGTTCGGTCGCGAAAGGACGGCCGTCGTCGACCGCGGCGCGCAGGGCGCCGAGCGACAATGCCAGCACCGCGTCGGTGCGGGCATCGGCGCCGCGCCGGGCGAAGCCCTCGATCTCGCCGATCCGGTCGCTGAAGCCGTTGAAGCGGGCCTCGACGGCGGCCGTCCGGGCCGCCGCGGCGTCCAGGCCCTTGCCGATCTGGCCGAGGCGGCCGTCGAGATCGCCGGCGCGCCGTTCGGCCTCCGCCGAGCGGACCGTCAGGGCCTCGACCTGGCGGCGGGCCTCGACGAGCCCGGTACCGTTGGCCTCGACCGCCTTGCCGAGATCGGCGAGGCGGGCCATGTCGGCAGAGATCGTTTCGATGCGCCGGCGGGTTTCCTCGAAACCGGCGACGCGCGCGAACAGCACATCGACGGTTTTCTTCAGATCCTCGTAGCCGGTCAGCCGTTTGGCCGTCTCGCCGGCCGCCGTTTCGAGCGCTTCGAGCCGGCGTGCCGATCGGCCGAGCGTCTCGGCGAGGCCGGACACCTTGGCCTCCAGCGCCGTGTCCCCGGCCGCGACCCTGTCGGCGAGGCCTCGGATCTCGGCCGTCAGCCTCTCGGCCGCGGCGCGCTCGCCGGCATCGAGCCGGGCGGTCAGCGCCTCGGTACGGCCGGCGACGCCCTTGATCTCGGCGGCGAGCGCCTGACGCTGCGCCGTCAGCGCCTGCTCGAAGCCGCCACGGGCAACGGCGATGTCGGCCAGGAACTTGCGCTCCAGCTCGTCCAGGCGAGCCGGATCGGCACCCGGTGCGGTGCCTGACGCGACCGGTGTCCCGGACGAGGCACCGGAAGGGGCGCCCGACGGGGCGGCGCTGCGCAGGCCCTGCAGGTCCTTCTGCAGCGCCTCGACCTGCTTCCCGCGGTCGGCCGCCAGCTGTTCGAGGGCGGCGAGGCGCCTCGCGAGATCGGCCGGGACGGCGGCGGCGGCCGGCGGGACCGGCGCGGCCAGCCGCTTCTCGGCCTCGGAAAGACGCGTCTCTAAGCCGGCGACGCGGGCACGGTCCAGGCTGGCGGCAGGCGAATTGTCCGGCCAGCTGCCGCCGATCGCCAAGACGAGCGAGCCGCCGATGCCGATCAGGCCGCCGGCCGCCGCGGCGGCGGCGAGGCGCAGGTCGAAGCCCGAACGGGCGGGGACCGGTAGGGGCCCATCGGGCCTTGCACCGACGGCGGCGGGGTCGGCCTCCGCGGCTTCGGCGAGAGGCGTGGCGGGGCGGGAATCGCTGGATGACATCGAAAGTCCGTGCTCTGCCCCCGGCATCTCGCCCGAGGGCGAAGCGGCCGGGATGGGATCGGAGGGGGCGTCGGGTGGCGTCATGGCTGCATCGGAAGACTGGGAAGCTGCGAGGGCGGCCGAATCGGAAACCGGCGCGGAGAGAGCCGTGGGCGTAGCGAGGGACGCCGGTTCTATGACGGCCGCGGGCGTCGAGAGGCTGGCTGCCGCGGCACGGCCCGAGGCCGTCGATGCCGCCGTGGCGCCCTCGACGAGCGGGACGGCCGGTCCGGTTACCGATGCCTGGGAGACTGCAGACGCCTGCGCACTGGCAAAGGCCTGTACGGCGCCGGGGGGTGCCGCTTCCGGGGGAGATGCCGCTTCCGGCGTTCCGGTCCGGGATTGAGACGGGCCGTTGCGGCCGCGGCCCTGCCCGTCGGGTCGACCGGAGCGCGTCTTGCCGTCCCTTGCCATCAGCGTTCCTCCCCGGCCGCGCAGCGCTCATGGCGATCGTTCGATCGCGGCGACAAAGCTATCGCGGCGACGAAGCTATCGCGGCGATCGTGGCGAGATCGTGAGGGCCGGCCGGCGCCGGTCCCGACTCATGCCGACAAGGTTTCCAAAATCGCCTCGGCGGTCGGGCGCGGGGCGATCTCGATCCGGCGAAAGCCGAGGCCCGCCAAAGGCTCCGCCGCCGCCGCCGAGATGGCATGGACGACAACATGCCTCAGGTCGGGGACGGGTCGCAACTCAGTCAGGCAACTGACTAAGATCTCGGCTGTGCGCCGGGAATGGATCAGGATGGCGTCGATTCGCCCCGCGCTGAGTTCGGCCGCGGCGGCATCCGGCAGACGGGCGGCCGCCTCAGCCCGGTAGACCTCGACCAGATCGACTGCGAAGCCGGCCGCGCGCAACTGGCCGTCCAGGTCGCCGGAGCGATCGCGTCCGGCGGCATAGAGGATGGACCCGGCTTCGGGCGGCAGGCCGGCGGCGATCAGCGCGGCGAGATCGGCGGCGTTCCCGGCGGCCGAGCGCACATCCGTGCCGCCGAGCCGGGCGGCGGCGGCCGCGGTCGCGTCGCCGACGCAGAAGACGGGCCGGGCGGCCAGCATCGGCCAGTCCGGGCGCGCCGCGAGGGCTTCGAGCGCCCGGGCGCTGGTCACCGCGATGGCGGCGAGGTCTTCGGTC
Organism: Prosthecodimorpha staleyi; assembly: GCF_018729455.1. NCBI lineage: Bacteria > Pseudomonadati > Pseudomonadota > Alphaproteobacteria > Hyphomicrobiales > Ancalomicrobiaceae > Prosthecodimorpha > Prosthecodimorpha staleyi. The sequence goes on along the minus strand of NZ_JAHHZF010000004.1, from coordinate 115,422 downwards.
CGGATCGTCGTGGCCGGGTCGAGGACGATCGCGAGCAGCGGCGCGACGATCGCCTCATGGCCGCGCCGCATCAGGGCCGCAGCCGTCTTCTGCGCCTCCGGTTCGGGGCGGACGACCAGGACCCGCATCGCGCTCTCGCCCCTCTCAGCCGAAGAAGTCCGGCCCTCCGACCGCCTTCAGGGCCTGTCCGGCCTCCGCGCCGATGCGCGCCGCGTCGGCGGTGGCGCCCTGACGCGCGACGGCATGGGCCTCGCTGCCGTCCGTCTTCAGGATCAGGCCGTCGAAATGCAGTTCGTCAGCCTCGATTCGGGCAAGGCCGGCGATCGGCGTGCGGCAGGAGCCGTCCAGGGCGGCCAGGAAGGCGCGCTCGGCCGCCAGGCAGAGGCCCGTCTGCGGGTCGTCAAGATGGGCGACCAGCGCATCGGTCGCCGCGTCGCCGACCCGGCTTTCGATGCAGATCGCGCCCTGGCCGACGGCGGGCAGGAAGGTGTCGGTCTCGATCACCTGGCTGACCACATGGCCGAGCCCGAGCCGCTTCAGTCCGGCATGGGCGAGCAGCGTCGCGTCGGCGACGCCGGATTGCAGCTTGGTCAGCCGGGTCTGTACGTTGCCGCGGAACTCGACCACCTTGAGGTCGGGCCGGAGCCGCATGACCATGGCGCGACGGCGCAGCGACGAGGTTCCGACCACCGCTCCGGCCGGCATCTCGGCGAGGCTGCGGTAGACCGGCGACACGAAGGCGTCGCGCACGTCTTCGCGCGGCAGGAAGGCCGTGATCGCCAGCCCGTCCGGCAGGAGGGTCGGCATGTCCTTCGAGGAATGCACGGCGAGGTCGATCGAACCGTCGAGCAGCGCCTCCTCGATCTCCTTGGTGAACAATCCCTTGCCGCCGGCTTCCGACAGCGGCCGATCGAGGATGCGGTCGCCCGAGGTCTTGATGACGACGATCTCATAGGCGTCTTCCGGAGCGCCGGTTGCCGCCATCAGCCGAGCCCGCGTCTCGTAGGCCTGCGCCAAGGCGAGTGCGCTGCCGCGTGTCCCGATCCGCCACAGTTTGGATTGCACGTGAAGACCACCGTCTGTTAAAGCCGGGCGCGCCGCCCCCTGGAGCGCCTGACGCCGGTCCGCTCCGCGGGCGGTGGAACCGGCATCGGGCAAGCCCCATATCGAGACTTGTCTTTAGCCGAAGGCCGCCGCACGCGCCATCGGGCGTTCATCCGAAAACCGGCCGGACGGCGCGCACCGAAACCGCGTCGGCGGGCTCCGGCTCCGTCCTGCGCCGCGCGGCGTCTTGCGCCCCGAAGCGCCTACCGGGTAGCTCCATCGCCATGCTGATCCTCGGAATCGAAACGAGTTGTGACGAGACGGCCGCCGCCGTGGTCGCCCGCGACGCCGAAGGACGCGGGCGCATCCTGTCGAACGTGGTCCATTCCCAGCTCGACGAACACGCGCCCTTCGGCGGCGTCGTGCCGGAAATCGCCGCCCGCGCCCATGTCGAGGCGCTCGACGGCATCGTCGCGCACGCCTTGGTGGAAGCCGGCATCGGCTTCGCGGATCTCGACGGCGTCGCGGCGACCGCCGGCCCGGGCCTGATCGGCGGCGTCCTGGTCGGGCTGATGAGCGCCAAGGGCATCGCCCTGGTGCACGGCCTGCCGCTTCTCGCCGTCAACCATCTGGAAGGCCATGCGCTGACCGCACGGCTGACCGACGGCATCGCCTTTCCGTATCTGCTTCTGCTGGTCTCCGGCGGCCACACCCAGTTCGTCGCCGTGGAGGCGCTCGGCCGCTACCGCCGGCTCGGCACAACCATCGACGATGCCCTCGGCGAGGCCTTCGACAAGACCGCCAAGTTGCTCGGCCTTGCCTATCCGGGCGGCCCGGCGGTCGAACGGGCGGCGCTGGACGGCGACCCCACCCGTTTCACGCTGCCGCGGCCGCTGCTCGGCCGGGACAGCCTGGACTTCTCGCTGTCGGGCCTGAAGACCGCGGTCCGGCAGGTTGCCCAGGCCGCCGCGCCGCTCACCGACCGGGACGTTGCCGATATCGCGGCCGCCTTCCAGGCGACCGTCGCCGAGATCGTCGCCATCAAGGCGCGTCGGGCGCTTGCCGCCTTCTCGGCGCAGACCGGCGTGGCCGCGCCCGTCCTGGTCGTCGCCGGCGGGGTCGCGGCCAACAAGGCGATCGGGACCGCCCTGCGCGCGGTCGCCGAGGCGGTCGGCGCAGGCCTCGTGGTGCCGCCCGCCCGGCTGTGCACCGACAACGGCGCCATGATCGCCTGGGCCGGCGCGGAACGGCTGGCGGCCGGCCTCGTCGACGGGCTCGATGCCCCGGCTCGGGCGCGCTGGCCCCTCGATGCCGATGCCGTGCCGAAGCTCGGCTCCGGCCAGCACGGAGCCAAGGCATGAGCGGGATCAGGGTCGGCGTCTTCGGCGGCGGCGCCTGGGGTACCGCCCTGGCGCTGGTGGCCGCGCGGGCGGGTCGGACCGTCACCCTCTGGGCGCGCGACCCGGATGTGGTCGCCGAACTCGGTTCTGCCGGCACCAATGCGAAATTTCTGCCCGGCATCCGGCTCGATCCCCGCTTCGGCGCGACCGGCGACCTCGCCGCGGCGGCGGCGGCCGACATCCTGATCGCCGCGGTTCCGGCCCAGGCGACCCGAGGCCTGCTGCGCGATCTTGCCGCCCATGTCCGGCCGGGCGTGCCGGTGCTGGTTGCCGCCAAGGGGATCGAGCGCGGCACCGACGCCCTGATGACCGAGATCGTCGCGGCCGAACTGCCGGGCCGGCCGGCCGCGGTGCTGTCCGGCCCGAGCTTTGCCGACGACGTGGCGCGCGGGCTGCCGACGGCGCTGACCGTCGCGGCGGCGGATGGCGACCTTGCCGAGCGTCTTTCGGCCGCGCTGGTCTCGCCGAGCTTCCGGCCCTATGCGGCGACCGACGTGGTCGGCGTGCAGGTCGGCGGCGCGCTCAAGAACGTCATCGCGATCGCGTCCGGCATCGTGGTCGGCCGCGGTCTCGGCGCCAGCGCGCAGGCCGCGCTGACCGCGCGCGGCTTCGCCGAACTCGGCCGTCTCGCCCGAGCGCTCGGGGCCGAGCCGGAGACGCTGATGGGCCTGTCCGGCCTCGGCGACCTGGTCCTGTCGGCGACCTCCCGGCAGTCGCGCAACTTCTCCCTCGGCATCGGCATCGGCGAGGGGCGCCCGGTCGCGGCCCTCACCGGCACCGGCGCCAAGCTCGCCGAGGGCGCCTTCACGGCCTCGGTCGCGCTCGATCTCGCGCAACGCCATGGGGTCGACCTGCCGATCACCGGTGCGGTGGCGGCGGTGCTGGCCGGCCGGCTGTCGGTCGATGCGGCCGTCGAGGGCTTGATGACGCGGCCGCTCCGGCGCGAGGGCACCTGAACCGCCCGACCAGGGCAGCCGCACCGGGGCAGCCGCACAGGGACCGGCGGACGGAAACCGCCATCCTGCGCGGCTATCCCGCCTTCTTTGCGTCGGGACGATTCCGTTTGCGGGCGACTGGCCTTATGGTCGCTCGCCGAAACCCGATCGGAGATCCTTGATCCATGCTGTTTCTCGCCATCTGCCGCGACAAGCCCGGCCACCTGCAGCTTCGGCTCGATACCCGCGAGACCCATGTCGCCTGGCTGAAGGGCCTCGGCGCGACGCTGAAGCTGGCTGGTCCGTTCCTGGACGATGCCGCCGAGACCATGTCGGGCTCGCTCGTGGTGATCGAAACCGCGGATCTCGCCGCCGCCAAGGCGCTGTTCGCCGAAGACCCCTATGCCAAGGCCGGCCTGTTCGAGAGCGTCGAGGTCAAGCCCTGGCGCTGGACCATCGGCAATCCGGCGGCGTGAGGGCGCGATGGCGCATTGGCTCTACAAATCCGAACCCGGCGTCTGGTCCTGGGACGACCAGGTCGCGGCCGGGCCGGCAGGCACCTTCTGGGACGGGGTGCGCAACCATCTCGCCAACAACCACATGAAGGCCATGCAGGTCGGCGACCGCGGCTTCTTCTACCATTCCAACGACGGCAAGGCCGTGGTCGGCGTGGTCGAGGTGGTCAAGCCCTGGGCGCCCGACCCCAAGGACGAGGCCGGCAAGTTCGGCGCCGTCACCCTGAAGGCGGTCGCGCCGCTGAAGGTCCCGGTCGAGCTTTCCGCCATCAAGACCGATCCGCGCCTCGCCGAGATGGTGCTGGTCAAGAATTCCCGCCTGTCCGTGCAGCCGGTCACCGACGCCGAGTGGGACGCCATCCTGGAGCGCGGCGGCGGCTCGTGAGCGAGGCGCAGGCCGATCCGGATCTGGCGGCGCTGGCGGCCTTCGTGGCGGCCAATACCCGCCTGCAGGCGCCGCCGCATGTGCCGGAGATCCGGCTCCATCTCGCCGACGAGGCGGTCGATCTCTGGCACCGCACCGAGGCGGAGCTGGAGACGATCGGCCTGCCGCCGCCCTATTGGGCCTTTGCCTGGGCGGGCGGGCAGGCACTCGCGCGCCATGTGCTCGATCACCCGCACCTGGTGGCGGGCCGGTCCGTGCTGGTCTTCGCGGCCGGCTCCGGCCTGGAGGCGGTGGCAGCCGTCAAGGCCGGCGCGCGCCACGTGCTGGCGACCGACATCGACCGCTACGCGCTTGCCGCCATGACGCTCAATGCGGCCGCCAACGGCGTCGAATTCGCGATGTCGGGCGCGGATTGGATCGGCGCGCCGGTCGACGGCTACGAGGTCGTCCTGCTCGGCGACGTTTTCTTCGAACGTCCCTTGGCCGATCGGGTCGGCGCCTGGGCGGCATCGGCCGTTGCGGCCGGCGCGCTTGTGCTGGTCGGCGATCCGGGCCGGAGCTACTTGCCGCGCGACCGGATGGACGCGCTGGCCGACTATCGCGTGCCGACGACGCGGGCGCTCGAGGACGCCGAGGTCAAGCACACCACGGTCTGGCGGTTTCGCGGGTAGTGCGGGCCGGGTTCAGGCCGGCACCGACAGGGGATCGGGCGCGGGCGACGGTCGGTCGGCGACGCCCGGTCCGGCGAAGGGGCCGGTCATGCGGGAGGCACCCAGGGCGCGCAGGCGGATGGCGGCGGCGGCATCCGCAACGGCGTCGCCGGTCAGCTCCGCGCCGAGCGAGCGGACCATGGCGGCCAGCGCCGCGAGAAGGCCGGTCGCGCCGTCCTCGGCCGACTGCGCGACCAGTTCGCCGGCCAGTTCGATGCTGTCCGGGGCCAGGCGGCGCAGTTCGGCCAGATCGATCGGACCCCTGCCGAAATCGGTCGCCGCGATCCGGATCCCCAGCCCGCGCACTTCGGCGATCGCCTCGCGGACCGTGTCCGCCAACTGGGTCAGGGCCCGGCCGGGCAGTTCGATCGTCAGGCGGCCGGCCATGTCGGGCCTGCGCGCGAGGCGCTTGCGGATGACGGCCGTCCAGCGGCTGTCGCAGAGAACCTCCGGCATCGCCTGGATGGAGAGCCGAAGGGACGGTTCGGCCGCCAGATCGACGACGGCGCGGTTCAGCGCGCTGAGGTCGAGCGCGGCGGAGAGACCGGTGGTGGCAGCGACCCGGGCGATCCGCTCCGGATCGGGGTCGGCGCTGCAGACCAGGCGGTAGGACAGGATGCGGCGACCGCCGGCCTCCCGGCAAGGCTGGTAGAGATAGCCGACCGTTCCGGCGGCCAGCGCGGTGCCGAGGCTGCGGGCGAGCTCCAGATCGCCCGCGGAAGCGTGACCGGCCTCCGACAGGCTGCCGGCCTGGAACCCGCCGGGGCGTCGTTCGCGGCCGGCGGCCAGGGCGCGTTCCGCGGCGGTGACGATCGCCTCCAGGTCGGTATCCCGCTTGGCGATGCACAGGCCGCCGAGCGAGACGGACAGACCGAGCGGACCGGATCGCGTGTCGACCAGGGATCGCCGTACCGCAGCCGCGAAACGCTCGCCGACGACCGTGAGGGCCTTGTCGTTGCAGTCCATGATCAGAAGGCCGAACCGGTTTCCCGACAGGCGGCCGATCAGGTCGCCGGCCCGCAATTCTGCGCGGATGCGGTGTGCCGCCTCGGCGATCATGCGGTCGCCGATCTCGCTGCCGAAGGTTTCGTTGAGTTCGGCGAGTCCGTCGATGGCGGCGATCAGGAAGGCGGCCGGCTTGCGCCCGCGCCCCATGGCCGGCAGGGCGGCCTGGACGGCCGCGAGGAACTGGCTGCGCTCGAGCTGTCCGGTCAGCACGTCGTAGCGCGATCCCACCGTTTCCTTGGCGGCCTCCGCGCAGCTTTGGTCGAGAACGCGGATCAGGCCCTGGGCGCGCTCGGGGCGGCCGCGCGCATCGGCAAACCATCGGCCGACATCCTCGATGGCGAGCGCGGGCGAATCCGGCCCGTTGAGGCGCAGCCGGTATGTGGCCCGATACGGGACACCTTGCCCGCCGTCGGTATTCGCCGTCGCCCTGATCGCGTCGGCGCGGCCCTCCGGTGTCTCGGGATCGAGCAGGGCGTCGAAGCGCGAACCGGTCGCGATCCGGTCGAAGCCGGGCAGACCGAGGACGTCGGCGGCATTGGCTCCCCAGACGAGCGCGTCGGTGCGAAGCGTCCACTCGTAGACGGCGGCACGCACCGTCAGGAGAATATCGCGAGCGCTCGTTGGGCGGATTTCCGCGGGTTTCGTTGCCAAGTCCGCCTCTGATCGGGGATCGACACCAGGTCCGCCGGTCCCCCCCGCGAGATCCGGCGGCGCGCAGTGTCCTCCAGGATCGTCGAAATTCCGTTTAAGCCGGACGGTCGCGGCCGCAAGTTGCCTGTGGGCCCCTCCCCATCGGCACCGCTCTTGCCTATGTGTTACCGAAAGGTTGATCGTTCGTCCCGAAATGGGACGGATGATCGTCGGTGAGGCGGATGCGGATCGAAGCTGGCCCGAGCATCATGGCGGCGAACCCGAATGCGGGTCGCGCCCTGGTGCCCGTGGCCCGTGTCGGCGATCCGGCCGGCGACCGCCGGTCCGAAGACCGAGGCCGGCCGTCACGTCATCCGGCTACCCCCGAACCCGATCCGCGCCTGCCGCCCGGCCGCCTGTTTGCCCCGATCGTCGCGCAGATCCTGTCCGGCCGCGATACTGCGGCGGGCGCAGGTCCGGACCGCCGGGCCGGCACGGAAGCGGCGAACCGGGCCTATGGCGAGGCGATGCGCCGCACGGAAAGACTGCCGGCCGGCACCATGCTGGCCCGTTCTGCCTGACCGGGCAGGCCCGTTCTGCGTGACGGGCAGGCCCTTTCACCGGACCGCGGTTTTCGGCGGATCCGTCAATAGCCGAGCGCGCAGCCGTCCTTGCGCGGATCGGATGCGCCGATCAGCAGGTCGCGCTCCCAGTCGATCATCACGGCCTGACCGCCGCCGAGCGCAGCCGGGCGGCGTTCGACCGTGTGGCCCTTGGCGGTCAGGCCGGCGACGGTCGCGTCGGCAATGCCCGCCTCGGCTTCCACCACAGCGCCGCCGTCGCGCCAGAACAGGCGCGGGGCGTCGAGGGCTTCCTGCAGATCGAAACCGAAATCCACGACATTGCTGATGAAATGGGCGTGGCCGCAGGCCTGATACGCGCCGCCCATGACACCGAAGGGCATCACGGGCCGGCTGTGCTGCAACGCGAAGCCGGGGATGATGGTGTGCATCGGCCGTTTGGCCGGGCCGATCGTGTTCGGATGGCCGGGTGCGATGCGGAAGGCGGAGCCGCGATTCTGCAGCATCACGCCGGTCTTCTCGGTGCAGATGCCGACGCCGAACCCGTCATAGATCGAGTTGATGAAGGAGACCGCCATCCGGTCGCGGTCGACGATCGACAGATAGACCGTGTCGGCCTCCGGGATGCGCTCCGGCGTCACGTCCGCAAGGCGGTGCTGGCGGTCGATCCGGTCGGCAAGGCCGGCGCCGTAGCCGTCGGAGATCAGCGTGTCGACCGGCACCCGCATGGCGGCCGGGTCGGCGATGAAGGCGTCCCGGCAGGCATAGGCGAGGCGGGAGGCCTCGATCTCCAGATGCAGGCGCTCCGGCCCGTTCGGGTCGAGTCCGGCGAGATCGAACCGCTTCAGGATGTTGAGCATGATCAGGGCGGTGATGCCCTGGCCGTTCGGCGGCAGTTCGGCGATTTCGAGATCGCGATAGGCGGAGACGACCGGCACCACCGGCGTCGCCTCGGCACGGGCGAAATCGTCCAGCGTCAGAAGGCCCCCTCGGGCCGCCAGCGTGGCGACGATCTCGGCGGCGGCTTCGCCCTCGTAGAAGGCCTTGGCGCCGCCGGCCGCGACCGCCCTGAGCGTGCGCGCCAGCGCCGGCAGGCGGACGCGGTCGCCGATGGCCGGGGGTTGCCCGCCGGGGAGATAGTGCAGGCTGGCGCCCGGATCGGCAGCCAGTTTCTCGATGAAGCCGGCCCAGTCGTGGCCGACGCGCGGCGCCACCGCGAAGCCGTCGTCGGCGAATTCGATCGCCGGCGCCAGGCAGCGGTCGAGGCCGAAGCGGCCGAACCGGTCGAGCAGATGGGCCCAGGCGGCGATCGTTCCCGGCACCGTGACCGCATGCGGGCTGGTGGCCCCGATTTCGGTGAAGCCGCGCTCCAGGTACCAGTCGGTCGAGGCCGCGGCTGCGGCGCGCCCGGATCCGTTGACCCCGGCGAGCGCTTCTCCCGGTTTCGCCACGATCGCGAAGCAGTCGCCGCCGATGCCGGTCATGTGCGGCTCGACCACGGCCAGAACGGCCGCGGCGGTGACGGCGGCATCGACCGCGTTGCCGCCGGCCTTCAGGCAATCGAGTGCGGCGCCGGTTGCCAGCGGATGCGAGGTGGCGGCCATGCCGCGGCCGGCATGGACGGTGGAACGGCCCGGATGATGGAAATTGCGCAAGGGCGCCTCGGCTCGATCACGGAAAAGCGGCCGGCTGGATGCCGGTCTCGGCGGGTCTTCGGTCTCGGCGGGCTGCCGGGCCGGCAGGGCGCTTCGGCGCGCCGCCCGGGGGTGGGCCGGCGCGCCGGATCGCGGGACCGATCAGAGCTGGTCGGTTCGCTCGTAGCCGAAGTCGCGCCGGGCGCCGCGGATCGTGATCGAGAAGCCGCCGATCACGTCGATCAGCGAAATGGTCAGCAGGATGAAGAACACCCAGGTGGCGCAGTAGGACACCGCGATGAACTCGATCAGATAGACCACGAAGACGGCCATTGAGGCGGCATGGTCGAAGATCGAGTTCGAGCTGGTATGGGTCGCCTTCAGGATCTCGACGAACAGGAAGACGAGACCGGCGAGGACCATCAGGGCGCCGACCGTCAGCTTGAACTCGGTCCCCGAGACCATGGTGATCGACAGGATGGCATGTTCCCAATTGGCATCGGAATAGCCACCGAGCAGGCCGAGGCCCGTCAGATTGTAGACGATCAGCGGAATAATCGTGAAGGGAATGGCGAGCAGCATGTGCATAGTCCGTGATTGACCTGACCAGCCACCACCTATGCACGGGGTTCGCGAAAAAACAAAGGCCGGCGGGAGCCGGCCTTCGCACTTTCCGTTCGGTGAAACCGCGGCGCATCGGCGCCGATCAGGCGTCCGCCTTCGGCTCCAGGACCTGCTTGCCCCGGTACATCCCCGTCTTCAGGTCGATGTGATGGGGGCGGCGCAGTTCGCCCGAGTCCTTGTCCTCGGTATAGGTCGGCGCCTTGAGGGCGTCGGCCGAGCGACGGAATCCGCGCTTCATGCGCGACGTTTTTCTCTTGGGTACGGCCATCGTCGAAACTCCGGTCAGAACGGCGGACGACCTTACCGTCTTCCTGCCGAGGATACTGGCACCTGGTCGAAAACCGCTCGACCCGGATGGTGTCGCCCGGGGCCGAGGCGGTCGAATTCGGTGGAATGGGCGGCCTTATACAGAACTCGTGCCGGCTTGACCAGTCCGCAGCGACTTTTTTGTGAGACGGCGTCGGGCACCGGCTCATAAGACGCAGGGAACGCTGCCGTCCGGACCGGCGGCCCGCCGTTCGAGCCGATAGACGAGGCCGAGCTGGCCGCGGCCGGGGTGGCGCGGGTCCCTGAGGATCGGGTTCGGCAACGAGGTCGCCAGGATCGCCGCCTCGCGCGGGCCGAGGCTGTCGGCGGACTTGCCGAAGGCGCGCCGCGTGCCGGCCTCCGCGCCGTAGGTTCCCGGACCCCATTCGGCGATGTTGAGATAGATCTCCAGGATACGGCGCTTGGGCAGGACGAGGTCGATCCACAGCGCGAGCGGGGCCTCGACGATCTTGCGCAGATAGGAGCGCTGCGGCCACAGGAACAGGTTCTTGGCCACCTGCATGGTGATGGTCGAGACGCCGCGCGGCCGGCGTCCGGACCGCTCCGCCTTGGCCATGGCAAGATCGATGGCGGCCCAGTCGATGCCGGCATGGCTGCAGAAGCGGGCATCCTCGCTCGCCACGACGGCCCGGATCAGGCTCGGGGCAATGCGTTCCAGCGGCACCCAGCGGCGGTCGACCGGGCGGCCGAGCAGCCGGTCGGCCAGCATCAGAGTGGAGACCGGGTCGATCCACCGGTAGGCGACCGTCAGGCTGACGGGGACCAGAACGAGCGCGGCGAGCACGGCGGCCGCGACGAGGAGCGTCTTCCGGACAGCGGACGGCACGTCTTCTCCCGCGTTCGACTTCAAAGCGCGGCGATTTTCGGATAGCCAAGCCTGTCCGTCCACCCCAGAGCGAGCCCGCCGCCTTGACTCGTGCCAAGACCGCCTTCGAAGACGCCCTGGCGCAGACCGCCGCGGCCGTCGAAACCATGCTGGACGGCCTGCTCGGGCGCGAATCGCTGGCCGGCGAACTGGAGCGGCCGGTGCGTCTCCTGGAGGCGATGCGCTATGCGGTGCTCGGCGGCGGCAAGCGCCTGCGCCCGTTCCTGCTGATCGAGACCGCCCGTCTGTTCGGTGCGGAAGGCATGGGGGCCGTCCGCGCCGGGGCAGCCTTCGAGATGGTGCATGGCTACAGCCTGGTCCATGACGACCTGCCGGCCATGGACGACGACGACCTGCGCCGCGGCCGGCCGACGGTGCATCGCGCCTACGACCAGGCCACCGCGATCCTGGTCGGCGACGCGCTGCTGACGCTCGCCTTCGACGTGATGGCCGACCCGGCGACGGATGTCTCGGCGGATGTGCGTGCCGGGCTCGTGCTGCGTCTGGCGCGGGCCTCCGGGCTCGGCGGCATGGTCGGCGGACAGGTGCTGGATCTCGCGGCCGAGGGGCGCTGGACCCCGGAGGGCCGCCCGCTGGCGCTCTCGGCCGAACGCATCCAGCGGCTTCAGGCGATGAAGACCGGCGCCCTGATTGCCGCCTCGGTCGAGGCCGGGGCCCTGATCGGGCGGGCCGGGCCGGCCGAGATGGCGGCCCTGTCGACCTACGGCACGCTGATCGGCCGTGCCTTCCAGATCGCCGACGACCTGCTCGACGTTGAGGCGTCCACGGAGACCGCCGGCAAGGCAACCGGCAAGGACGCAGCCCGCGGCAAGGCCACGCTGGTCGGCCTGCACGGCGTCGACGCCATGCGGACGCGCCTGGCGGCGATCGTCGACGAAGCGGTCGACCGGCTCGGTCCCTTCGGCGATCGCGCCGCCGTGCTGGTCGAGGCGGCCCGTTTCATCGCCTTTCGCGACCGCTGAGTTTCGGCCCGCGCCGGGTCCAAGAAAAAGCCCCGGCGAGAGACCCGCCGGGGCAGTCTAGGGCTTGGGAGGAGCCCGAAACAAAGAGTGCGGTCAGCGCGCGGCGAATTCCGCGACCTCGGCGGCGAGGCGACGCTGCATCGCGGTCGCCAACGTCGAGACCGGGCGGTTGCGGACCGTCGGGTCGGCCGCGACCGGGGTCGCGAACCAGGCGGCCATGGCGGAGGACGGGACGATGCCGGGCCGCGCTGAGGCCGAGCCGAAGCGGTCGAGCTTGGCCTGCTGGACGGCAGCCGACATCAGGTCGTCGGCGAGCGCTAGCGCGGCGCCGGCATTGGGCGTGCCGCCGGCGACCGCAAGACCGACCGTTTCGGCGACCTGGCCGGGAATGGTGGTGACCCGGATCGACGCCGGCAGGGCGCCGCGCGCAGCCGCCTCGGCGATGTCGTCCTGGCCGGTGACCGCGACCTTCACGTCGCCGCGGGCGAGCCGCAGCAGGACCTCGGCCGGGGTGCGGGTGACCGAGGCATGCAGGCGCAGACTGCGGAAATAGTTGACCGCCGGCACCCCACAGGCGCCGTTGGCATAGTCGGCCGCTGCGCCGGGCGTCATTTCGGTGTCGTAGATGCGCGACAGGCAGACCGGGCTCGCCAGCGCGATGGTGGCGGTCTCGGCGAAGGAGGCGCGAGCGCCGCTCTCGCTCGGACGGGCGTAGCCCAGGCGGCCAGGATTGACCGAGGCATAGTTGGCGAGACCGGCGAGATCGGCGATCTGGTCCGGCTTCACGGCGTTGGAATCGTAGGCGACGACCTGGCGGGCGACATGGAACGGCACCGTCGCGCCGCCGGTATGGCTGGCGTCGGCCACCGTCGCCCCGGTCCAGCCGATGTCGCGGGCGTTCGGCAGCAGGCCGACCAGATCCAGGCCGGCGTCGAGGCCGGCGGCGATCAGGCGGCGCTGGTCGCGCTCGCCGAGCAGGACGAGGTCGGCCGGCGCCGGCACGCCGGCATCGCGAGCATTGGCCAACTCGGCGATGATCACGTCGGACGGCTTCACGACAAAGCGGACGACCATGCCGTGCGAGCGGGCGAAGCGCGGCGCGACGACCTCGGCGAACAGGCGCGAGAAGCGCGCCTCGTCGGCATAGACGGTCAGCGCGACACCGGGCTTCAGCGCCGGCAGCACGGCCTGGCGGAAATGGGTGCGGTCGAGATTGGCATGGGCGGAGACGGGCTCCGCCAGCGCGGCACCCGTGCCGGCCAGAAGGGCGAGGGCAGGCAGAACGGCGGTGGCAATGCGGGACATCGGTCTTCTCCTGATGGCGCGGATCGCGCGCCCTTGTGCGGTCGGAGCCGACCCTGTCTGAACGTTTCCGTACGATCAGGTCTTTTTGTTGCGGGCGCTCAGGCCTTGGTTGGCGGAACAGTATTCAGCGCCGCGCCACTGTCAAATCCGTGACAAAGATCAAATCACCGCACCGATATGTCGAGATGTCGCACCGCAGCATTCTTGATTGGGCGCGAACCGATTTAAGCCGCAGTAAGATTGCGGAGGGAGCGCCATGCCGGCAACATTCGTGCGTCAGGGCTAAAACGGATTGAAGGGGGGCTTCAGAAACTTTCATTCAAGGCTCAAGCGTTATCGAGCCTTTGAAACGATTAGACCTGCCGCGGCGTCGGGTGCACTGCCGGGTGAGTCGGAACAGGCGCGGTGCGGTGGCCGAAAGAAAATGCCCGGACGTCGGTCCGGGCATTCCGAAAAGTCATGCCTGCGGGCAGCGGCGGAACGGTCGGTCAGACCGTCACGACGCGCAGGTTGTTGGTCGATCCGGCGGCTCCGAAGGGCACGCCGGCGACCACCACGACGCTCTGCCCGGCCTGCGCGAAGTTATGGGCCCGGACCTGCGCGACCGCCTCCTCGACCATCTGGGAATAGCTGGTCACGTCGTCGGAACGGACATTGTAGGCGCCCCACAGCAAGGCCAGCCGGCGCGCGGTGTGCAGGTTGGGGGTGATCGCCAGGATCGGCACGCCGGTGCGCTGACGGGCGATGCGGGCGGCCGTGGTGCCGCTCGACGTGAAGGCGACCACGCCGGCGGCGCCGATCGTCCTGGCGACTTCGGCGGCGGCGGCGGAGACCGCATGCTGGGCGAGCGGCTCGACGGAAGGGTGCAGCGCCTCGATGATCGGAGGGTATGACTTGTGGCGCTCGGTATGGGCCACGATCCGGTCCATGGTGGCGACGGCCTCGAGCGGATACTGGCCGGAGGCGCTTTCGGCGGAGAGCATCACCGCATCGGCGCCGTCATAGATGGCGGTCGCCACGTCGGAGGCCTCGGCGCGGGTCGGGGCCGGCGCCTGGATCATGCTTTCCAGCATCTGGGTGGCGATGATCACCGGCTTGCCGGCCAGCCGGCACAGGCGGACGAGGTCCTTCTGGGCGCCGGGCACCTCCTCGGGCGGGATCTCCACGCCGAGATCGCCGCGGGCGACCATGATGGCATCGGCCAGCCGGAGGATGTCCTCGATCTCGCCGAGCGCGCGCGGCTTCTCGATCTTGGCCATCACGCCGGCACGGCCGCCGATCAGCTGGTGCGCCTCCATCAGGTCGGACGGGCGCTGCACGAACGAGAAGGCGACCCAGTCGACGCCGAGTTCGAGCCCGAAGGCGAGGTCCTCGCGGTCCTTCGCGGTGATCGGCGACAGCTGCAGCAGGGTGTCGGGCAGGTTGACGCCCTTGCGGTCGGAGACCACGCCGCCCGTGACCACCTCGGCATCGATGAAGTCGTGGCCGCAGCCATGGGCGACGAGACGCACCTTGCCGTCGTCGATGAGCAGCTTGTGGCCGGGCAGCATGCCCTCGAAGACCTCCGGATGCGGCAGCGGCAGCCGGGTCGGATCGGTCGAGGTCCTGTCGAGGACGAAGCGGATGCGGGCGCCGGTCTCGAGCCGGACCTTGCCGTCCGGCAGGGTGCCGAGGCGGATCTTCGGGCCCTGCAGGTCCTGCAGGATGGCGATCGGGTGACGGGCCTGCTCCTCGAGCCGGCGGATGGCGTCGTAGCGGCGCCGATGGTCTTCGTGGCTGCCATGGCTGAAATTCAGCCGGAACACGTCGACCCCGGCGCGAAACAGCTTCTCGATCATTTCCGGTTCGGACGACGCCGGTCCGAGCGTCGCGACGATCTTGGCGCGGCGGTTGCGCAGCATGCCGGTCTCTCCTCGTCTTGCGAGCGGCACGCTCCGCCGACAGCCGTCCGCCGGCGCGGTCCCGCCTTGTCGCCGCCTCTGACGGGCGGTCGGTCGCGACGAGAGCTTCGCTCCCGTCCGCCGCGTCGTCATGACACAGCAGGAGAGAAAGGAAAACCTCTTCCGGCAGAGCTTGCAGATTTCAGCGGGCCGCGGCGATGATCAACCGGCGAGCAGACAGGCGTCGCCGCGGGTCGGACTGCGCTGGACGAAGGCCGGACGCTCGGCGGCGCAACGGGTCTCGGCGACGACGCAGCGATCCCGGAAGGCGCAGCCGGCCGGGAGTTCGGCGAGATCGGGCGGCGCACCCGGGATGGTCTCGAGCCGGGAGCCCGGCACGGCATGCTCGACGCGGGCGGCCAGCAGACCGCGCGTATAGGGGTGTCGCGGCGTCCGGACCACGTCCGCCACCTTGCCCTCCTCGACGATGCGCCCCGCATACATGACCGCGACCCGGTCGGCGACCTCGACGGCGACGCCGATATCGTGGGTGACGAAGATCACCGACAGGCCGAGTTCGCGCTGCAGGTCGCGCAAGAGCAGGAGGATCTGGATCTGCACGGTGGCGTCGAGCGCCGTGGTCGGCTCGTCGGCGAGCAGGACCTTCGGATTGCAGGCGAGCGCCAGGGCGATCATGGCCCGCTGGCGCATGCCGCCGGACATCGAACTCGGATAGGCGGCGAGACGCCTCTCCGGCGCCGGGATGCTGACCTTCCTGAAGAGGGCCAGTGCGCGCGCCTCGGCCTCCGCCGTCGATACGCTCTCGTGGCGGCGGATCGTCTCGACGATCTGGCGGCCGACCGTATAGACCGGGTCCATGGCGAGGCCGGGATCCTGGAAGATCATCGAGACCTTGCGGCCGCGATAGTCGGCGAGTGCGCGCGGCGACAGGGCGAGCACATCCTCGCCGTCGACGCGGATCGTGCCCTCCATGCGCGACCGGGTCTTCGGATGCAGCCGCAGCAGAGAGCGCAGTGTGACGCTCTTGCCGGAACCGGATTCGCCGAGCAATGCGACCACCTCGCCCGGGGCGACCGAGAGGCTCACGTCGTCGACCGCGCGGACCGGCTTGCCGCGGCCGGTGAAGGTGACGCTCAGGTTGCGGATGTCGATCATCGGGGTCATGCGGACACCGCCAGGGCGGGAGCGCGGGAATGGCCGGAGCCGGCGGCGCGCATCAGGCAGGCGGCGGCGTGGCGGGCACCGGCCCGGTCGGTCCCGGTCGCGGCCATCGCCGGTTCGGTGGCCGAGCAGACCGCCTCGGCGACCGAACAGCGCGGGTGGAAGCGGCAGCCCGGCGGCGGGTTGATCGGGTTCGGCGGATCGCCGGTCAGCGGCGGCCGCTCGACGCGATGGTCGGGATCCATGCTCGGCATCGAGGCGAGCAGGGCGGCCGTGTAGGGATGGGCGGGCTGGCCGAACACCGCGTCGCGGCCGCCGAGCTCGGCGACCTTGCCGAGATACATGACCAGCACGCGGTCGACCATGAAGCGGACGACGTTCAGGTCGTGCGAGATGAAGATGTAGGTGAGGTTGAACTCCTGCTTCAGGTCCATGAGCAGGTTCAGCACCTGCGCCTCGACCGACTTGTCGAGCGCCGAGACGGCCTCGTCGAGGATGACGAGGCGCGGATTCATCGCCAGCGCGCGGGCGATGTTGATGCGCTGGCGCTGGCCGCCGGACAACTCGTGCGGGAAGCGGCCGGCGAAACGCGCCGGCTCCAGGCCGACGCGGGCGAGCAGGTCGTGGGCGCGCGAGATCGCCTGGCGCGCCGGCAGGCCATGCACCTGAGGCCCGAAGGCGATCGAATCCTCGATGGTCAGGCGTGGATTGAGCGAGGCGTAGCTGTCCTGGAAGACCATCTGCACCTGGCGGCGGTACTCGGTCAGGCTGAGCGCGCCGCCGAGTTCCTCGCCGTCGAAGACCAGCCGGCCGGCATCGGGCGGCATCAACTGCATCAGCAGCCGCGCGGTCGTCGACTTGCCGCAGCCGGACTCGCCGACGATGCCGAGCGTTTCGCCCTTGATCAGGTCGAAATCGACGCCGTCGACGGCGCGCACCACGGTGCCGTCGCCGAAGGGCGAGCCGCCGACCTTGAAATGCTTGACGAGGCCGGTGACGGAGAGCAGCGGCTGGGCCGGGCCGCCGCGGTCGCGCGGGTCGAGCACGGTCTTCTTCGGGGCGCGCCAGACGTCCGGCGGCCAGACCGATTCGGCGTTGCGGGTGGAGACCGGCGGGACAGGTCCGGTCATGCCTTTACGTCCATGGCGGAGCGCAATCCGTCGGAAAGCGTGTTGAAGGAGATCGAGGTGATGAAGATCATGATGCCCGGCAGGGCGGCGACCATCGGCTGGGTGTAGATCGCGGTGCGGAGCGTGTTCAGCATCAGGCCCCATTCGGCTTCCGGCGGACGCACGCCGAGGCCGAGGAAGGACAGGCCGGCGGCGAGGATCATCGAGACCGAGATCAGGCTGGTCGCATAGACGAAGACCGGGCCGAGCACGTTGGGCAGGACATGGATGCGGATGATCTTGGCGGCGCCGGCGCCGCTCGTCCGGGCCGCCTCGACATAGTCGAGACTTCGGACCTGCGTGGTGACGGCCTCGGCGATGCGGGTAACCGGCGGGATGAACACGATGGTCAGCGCGACCAGCGCGTTCAGAAGGCCCGCGCCGAGCGCGCCGGACAGCGCCACGGCGAGCAGGACCGACGGGAAGGCGAAAAAGATGTCGGCCGTGCGCATGATCACGGTGTTGAGGAAGCCGCCCGCATAGCCGGCGGTGACCCCCAGGATGGTGCCGATGACGAAGGCGACCGGGACCGGCGTGACGCCCATGATCAGCGACAGGCGCGAGCCGTAGATCAGGCGCGAGAGCATGTCGCGGCCGAGCTCGTCGCCGCCGAGCGGATAGCCGGGCGTGCCGATCGGCTTCAGACGGCGCAGCATGGTCGCCTTGGCGGGGTCGGCCGGCGCCAGATAGGGCGCGAGGATCGCCATCAGGACGATCAGCACCAGGATCGCCAGCGCCGCCATGGCGAGCTTGTCGCGGCTGAGGCGGGTGAAGACGCCGCTCCAGTAGCCGGGCGAGCGGGCGACCACGGTCGGCACGGCGGGCGAGAGCGACACCACGGCCTCAGCTCCTCTTCACACGCGGATCGACCGCCGCCTGGGCGACATCGACGACGAGGTTCAGGACCACGAAGAACATGGCCAGCACCAGGATGGTGCCCTGGAGCAAGGGCAGGTCGCGCTGGAAGATGGCGGTGTTGAGCAGGAAGCCGGTGCCCGGCCAGGCGAACACGGTCTCGATCAGGATCGAGCCGCCGAGCAGGTAGCCGAGCTGCAGGCCCATCACCGCAAAGGCGGTCGGAGCGGCATTCTTGACCACATGGGCGAAGACGCCGCGGTCGAGCAGGCCCTTGGCGGTCAGGCCCTGGACGAATTCCTGGCTCAGGATCTCGGCGACGAGGGCGCGGAGCGTGCGCGCGATGATGCCCATCGGGATCACCGACATGGTCACGGCCGGCAGGATCAGGAAGCGCAGATACTCCCAGTCGAGGCTGCGCGTGTCGGACGAGCCGTTCGGGCCGCCGCCGGTCGCCGGCAGCAGATTGAACTGCACCGAGAAGATGATCACCAGCACCATGCCGAGCCAGTAGTGCGGCACGCTGACGCCGATCACCGCCAGGAAGCTGGCCAGCTTGTCGATCCAGCTGTTGCGGAAATAGCCGGCGACGAAACCGAACAGGGAGCCGAAGAAGAAGCCGATCAGGGTCGCGGCCGCCGCCAGGATGACCGAATTGACCACCGCGCGGCCGACCTCGGCGGCGACCGGGCGGCCGGTGGCGATCGAGATGCCGAGATCGCCGGTCAGCACCCGGCCAAGCCAGAGGACGAACTGGACCGGCAGCGGCTGGTCGAAGCCGTAGAGCTTGCGCATCTCGGCCTGGGTCTCCGCCGAGGCGTCGGTCGGCAGGATGGCGGTCAGCGGGTCGCCCGGCGACAGATGCACGAGCAGGAAGCAGACCACGCTGACCCCCAGCGCCACCGGCAGGATCAGGAGCATGCGCTTCAGCACATAGGACAGCATGCGTCGGAAGCTCCGGGGCCGTTGGCCTTGAGAGGGGGGTGTTGCGGGGCCGCCGGGTGCCGGGACCCGGTCGGAAGGCGGCGAGAGACCCAGTCGGCGCCCGGGAAGGGACGGGCGCGGCGCGCGAGGCGCCGCGCCGGCCGGATCAGTCCATCGTGATGGAGGAGAAGTTCTGGAACCAGTTCTGCGCCTGCACGAAGCCCTTGACCTTCGCGCTCATGGCGCGGGCATTGACGTCGTGGGTGACCATCAGGAACAGCGCCTCGTCGACATACTTCTCGTGGATCTTCTCCAGGGTCTTCTGCTGCGCCGCCGGATCAAAGGTCGTGCGGACCTCGTCGAACAGCTTGTCCATCGCCGGATCGCAGTAGTAGCCCCAGTTGGTGCCGGCCGGCGGGGCCAGGTTGCACTGCAGGTGACGCATGAAGCCGGTGAAGGGGTCCTGGATGAAGTAGGTGTAGTTCATCCCCGTGGCGCCCTTGGAGCTTTCATGCTTCGCGCCGGCACGCCAGATGTTGATCAGCGTGTTCCACTCGACCACCTCGAACGACACCTTGATGCCGACCTCGGCGAGGTTCTGCTGCACGAACTCGTTCATCGGCAGCGGCAGCATATGGCCCGAGCCCGACGGCGAGATCAGGATCTTGGTCTCCAGCGGCTTGGACGGGCTGAAGCCGGCCTCGGCGAGCAGCTTCTTGGCCGCCTCGGGGTCGTATTTCAGCTTGAAGGTCGGCTTGCCGAACCACTGGTGGCCGGGCGGCATGAAGCCCTCGGCCGGGATCATCAGGCCGGACAGCAGTTCCTTCATGCCCTCGCGGTCGACCGCCAGATTGGCCGCCTTGCGCACGCGCACGTCGTTCCAGGGCGAGCCCTCGACGCGGGAGAGATGCCAGGTCCAGTTATGCGGATAGGCGTTGGTGACGATCTTGAAGCCGGCGGACTTCAGCGACGGCACCGTATCGGGCGCCGGATTCTCGATCCAGTCGACCTGGCCGGACCGGAGCGCGGCGACGCGGGCGGACGGTTCCGGCAGCGGCACGACGACCAGCTTGTCGAGCTTCGGCACGCGGGTCTTGTCCCAATAGTCGGGATTCGGGACCATCTCGGCCTTCTCGCGCGGGACGAAGGACACGATCTTCCACGGGCCGGTGCCAGACGGGCTCTTGGCGTAGTTGTCCCAGCTCTTGCCCTGCTTTTCCCAGTTGGCCGGGGAGGACATCATGATCCAGGCGAGCTGGTAGGGCAGGGTGGCGTCGGGGGTCTTGGTGACGATCTCGACGGTCAGCGGATCGATCACCTTGTAGCTGGCCACCGCCGGGATGCGCGAACG
This sequence comes from Prosthecodimorpha staleyi, assembly GCF_018729455.1. Classification (NCBI taxonomy): domain Bacteria; kingdom Pseudomonadati; phylum Pseudomonadota; class Alphaproteobacteria; order Hyphomicrobiales; family Ancalomicrobiaceae; genus Prosthecodimorpha; species Prosthecodimorpha staleyi. Next base: position 95,115 of record NZ_JAHHZF010000004.1, on the reverse strand, counting down.
GCCCTGCGCCGACTGGCGCGGATCGAACTGGGCGGCATCCTTGTTGAGCAGCTTTTCGAAATTCCAGACGACGGTGTCGGCATTGAACGCGCTGCCGTCATGGAACTTGACGCCCGGACGGAGCTTGAAGGTCCACTTGGTCTTGTCGGTGGCGTCGACCGTCCAGGAGGTGGCGAGGCCCGGGATGATGGTCGACGGCTTGTCCGAGGCGGTCAGATCCCACTCGATCAGCGAATCATAGGCCGTATAGCCGAGGAAGCGCATGCCCTCGCCGCCATTGTCGGTCTGGCCGGTGGTCAGCGGGATGTCCGACGCGGTCATGCCGACGCGCAGGGTGCCGCCGGCCGAGGCCAGGACGGTCGAGCCGAGCAGAAGCATGCCGGCGGCGAAGGATTTCGAAAGAACGCTGGTGACCATATCGGACCTTCGGGCTGTTGATGAGGCTAGGCTCGGACATGCGGTCTTCAAGAAGCGTGCCGGGCGGGGCGCGCGCGACCGGGACCGCCGTCCGGAGGGCCGACGCCGGCTGTGCGAGCGGCGCGGGGCGCGGGAGAATTCGGAAAACTCCTGATGGATCGGTCCGGGCGGGCGCAGATGCCGTCGTGTCGGCCGTCGCACGGGGCCGGGCCGGAGCCGTGACCACGGCTGCCTTGATGGTGCACAAACATTGCGCATATTTCTTGATTTGATCAGAAAATAGTCAAATCTCGGTCCTGGGCCCGGCACCTGTGTGCTGCCCGTCGGGCGGGTCGCAGTCGATCATTTACAATCCGGAAATCGGGACACCTTCGGGCGATTCCAGATTGATCAGAAACATCATGTACTTGCAACCGTAAGGCTTGCTGTTCCGCGGTCCATCCGGCATTGTCCGGCCCGAGTTCGTGCGGAGTTCGTTTACCGACGGGGAAGCGGCCGGACGCGGTCGCCGGGTCAAGAGGAGAGTGCGTGATGTCGAGATGGGGGGCGGCGGCGCTGGGTCTGCCGCTGTTGGCGACGGCGGCGATGCCGGCGTTTGGCCAGCCGGGCTATCAGCAGGTGGACTATACCCGGGTCGGATCCTTCGCGATCCTGCAGATTTACGAGAAGGGACAGTTCAACCGGTGCACCGCCTCGATGGGGCCGGGTCCGACCATGCTGCGCTTCGCCGTGACGCCCCAAGGCCTCTACACCGTGTCGGTGCCCGATCCGGGCATCCGCGGTGGCCCCGTCCAGGCGACCTTTCTGTTCGAGCGCGGGCCGAACATCCCCCTCCCGGTCGGCGGCACCGGCGGGCGGGTCTGGTTCGCCATGCCGGATGCCATGGTGCAGACCGTCTCGGCCCATCGCGGTCAGATGATGGTCGACCTGACCGGTCCGGGCGTCCCCAACGGCATCGCCAGCTATCGCTGGACCTTGAACGGCATGACCACCGTGCTGACCGCGCTCAGCGAGTGCATCGCGGTGTCGACCGGCGGCGGCCAGGCCGCCGCCGCGCCGCCCCGGCCGCCGTCCGGCGGGTTCGGCCAGACCCAGCAGGGCTTCGGGCAGGCGCAGGGCGGCGGTCAGGCTCAAGGTTTCGGGCAGGCGCAAGGGTTCGGCCAGGCCCAGGGCGGCGGTCAGGGGCAGGGCTTCGGCCAGGCCCAGGGCGGGTTCCAGGGCCAGCAGGGCGGTGCGCCGGCGGCCGGCCAGCCGACGGGCATCCGCGAGGAATACGCCACGGCAGGTCCCTGGACGATCGAGTATTTCAAGCGCGATCCGCGCGGCAAGGTCCTGTTCTGCTCGACGACGCGGATCCTGGCGTCCGAGACGGCCATCCGCTTCCGCCTCAACGGCAAGTCCCTGCTGATCGACTTCATGGGCGAGTCCACCGGGGCGCTCGGCCGGCAGGTGCCGGTCAGCTACACCTTCTCGTCGAAGAAGTACAACACCCGCAACACGGTCAAGGGCGTCGCCGTCGCCACCACGGATCCCGAGGGCGTGGAGTGGCTGTCCCTCTCTGAGCCTAAGGGCACCGGCCACTACGAGCTCCTGGCCGATGCCGACACCGTGACCATCCAGGGCGGCGGCAAGACCTGGCGCTACGCCTTCGGCGAGACGACCGGCCCGATGGAGAGCGTCATGGAATGCGTTCAGAAGTACATTCCGTTCTGATCCTGTCGGGGATCGGCGAAACGAAAGCGGCGGCCGGAGCGATCCGGCCGCCGCTTGTTTTCGTGCGGTGTTCCGTCAGCCGACGTAGCCGAATAGACGCGGCAGGAACAGGACCGTCTGCGGCACCAGGAGCATGATCAGGAGCGCGATCCCCAGGACCCCGATATAGGGCCAGATCGCCTTGATGATGGTCCGGAGCGGAATGCCCGTGATCGCGTTGATGACGAACAGCAGCACCCCGTAGGGCGGCGTGATCAGGCCGATCATGCAATTCACGACGGCGGTGACGCCGAAATGGACCATGTCGATCCCGAGCGCCTTGCAGGTCGGGATGAACAGCGGAATGATCACCAGGATGATGGTGGTCGCATCGAGCAGGCAGCCGAGGATCAGGAACAGGACGTTGACGCCGAGCAGGAAGACCAGCGGCGAGACGTCGAGCCCCTTCATCAGCGCGGAGACCTGGGCCGGGATGTTCTCGGCGGCGACGATGTAGTTGAAGATCAGCGAGGCGCCGATGACCAGGCCGACGGAGGCGGTCGCCCGGCCGCTCTCCAGGAACACCGAATAGAGCGTGCCGAAGCTGACCGCGCGGTAGAAGAAGGTCGCCAGGATCAGCGCATAGAGCGCCGCGATGGCGGCGGCCTCGGTCGGCGTGGTCGCCCCGCCATAGATGCCGAACAGCAGGATGACCGGCATCATCAGTGCCGGGAAGGCACGCAGCGTCAGGCGCGGCAGTTCCGCGCGCGGCACGGGCACTTCGAGCGGGACATTCTCGATCCGCGCCATCCGGGCGTTCAGGATCATCAGGGCGATGCCCATCATGATGCCGGGGATGAAGCCGCCGAGGAACAGATAGCCGATCGAGGTGTCCGAGATCAGCGCATACATGACCATCGGGATCGATGGCGGGATGATCGGGCCGATGGTCGAGGCGGCCGCCGTGATCGCCGCGGCATAGCCGGCCGAATAGCGGTTCTCCCGCCGCATCATCTCGATGATGATCTTGCCGAGCCCGACCGCATCGGCCACCGCCGAGCCCGACATGCCGGCGAAGATCATGTTGGCGACGACGTTGACATGGCCGAGCCCGCCGCGGAAGCGGCCGACCAGGGCGAGGCAGAACTTCAGCAGCCGTTCCGAGATCGTGCCCGCGTTCATGATGTTCGCGGCGGTGATGAACAGCGGAATGGCGAGCAGCAGGAAGCTGTCGTAGATGCCCTGGATCATCTGCTCGGCGGCAAGCCCGACATCCTGTCCCTTCAGGAACAGGTAGAGGATCGAGGAAACGATCATCGACAGCGCGACGGGCGCGCCGATGCCGGCGAGGCCGAACAGCAGCGCGATGCACCAGTAGAAGGCGGGGCTCATAGGGAGTCCTCCCGCTCGAAGGCCGACATCGGCGCCCCCTTGGCCAGCCGGACCGCGCGGATCGCGTAGCGCACGATCATCCCGGCCAGAAAGGCCAGATAGACCGAGAACAGGTAGTCGAGCCGGATGCCGAGCATGTCGCTCGACCGGATCGCCTTGAAGGAGATGTAGTCCCAGGTGGCCGGCACCGAGGCCAGGAAGCCGCCGGCGAGGAGGACCGCGCTGATCAGCGCATAGATGCGCCGGGTCCGCTCGCGGCCGGCATTGTAGATCACGTCGAATTTCACGTGGTCGCGGTCGTCGAGCAGGAAGGCCGCGCCCCAGAACACGGCCCAGAGCCAGGTGTCGAGGATGACCTCGTAGGCCCAGTCGACCGGCGCATTGAAGACGTAGCGCGAACCGATCTGGACGATGAAGGCGGCGAACATGACCGCCATCAGGATGACGAGCACGTTCTCGGCCCGCTTGTGCAGAAAATGCATGACCGCCCGCATGGCCGGTTCCCCTCCCTTGGCCACAGCCGATAGGACGGCGGCCCCCATCCGCTTCAGCGCAGACGGGGACCGCCGCATGGCATCGCGTCCCTGTCCGGTCCGGGTCCGTTCAGCGGCAACCGGTCAGGGACCATGCCTCCGGCGGGGCGGGCATTGGGCCAGCCCCGCCTTCGGGCCGTCACTGGATGGCGTTGATCTTGTCGACCAGACCCGCCGGCCAGTCCTTCGCGAATTTGGAGGTCAGGTAGTCGGCCTGAACCTTCTTGCGGAAGGCGGCAACGTCGGGCGCATAGACCTTGAGGCCCTGCTGCTTGAAGAAGTCGACCAGATCGTCCTCGAGCTTCAGCTGGGCCTGGCGCGCGGCCTCGGCGGCGGCGTCGGCGGCCTTCTGGACGGTCGCCTGCTGGTCGGGGGTGAACTTGTCCCAGACCTTCTTGGAGAAGGCGAGATAGTTCTGGTCGACCAGATGGCTGGTCAGGACGATCTGCTTGGTGACCTCGTAGAACTTGGAGTCCTTGTCGGTCGGCAGCGGGTTGTCCTGGCCGTCGATGGCGCCGGTCTGCAGTGCGGTATAGATCTCCGTGAAGGCCATCGGCAGCGGGTTGGCGCCGAGCGCCTTGCCGAGGAACAGCCAGGCTTCCGAATTCGGCATGCGCAGCTTCATGCCGGCGAGATCCTCGGGCGTCTTGATCTCCTTCTCGGTGCGCAGGTTGAGCTGGCGGCGGCCGAGATACATGACCGAGAGCAGCTTGACGCCGAGCTTGTCCTCGGTGGTCTTCTTCAGGCCGTCCATCAGGTCGGAGGCGAACACCTTCTTCTGGTGCTCGGCGTCGCGCAGCAGGTAGCCGGCGGTGAAGATCGACCAGGCCGGGATCAGGGTGGCCAGTTCCTGCGCCGAGGTGATCGACATTTCGAGGTTGCCGCGGGCGATCGCCTCGAGCTCGGTGCCCTGCTTGAACAGCGTCGCGTTGTAGTGCGGCTGGTAGGTGGCGAAGCCGGCCACGGCCGGGCCGAAATGCTTCTCGAGGCCGATCGCGCGCTGGTCGGTCGGGGTCAGCGGCGCCGACATGCGCAAAAGCGGCTTGTCCGCCTGGGCGCGGGCGCTCGAAAGGCCGAAGCCGGCAACGGCGGCGCCGGCGAGGGAGGCCTGCAGAAGCGAGCGGCGGGAAAGTACGGTCATCGGGCTTCCTCCTTGGGTTCTTGCTTGGTTGTCAGCGGCTCTTCGTTAAGCCCTGGGGATCGCGGCCGCAATCTCGATCCCCGGGTCTTGCCCTGGATCATAGAACGTCGAAATGGGCCTGCATCCGATCGGGATCGGGTTCGGCTCCGGTGAATAGCCGGAAGGCGCCGACGGCCTGGAAGACCGCCATCCCGCCGCCGGCGAGAATCCGGCAGCCTTTGGCGCGCGCCGTCGCCAGAAGCTCGGTCTTGAGCGGGAAGTAGACGATGTCGGCGACCCAGTGGTCGGGCCGGATCAGCGCCTCCGGCAGCGGCAAGCCGGGATATTTGGCCATGCCGACCGGCGTCGCGTTGACGATGCCGGCGCTGCGCGCGGCATCCGCGGCCGAGCCCGCCTCGGCCCGTCCGGCACCGAAACGAGCGCACAGATCACCGGCCAGTCCGGCGGCCCGGGCCGGATCGGTGTCGACGACGGTCAACCGGCCGGTCCCGAGCGTCATGAGTGCGTGGGCGACCGCCACGCCGGCCCCGCCGGCGCCGAACAGGATGGCCGATTCGAGGGATTGTCCGGGCATGTTGCGCCGGAAGCTCTCGGCGAAGCCCCACCAATCGGTGTTGTGGCCGATGGCACGATCGCCCTCGAACACGACAGTGTTGACAGCGCCGAGCTCCCGGGCGTCGTCGGAGAGACCGTCGAGATGGGCGATGACCGCCTGTTTGAACGGGTGCGTCACGTTGAGGCCGGCAAAGCCGAGCCGGCGCGCGGCCGCAAGGATGCCGCCGAGTTCGCTGTCGGGGAGACCGAGGCGGTCGAAATCGATCAGGCGATAGACGTAACGCAGCCCGAGCTGGTCGGCCTCGCGCTCGTGCATGGCTGGCGTCTTCGAGAGCTGGATGCCGCGTCCGACCAATCCGACCACGAAGGACGGCGCGCGCAGGGGCGCGCGTTCGGTAGACGGACCCGTCGCGGGGCGTTCGGCAGCGGATGACGGCAAGGGCATGTCCTCGACCCGGTATGTGGCGTCCGGACCCGTCTGGCGCAGGTCTTCGAGCGTCCGATCCTTCATCCGGGTGCATGGCCGATCCGTTGCCGGGGCCCTTGCGCAGCCCGGACCCTGGCGGATCCGACGGGTCGGACTATGTACGAACCGGTTAGTATGTCAAGATTGCATCGATTCAGATGCCGCGATCCGCCCGTTCGGGGCGATCCCGAAACTTGCGAACATGCGCTACTGTCCCGCGCATCGATACGGTAGGCGGTGCGTCGGTCTCGCATCGGGTGGGGGGCCGGCTCCGGCCCGACGGCCGGGCATGCCGACAGCCGGGGCATGCGGGCGGGCGATGTGGCGGACAAGCCGACCGGGAGCCGGCATTCCGCAGAGGAGTTGGTTGATGAAGGACGGCGGAGTGCCTGACGGGGGAGTGCCTGACGGGGACAAGGGCGCGGGGCGGGACAGGCCGGCCGCCCGCGGCCCGGCCCTGCGCGCCAACGATCCGGAGAATACCCGCCGCAACATTCTCGACATTGCCAGCCGGGAATTCGCCGAGAAGGGCTTCACGGGCGCCCGCGTCGACGAGATCGCCGCCCGGACCGAAACCTCGAAGCGGATGATCTACTACTATTTCGGCGACAAGGAGGGGCTGTTCGTCGCCGTTCTGGAGGAGGCCTACAAGAGCATCCGCGCCCGCGAGGCGGAACTGAAGCTCGATCATCTCTCGCCCGAGGACGCGATCCGGGCGCTGGTCGGCTTCACCTTCGACTTCCAGAACGACAACGAGCAGTTCGTCCGCATCGTCATGACCGAGAACATCCACTACGGCGCGCATCTCGGCTCGTCGCGCATCCTGCAGGACCTGAATGTCTCGGTGATCGACACCATCCGCTCGATTTACTCCCGCGGCGTCGCCGAAGGCGTGTTCCGGCCGGGCATCGACGAGATCGACCTGCACCAGACGATCAGCGCGCTGTGCATCTTCAACGTCTCCAACCGCTACACCTTCTCGCGCATCTTCAAGCGCGACCTGACCGACCCGGAGGTACGCGCGCGTCGGCGGGCTTCGGTCATCGAGACCGTGGTCCGCTCTCTGAAGGCTTGATCGCGGCGGGCGGACCGGTCAGCCTGCCGGCCTCCCTTTGCCCAGACCGCGAGGCCGTCATGGTTCCCGATTCGAACAGCGTGCTCCTGGTCGTCGACGTGCAGAACGGATTCCTGCCGGGCGGCAGCCTGGCGGTGCCCGACGGCGATGCCGTCATCCCGGTGATCAATGCCCTCGGCCGGCATTTCGCCCAGGTCGTGCTGACCCAGGACTGGCACCCGGCGGGGCACATCTCCTTTGCGTCCAGCCATCCCGGCAAGGCGCCGTTCGAGACCGTCGAGCTTGCCTACGGCACCCAGGTGCTTTGGCCGGATCACTGCGTGCAGGGGACGGACAGCGCCGAACTGGCCGCCGGGCTCGACCTGCCGCAGGCGCAGATGATCATCCGCAAGGGCTGCCACCCGGCCGTCGACAGCTATTCGGCCTTCCGCGAGGCGGATCGGACGACGCGCACGGGTCTGGCCGGCTACCTGCGCGAGCGCGGCATCGAGACCGTCTATTGCGTCGGTCTCGCCACCGATTTCTGCGTCGCCTGGAGTGCGATCGACGCGGCGGAGGCCGGCTTCCGCACGATCGTGATCGAAGAGGCCTGCCGGGCGATCGATACCGGCGGCTCGCTCGCCCGGGCCTGGGTGGACATGGAGCGGGCCGGCGTGACCCGGCTTTCGGCCGCCTCGATCGGCTGAGGCGGCCGGACGGCGCGCGAGGCCGCCCGGATCGCCGGAACCGACGAGAGCGTCGTCAGGTCCGGAGCACCCGGTAGATGGCCGGGATGACCAGCACGGTCAGCAGCGTCGAGGAGGCGAGGCCGAACAGCAGCGACAGGGCGAGGCCCTGGAAGATCGGGTCGGTCAGGATCACGGCCGCGCCGATCATGGCCGCCAGGGCGGTCAGCAGGATCGGCTTGAACCGGATCGCGCCGGCCTCGATCAGGATGTCGGCGAGCGGCCGCGCCCGCGTGACCGGACCCTCGGGCGTGGCGACCGTCTCCTCGCGCGGGGCGTGGCGGACGAAGTCGACCAAGAGGATCGAGTTGCGCACGATGATGCCGGCAAGCGCGATGAAGCCGATCATCGAGGTCGCCGTGAACGGCGCATGGAACAGCCAGTGGCCGCCCAGGATGCCGATGAAGGTGAGCGGGATCGGGGTCAGGATGACCAGCGGCAGCTTGAAGGAGCCGAACTGGGCGACGACCAGGATGTAGATGCCGAGCATCGCCACCATGAAGGCGGCACCCATGTCGCGGAAGGTGACCCAGGTCACCTCCCACTCGCCGTCCCAGAGCAGCACCGGACGGCTCTCGTCGGCCGGCTGGCCGTGCAACGCGATGCGCGGCTTCTCCAGCCCGGTCCAGTCCTGCCGGTGGAGCGCCTCCTGGACGGCGAGCATGCCGTAGAGCGGGGCCTCATAGGCACCGGCGAGCTCCGCCGTGACCATCTCGGCGGCCCGGCCGTTGTGGCGGAACACCGGATAGCTCGCGGTCTCGTCGTTCAACCGGATCACGTCGCCGAGTTCGACAACGCCGCGGTCGCCGGGCAGGACATTGGCCGGGATCGGCGTGGTCAGGGCGCGTTCGTCCATGACCCGGTCGCCCTTGGGGCGCGCGAGCACGATCGGGATGGCGGCCCGGCCGCCGCCGCGATGCGAGTAGCCGACCGTGGTCGAACCGTTCAGGATCGCGAGCGTGTCGAGCACGTCGCCCTCCTCGACGCGGAAATACTCGATGTCGTCGGCCGACAGCGTCGCCCGGATGCGTCGTGCCGGCATGCCGTAGCTGTCGTCGACATCGACCACGAAGGGCACCGACCGGAAGGCCGCCGCGACCTTGTCGGCGGTGCGCCGCCGGGTCTCGGCATCGGGGCCGTAGATCTCGGCGAGCAGGGTCGCCATGACGGGCGGACCCGGCGGCGGTTCGACCACCTTCAGCGACGTTCCGGCCGGTACCGGCACGGCGGCGATCTGGCGGCGCAGGTCGAGCGCGATCTCGTGGCTCGAGCGGGTCCGTTCGGCCTTGGGCTTGAGGTTGAGCTGGACATCGCCGAGCTGCGGCTCGGCCCGTAGATAGGCGTGCCGGACGAGGCCGTTGAAGTTGAACGGCGCGGCCGTGCCGGCATGGGTCTGGACCGAGACGACCTCCTTCATGCCGAGCGCCACCTTGGCGATCGCCTGGGCGGCGGCGTCGGTCGCCTCCACCGATGCGCCTTCCGGCAGGTCGATGACCACCGCCAGTTCCGACTTGTTGTCGAAGGGCAGCAGCTTGACGGTCACGTCCTTGGTGTAGAACAGCGCCAGGGAGCCGAGGGTTGCGGCGCCGACGGCGAGCAGGAACACCCAACTCGCCGCCTTGGAGGCGAGAATCGGCCGGGCGACGCCGGCATAGAGCCGTCCCAGCCGACCGCCGGCGCCGTCATGGGCGTCATGCCCGTGCAGCGGCGCCTTGCCGGCGACCTTGAGCATCAGCCAGGGCGTGACCGTCACGGCGACGAAGAAGGAAAAGATCATCGCCGCCGAGGCGTTCGACGGGATCGGGCTCATATAGGGGCCCATCATGCCGCTGACGAAGAGCATCGGCAGCAGGGCCGCGACCACCGTCAGGGTCGCCACGATGGTCGGGTTGCCGACCTCCGCGACCGCCTCGATGGCGGCATCGCGCCGCGAGCGGCCGTCCTTCATGCCCCAGTGGCGGGCGATGTTCTCGATCACCACGATGGCGTCGTCGACCAGGATGCCGATCGAGAAGATCAGGGCGAACAGCGAGACGCGGTTGAGCGTATAGCCCATCAGCCGTGCGGCGAAGAGGGTCAACAGGATGGTGACCGGGATCACCACCGCGACCACCAGCGCCTCGCGCCGGCCGATCGAGAACCAGACCAGCGCGATGATCGACAGCGTGGCGAGCCCCAGATGGAACAGGAGCTCGTTCGCCTTCTCGTTGGCGGTCTCGCCATAGTCGCGCGTCACCGCGACCTCGATCCCCTTCGGGATGAGGCTGCCGGTCAGCCCGTGCACCCGCTCCAGGATCGCCTCGGCGACCGTCACCGCATTGGCGCCGGCACGCTTGGCGACCGCCAGCGTGACCGCCGGCACGCGGACGGCGACGCCGTCCGGCCCGCGCGCGACATGGGCGACATGAAGGTCGGCCGTATCGGAGACGAAGGCCACGTCGGCCACGTCGCGGACATAGACCGGACGGCCGTCGCGTGTCGTCAGGAGCAGGTTGCCGACAGCGGCCGGCGTCTGCAGCGTCTCGCCGGCGATGACGTCGATCTGGCCGGCCTGGCTGCGCACCAGCCCGGTCGGAACCGCACGGTTGGCGGCCTTCACCTTGGCGGAAAGCTGCTGCAGGGTGACGCCGTAGAGTGCGAGCTTGTCGGGATTCGGCGCGATGCGGATCGCGTCGCCGGTCTCGCCGACCAGATAGGTCAGCCCGACATCGTCGATCTTGGCGATCTCGGTGCGCAATTCGCGGGCGATGCGGGTGAGGTCGGCCGCGGTCACGCCGGCGGCGGCCTCCGGCTTCGGGGCCAGCGTCAGGGAGACGATCGCCACGTCGTCGATACCGCGGCCGACGATCTGCGGTTCCGGGATGCCGACCGGGATGCGGTCCATGTTGGCGCGCAGCTTCTCGTGCACGCGCAGGATGGCCGCGTCGGCCGGGGTGCCGACCAGGAAGCGGGCGGTGACCAGGGCGCCGTCGTCGCGGGTCTGCGAATAGACGTGATCGACGCCCGAAATCGCCCGGACGATGGTCTCGAGCGGCTCGGTGACCAGCTTGACCGCATCCTCGGCCCTCAATCCGGGCGCCGAGACGCGGATGTCGACCATCGGCACGGAGATCTGTGGCTCCTCCTCGCGCGGCAGCGTGACGAGGGCGACCAGACCCATGGCGAGAGCGGCGAGCAGGAACAGGGGGGTCAGCGCGGAACCGATGAAGGCCCGCGTCAGCCCGCCGGCAAGGCCGAGCTTCATGGTGTGACCACCTCGTCGCCAGCCGCGAGGCCGGTCAGGATTTCGACCTTGTCGCCGTCGCGCTCGCCGATCACGACCGTGCGTTCGACCGGCCCGCTGGGCAGCCGCACGGTCACGAAATCGAGCCCGGAGCGATGGACGATCGCCGCGGCCGGGATCATCGTCACCTTGCGCATTCCGATCGGGACGCGGACCAGCACGCGCGCGTCGACGAACAGGGTCGGCAGGCCCTGGACCTCGACATCGGCGACGATCCGGCCGTTGCCGATCTGCGGATAGAGCTTGACCAGCCGGCCGGTCGCCGGGCCGGTGTCGGTCTCCACCGTCAGGCCGGCGCCCTCCTTCAGAAGCGGCGCGTGGCGTTCTGGGATCGCCAGGCGCAGGAAGAAGCCGCCCGCGCCGATCGTCGCCACCGTCTCGCCCGGCAGCAGGACAGCGCCGCGGGTGACCGGCACGGTCAGGATCTTGCCGTCGGCAGGCGCCAGCACGTTGCCTTCGGTGCCCTGCTGCACGATGACGAGGCGTTGCGCCTCGGTCGAGGCGATCTGGTTGCGGAACACGTCGGCCTGGGTGCGCAACTGGTCGAGACGCTGCGCCGTGGCGACGCCCCGGTCGACCAGGGACTGGGTTCGGGCGAGTTCGGTCTCGGCATTCTGCAGTTGGGCGACGATCGCCTTCAGCTGGGAATCGAGCGCGGAGACCTGGAAGGCGATCTTGTCGTCATGGACGATGGCGATGCGCTGCCCGGCCTTGACCGCGTCGCCCTCGGAGACGAGCAGTTCGGTCAGGGTGCCGCCGACCCGGGCGCGCGCCGGGATCGTATCGCGCGCCTCGACGCGGCCGTAGACGGCCTTCCATTCCGGCACCGTGACGGGTTCGATCTTCAGGGAACCGGCCCGCGTCGGGGTGGGGCCTGCCAGGACGAGGCCGGCCAGGACCAGGGAAGCGGCGGACAGTGCGGCAAGGGCCAGGCGCATCGAAGTCCCCCGATCAGAAGGCGCAGCCGGGCTTCACGCCGAGAGCCTTGAAGACCATGGCGGCCGGACAGAAGCCGGTGAAGGCGGACTGGACCATATTCAGGCCGACGAAGACCGTCAGCCAGATAAACTGCGGATGGACCAGGACGGTCAGGATCACGGACAGGAGCACCATGGCTCCGGCGAAGGCGAGGATGATGCGGTCGAGCGTCATGGGAGACCCTTTCGTTTTGTAATTTAGAAAATACGCATGTACGAAAATAATTCAACCCTCACCGTATCATGCGATCGGGAAAAAGAAGCGGCCTTGTCAACGGGCCAGCGGCAGGCCGTGGGCCCGCCACGCCGAAATGCCGCCCGCCATATGGGTATCGTGTGCGAAGCCGAGCGCACGGCAAACCGTGATGGCCTGGGCCGATCGGGCCCCGGAAAGACAATAGAAGACGACGGGGCGTCCTCCGGGAAGGGTGCCGGCAAGGTCGCGCAACCGCGACAGCGGCATGTGGATGGCACCGGCGATATGGCCCTGCCGCCATTCGCCGTCCTCGCGGACATCGACCAGCGTAATCTGCCCCGACACCGCCTGCGCGTGGGCATCCTGAGGCGTGAGGCTGTGACCTGTCGGACGGCGACCGAAACCGAACATCGCGGGCTCCTTTTTAGTTTGTATTTTCGTATTCACTAATATAATGTGATATTGAAGATCGCAAGGGCAAAGCGGTCGCGGACCGGCACGGACCACCGAATGCCGGAACACGGGAGGATCAGCATGGCAAGGGTCGCAGTCCTCGGCGCCGGTCTCGGCGGCGTCATCATGGCCTACGAACTGAGGGACATCCTCGGGCCGCAGCACGAGATCGCCGTCGTCAACAAGGGCTCGAAATACTCCTTCGTCCCGTCCAATCCCTGGGTCGCCGTCGGCTGGCGCGACCGGGAGGCGATCGAGGCGGATCTGGCGCCGGTCTTCGCCAAGCGCGACATCCGGCTTCATCCGCAGGGCGCCGCTCGGCTGCATCCGGCGGAAAACCGCATCGAACTGACCGATGGGTCCTCCGTCGACTACGACTATCTGGTCGTCGCGACGGGTCCGGATCTCGCCTTCGACGAGATCGAGGGGCTCGGTCCCGACGGTCACACCCAGTCGATCTGCCAGGTCGACCACGCCCTGATGGCCAAGCAGGCCTTCGACCGCCTGGTCAAGGCGCCGGGTCCGGTCATCATCGGGGCCGCCCAGGGCGCCTCCTGCTACGGGCCGGCCTACGAATTCGCCTTCGTTCTCGACAAGGCGCTGCGCGACGCCAAGGTGCGCGACCGGGTGCCGATGACCTTCGTCACCGCCGAGCCCTATGTCGGCCATCTCGGCCTGGACGGCGTCGGCGACACCAAGACCCTGCTCGAAAGCGAGATGCGTCAGCATCACGTCAAATGGATCTGCAACGCCAAGATCGATCGGGTCGAGGCGGGTCGGATGCTGATCTCCGAATTGACCGACGACGGCGCCCCGAAGGCGTCGCACGAGCTTCCCTTCGCCTACTCGATGATCCTGCCGGCCTTCCGCGGCGTGCCTGCGGTCCGCGGCATCGACGGCCTGACCAATCCGCGCGGCTTCATCCTGGCCGACAAGCACCAGCGCAATCCGACCTTCCGCAACGTGTTCTCGGTCGGCGTCTGCGTCGCCATCCCGCCGGTCGGCAAGACGGCGGTTCCGGTCGGCGTGCCGAAGACCGGCTTCATGATCGAAAGCATGGTGACGGCCACCGCCCACAATATCGCCCGTCTGGTTGAGGGGCGCGAACCGGATGCCGAGGCGACCTGGAACGCTGTCTGTCTGGCTGATTTCGGCGACGGCGGCGTCGCCTTCGTGGCCCAGCCGCAGATCCCGCCGCGCAACGTCAACTGGTCCTCGTCGGGCCGCTGGGTCCATGCCGCCAAGATCGGCTTCGAACGCTACTTCCTGCGCAAGATCCGGATCGGCAAATCCGAGCCCTTCTACGAGCGCCTCGCCCTGCAGGCCCTCGGCATCGACAAGCTGAAGGCGGTCAAGATCGAGGAAGAGGTCTGACCGGATCCACGACGTCCGACCTCAGGCGCCGGGCGCCGCGGCGCGGCCTGCCATGCCGCATTTCGACGGCGCACGGTCGCAACTGATGTGAAACAATGGCGCCGGCGCCGGGTGGATGCACCGGGCTGCCGGCTCTTCTGCGACCGAGGGAACCATGACCGCACTTGCCGTGGCGCATTCGAGACTTGCCCATTTCCCGGTCGTCTTCTTCGCGACCGTGATGGGGCTTTCGGGCCTGGCGCTGGCGGTGACCCGGGCGGAGCATGCGCTCGGCCGGGCACCGGTGGCCGGCACGGCGGTCGCCGCGGTGGCGCTGCTGGTCTTCGCCGCAATCGCCGCGACCTATGCGCTGAAGGTCGTACGGCATCCCGACATGGTCGCTGCCGAATGGCGCCATCCGGTGCGGATGGCCTTCTTTCCGGCGGCGGCGATCTCGCTGATCCTGCTCGGCACGGCTCTGCAGGCGGCGGTGCCGTCCCTGGCCCAGCCGCTCTGGGCCGCCGGCGCCACCCTGCAACTGATCGGCAGTCTCTCGGTGGTTTCGGTCTGGATCGGCCATCGCGCCTTCGAGACCCCCCAGTTGACGCCGGCCTGGTTCATCCCCGCCGTCGGCAACGTCCTGGTGCCGATCGCGGGCGTCGGCTATGGCGCGCTCGAGGTCTCCTGGTTCTTTCTCTCGGTCGGGCTGGTCTTCTGGCTGATCCTGCTGACGCTGGTGTTCAACCGGCTGATCTTCCACCCGCCGATGCCGGACCGGCTGCTGCCGACGCTCGCCATCCTGGTCGCGCCGCCGGCCGTGGCCTTCCTCTCCTGGACGCGACTCGGCGGCGGCCTCGACCCGTTCGGACGCATCCTCTACTACGCCGCCGTCCTGTTCGCCCTGGTGGTACTGACCCAGGCCGGCCGCCTGCGTCAGGTCGGTTTCGCCATGTCCTGGTGGGCCTATTCCTTCCCGCTGGCGGCCCTCACGGTGGCGACCTTCGTCTATGGCGAACTGGCCGGCTCGGCCGCCCATGTCGGTGCCGGCTTCGGTCTCGCCGCACTGACGACGGCGGTCATCGGTGCGCTCGCCGCCCGGACCGTCGTCGGCATGATGCGGGACGAGATCTGCCGGCCGGAATGACGGCGGCGCCGGGTCGGTTGCCGGCCGGTGGCCGGGCGGTTTGAGGCGCAGCCGCCATCACGCAGTCAGGATGCCCGGGCGATCCATTGGGCGATCTGCCCGGCGCTCATCACGCCGGACTGGCGTGCCATCTCGCGGCCGCCCTTGAACAGGATCATGGTCGGGATCGAGCGGATGCCGAAGGCCGCGGAGGCTTCCGGCTCGGCATCGGTGTCGAGCTTGAGGAAGCGCGCCTTCGGGCCGGCCGCAGCGGCGGCTTCCGCGAATTGCGGCGCCATCATCCGGCAGGGTCCGCACCAGGCCGCCCAGAAGTCGACCACGACGGGGATGTCCGAGCGTTCGATCGCGCGATGCAGCGCCTCGCCGGTCGCGTCGACCGGCTTGCCCGGAAAGAGCGACGTTCCGCATTTCGGACATTTGGCCTGGCGCCAGTCGGCTGCCAGACGGTCCTCGGGGATGCGGTTGACGGCTTGGCAGCTCGGGCAGGTGACATGGGTCATGACAGGTCCCTCAACGGCAGTAGATGTCATAGAGGACGGCGATCAGGCGGCGGACCTCGTCGGAGGCGAGCCGATAGTAGATGGTCTGGCTCTCGCGCCGGGTCGCGACGATGCCGAGATCGCGCAGCCGGCCGAGATGTTGCGACAGTGCCGACTGGGTCAACCCGACCGCGTCCGCCAAGGCGCCGACCGACATTTCCTGGTCCATCAGACGACACAGCGCCATCAGGCGCTTGGTGTGGCCGAGTGCGTCGAGCAGGCGCGCGGCACGGTCGGCCTTGCCTTCGAGACGGTCCAGATCCCAGGCGGTCGCATCGCAGAGCGTCGGCTCCGTAGCCGGAATGGACGTCATGGCGCTCTCGTCAAATCGGCCTACATGCGGCCGCGCGGCCGGCCCGGGTCTTCGCAAAGATGGTCGCCGCTTCTTATTAGAAAGTATATTCGAAAGATCTAAAATTCAAGGAGCCTCACGCCGCTCCGGAGGATTTGACCTGGGATTGCGGCGCGGACGGCGCGGCGGCGCCTTCGGGTTGGGAAAGCAGGCGGTCGGTCAGGCCGGCGCCGACCCACATGGCGACCAACGTGATCCAGGCGACGGTGGCGAAGACCGCGGCGCCGGAGACGCCGGCCCCGACCGCGCAGCCGCCGGCCAGCATGCCGCCGAAGCCCATCATCACCGCGCCGGCGAGATAGCGGCGCATGGACCGGCCGCCCTCGAATCCCTCCAGGCGCAGCGTGCCGCCGAGCCAGGCGGCGAGAAACGCGCCGGCAAAGACGCCCGGCACCAGGGCGGTATCGAAATCCGGCAGGGCCGGGCGGTTGAGGACATACATCAGCGTGTTGGCCGACGGGCCGGTGAAGGACAGGCTGTGCACCGGCGTCGGGTCGAAAGCCAGTTCGGCGAGCCCGCTGGTGAAGACCCAGCCGGCGGCGACCGCCAGTCCGACCCCGATCGCACCAAGCCATTCCGACGGCCTCAATCCGGACCGCAGCGCATAGCCGAGGCCGGCTGCGAACCAGATCAGTCCGATGATCAGGCCGGCGGTCTCATTGAGACCGAAGACGGCCAGCGCGTCGAGCGTCTTGGGATCGCCGATCGTCCACAGCCCGGCCATCCAGTCGCGCAGCGGCGACAGCGCTCCGCGCAGCGAGGCCTGCGCGGTGACCGCGAAGACCAGCCCGGCAAGCAGCGCGCGCAGATTGCCGGTCGCCGACAGGACCAGCAGGCGGCTGGAACAGCCCCGCGCCAGAACCATGCCGGCACCGAACAGGAGACCGCCCAAGACGGCGCCGGACACCGACATCGGCGCCGACAGCTGGCGGATGCGCGAGGGCGAGATCAGTTCCCAGCCGAAGGCGAGCCGGGTCGCGATCAGGGCGGCCGAGAAGGCGAGCAGCCAGACGGCGATCCGGTCGGTGAAGCGGAGATGGAAGAAGTCGACCGCTGCAGCGCGCAGACAGAAACGGCTCCGCTCGGCTGCGGCCCCGAACAGGAGGCCGATCAGCGCGCCGCCGATCGCGGCCGCTGCGGCCTCGCCGACCCCGTCCACGAGCCATTCCAGCATGGCGATCTCCGGTCTCGCTATATTATGAAAGACGAATATAGCAGGCGGCCGATCCGTGTCTTGATCGGTATCAAGCCGGACGGCCGCCGGCACGCCGTCAGCGCGAGAAGAGGCTGCGCAAGGCCTCGGAGAGACGGCCCTCGAGGATGAAGGCGATGCCGAACCGGCCGCCGAGATAGAGGCCGGCGAGCGCGAAAGGCCAGCTGACGGCCAGCAGGGAGCCGGCCGTCAGGCCCTGTCCGATGGTGCAGCCGCCCGCCGCGACACCACCGAGCCCCATCAGGGCGGCGCCGGCAATGTGGCGCCGCATCTCGCGCTGGTCGTCGAAGGCTTCCCAGTGGAACTGGTCCTTCGCCCGCGCGGCGATCCAGGACCCGGCGATCACGCCGAACACGCTGGCGGCGCCGAATTCGGCTGCGTCGCCGGCCCCGATGACGAGGCCGAGCACGGCGCGCGCCACCGGGCCGACGAAGGTCAGGCTCTGCGGCCGCGCGGCGGCGAATTCGTCGGCGAGCAGCGTGGTCGCGGCCCAGCCGGCGACCACGCCGAAGCCGAGCGTCATCCCGGCGGCGAGCATGCGCGGCGTGCGCAGCAGGCGCCGGTCGCGCAGGATCCAGACGATCAGCGGCGCCACCAGCAGCCCCGTCGCGGCAAGCCGGCCGCCGGCCGTGCCGCTCCAGGCTTCGATCAGCGCCGGCAAGTCGGAGCGGGTGCCGTCGGGCATCGGCAGGCGGATGCGTTCGATCACGTCGATCCGGACCCCGTTCAGCGAGCCGCGCAGCGCCGCATAGGCCATGCCGGCAAAGACCAGCACGACCACCAGACTGCGCAGATCGCCGCCGCCGAGCCGGACCAGACTGCCGAGCCCACAGGTGCCGACCAGCGACATGCCGACCCCGAAGGCGAGGCTGCCGAAGACGATGCCGACGATCGGCACCGCCGCGGGCACATAGGTGGTATGGGCGGGATCGAGGAGACCGGCGACGACCAGCGCCTGGGTACCGACCAGGGCGATGACGAAGGCGAGCGCGAAAACCTTGAGCCGGCGCGCATCGCCGATTGTTATCCAATCCTCCAGGGCGCCGAAGGAGCAGAGCCGGCCGGCCCGCATGGCATAGCCGCAGGCGGCCCCGATCAGGAAGCCCGCCGCTCCGCCCGCCCAGTCCGCCGCGATGCTCACCCGGCCCCTCCCGGCGCCTGCTCAGTCGCCCGCATCGGCAGCCGACAGGCCGGGCTTGCAATAGATCGAATAGACCAGCGCGATGACCTGACGGACCTCCTCGCTGGCGAGGCTGTAGTAGATCGTATTGCCGTCGCGCCGGGTCTTGACCAGCCGGTCGTCGCGCAGGCGGGCGAGCTGCTGCGAGATGGTCGGCTGACGGAGCGACAGGATCCGTTCCAGATCCGAGACGGAGCGCTCCTTCTCGGCGAGGAGACAGAGCACGATCAGCCGGCTCTCGTGCGACAGCGCCTTGAGGAAGTCGCTCGCCTCGCGCGCGCGGCGCATCAGCTGCTCGAGCTCCGGGGAGAACTCGGCGCCGTCCGCAAGCTTCTCCTCCAGGGAGAGCGACACGATGCGGTTCATGGAACGGTCTCACCCTTGTCTGCGGCCCGGTCGGCCTTGGCGATCATGGCGCCGAGCAGGCCCCAGAACATGCCGTCATCGGCATAGCCCGTGATCCGCCCGATCTCCCGGCCCCGATCGGCGAGCACGAAGGTCGGCGTGAACAGAAGCGGCGCCCTCAACGTCACCTCGGCCGGTGCGGCGTCGATGTCGACCCGGCGCAGCGGCGCGCGGCGACCTTCGTCGGTCCTGGCGTAGACCGGGCCGACCTCCCGTGTCCAGCGTGCGCACCAGGCGCAGCCGGGCCGTTCGACCATGATGAGTTCCCACGCCGCGGCCGGCGAGGCCGCCAGCAGGGCCGCCAGAAGCGGAAGCAGGGAGAGAATGCGCACTGGCGTGCTCCGGAATCGCGGCGCGGGCGTTGCGAAGGCCTGCGAATGGTGCATTATAACGAAAAGCGAATATAGTTTCGAGGGCGAACTGCGTGAGACCGGCGGCGCTCGGAATCGCCGGCCGGACGTGAGGCTGCGCCCGGTGCCGGCCTCCTTTGCCGGCTCCTCATCTCCGGATCTTCGTCATGGCTTTCGATGTGACCTGGTCGGCCGCCTTCGTGGCCGGTCTCCTGTCGTTCCTGTCGCCCTGCGTGCTGCCGCTGGTGCCGCCCTATCTCGCCTATCTGGCCGGGACGGCGCTGGAGAGCGGCGGGGGGGACGGGGAGGGGACGGCGCGGCCCGGACGGCTGATGCCGGTCGCCATGGCCTTCGTGCTCGGCTTCGCGACCGTCTTCATCGCCCTCGGAGCGACCGCCAGCCTGATCGGGCAGCTGCTCGCCACCCATATCCGCACGCTCTCCATCGCGGCCGGCATCGTGGTCGCCGTCATGGGGCTGCATTTCCTCGGGGTCCTGCGCATCCCGCTGCTCTACCGGGAGGCCCGCCTCTCGGTCGCCGGGCGGCCGGCGAGCCTGATCGGGGCCTATCTGGTCGGGCTGGCCTTCGGGTTCGGCTGGAGCCCCTGCGTCGGGCCGATCCTGACCACCGTGCTGATGCTCGCCGCCGACCAGGAGACCGCTTGGCGCGGCGGGCTGCTGCTGGCCGTCTATGCGGCCGGGTTGGGCGTGCCGTTTCTCGTCGTGGCGGCCTTCACCGGGCCGTCGCTCGCGCTGATGCGGCGTTTCCGGCGACATCTCGGCCTCGTCGAGAAGGCGACCGGCGTCTTTCTGGTCATCACCGGGCTGGTGCTGGCGACCGGGACCATGCCGGCCGTGGCGCAATGGCTGCTCGAGACATTCCCGGCGCTCGGCCGCATCGGCTGACG
This sequence comes from Prosthecodimorpha staleyi, assembly GCF_018729455.1. Taxonomy (NCBI): domain Bacteria; kingdom Pseudomonadati; phylum Pseudomonadota; class Alphaproteobacteria; order Hyphomicrobiales; family Ancalomicrobiaceae; genus Prosthecodimorpha; species Prosthecodimorpha staleyi. The sequence goes on along the minus strand of NZ_JAHHZF010000004.1, from coordinate 74,767 downwards.
GTCCGGCCCATCAAGAACGACAGGGAGGAAGCCCATGATCGACCGTCGCCACCTGATTCTCGCCGGAACCGCGGCCGCACTTTTTCCCGGGTCCGCGCGGGCCGCGCCCGAATTGGACGAATCCGGTCTCTACCAGCTGCCCTGGTTCCTCGACAGCTTCCTCGATCTCGGCGAGGACCTGACCGCCGCGACGCGCGAGGGCAAGCGCTTCGTCATCCTTTGGGGGCTGAAGGGCTGCCCCTATTGCAAGGAACTGCACACGGTCAATTTCGCCATGCCAGAGATCGAGGCCTATGTGCGGGAGAATTTCGTGCTCCTGCATCTCAATCATATCGGCGCGCGCGAGGTGACCGATTTCGACGGGGCGAAGCTCGGCGAAAAGGCCTTCGGCGAAAAATACGGCATCCGCTTCACGCCGAGCCTGCAGTTCTTCCCCGAGACGGCCGACGGGCTGGCCGGCAAGGCGCCACTCGCCCGCGAGGTCGCGCGGGTGCCGGGCTACATGAAGCCCGAGCCGTTTCTGGCCATGTTCCGCTTCGTCCGCGAGAAGGGCTACGAGGCCGGCTCGTTTCAGGACTGGCTGAAGAAGCGCGGCGCCTGACGGCGTCGTGGCGGGCGTCAGGCCAGGGGAGAGCCGCCCGCTGCGGCAGCGGCAGCGGGCGGCGGAGGGTCACTTGTTGACCGGGCTGTCGCGCGAGAAGAGCAGGGCCACGGCGTCCTTCATCTGCTGTTCGCTGAGGAAGCGGGTGGCGCCGAAGCGCGGCATGTTGGTGCAGGCGAAGGCGGCCTGGGCGTTGTAGATCTTGGCATAGGCTTCCTTCGCGGCGTCCGGCGAGAAGTCGCGGGCCTTGCCGTAGCCGGTCAGGCTCGGGCCGAGCGTGCCGAAGCTGACCTCCTTCGGATCCAGCTGGTGGCAGGCGTAGCAGTTGCCGCCGTTGACCGTGTTCGGCTCGTCGGAGAACTGTCCGCCGCGGCCGTTATTGGCGAGCGCCTGGCCCTTCTTCCAGTCGCCGATGACCTGGCCGTCGGCCGGATAGACCACCGTGGCCCGGTTCATCTCCATGATCTTGCGGGCGACGTCCGGCGGCGGATTGTTGCGGTAGAGATTGCACAGCCGCTGCGTCTCGTCGGTTTCGATCCGCGTCTTCCATTCGTCCGGCTTCACCTTCGACCAGCTGGTCTTGGCGGCGGCATCGAAGCCGGCCGGCTCGGGATAGGTCTTGGCCTCCTGTGCGCCGGCCGGGAGGCCGGTGGCGAGGCCCGCTGCGACGGCCAGGGCGGCGACTGCGATGATGTGTCTGTTCATGGACCGTCTCCGTCAGCGCTTGATCGAGGGAACCTGCAGTTCGCCGTCCTTGGCGACTGCGACCAGGTAGACCTGCAGGGCGGTCACCATGTCGGAGCCGTAGTCGACGGAGGGCAGGCGTTGCTGGCGGAAGCAGTCCCACAGCCGGTGCTGCATGGTGCGCAGGGCGGTCTGCGAGACGCGGTAGGTCGGCCAGGAGCCGATCGATTCCTGGGCCGACTTGTTCGGCTTGGAGAAGTCCGGAAGGTTTGTCGTGCGGATGCGCAGGCCGGTCTCGCCGTGGCAGGTGGCGCAGGAGAAGTCCAGCACGCCGGAGCGGCGGTAGAACATCGCCTCGCCGAGCGCATACATGGCCTTCTCCTCCGGCTTGCCGAGCTGCGGCTCGAACGTCATGCCGGAGGACTTGTTGGCGATGAAGGCGGTCAGGTCCTCCATGTCGGACTCGACGCCGGGCCGGGAGAAGCGACGCTTGATCACATCGGCCGTGTCGAGGCCCTGGATCGTGGTCATGCACCAGAGCAGGCGCTGTTCGACATCCATGACCTTGCCGGCATCGGCGAAGAAGCGCGGCAGCCGCGCATAGGCGCCGTCGAGCTTGCCCGGTCCCTCGCCGAGATCGCAGGTCTCCAGGGTGGCGTTCTTGCTGCCGCGCCTGGTCGACCACAGCGCCTCGCCGCGATCCACGGCCAGAAAGCCGGGATTCGACATCGGATCGCTGATCATCTCCCGATAGCGCTGGATCTCCGCCTCGCTCGATGCGCCATCCTGCGCCTCTGCGCCCATGGCCGCGAACAGCGACATGAGTGCCGCCGCCGTCCAGCCGGCGATCCTCCCGTTGATCGGCATGTGTCCTCCTTGATTTTGCAAATTATTGATTATGCAGCGTTCTGCGGGCCGATGGCGGCCGCCCCGGAGGTCCCCGCATCCGGGACCTTGATCACCCCTCTTGAATATTCACCGATCATCATATAGTTCTTGAACCGATTTGAAAAGCAGGTCCCGCGGCAATCGCGGACGGAACGGGAGGCAGGAATGACGATGACGAGCGCGGGCATCACCCGCCGGCAGGCGATCGGCAGCGCGGCCATCGCCGTTTTCGCGGCAGCCCTGGCGCCGCGTCTGGCGCTGGCCGACGAGGCCGCCGTGGCGGCGGAACTGAAGAAGCTCTATGCCGACAAGCCGATGACGGAAGGGCGCATCAAGCTCGACGTGCCGCAGATCGCCGAGAACGGGCTGGTCGTGCCGTTGAACATCGACGTGGAAAGCCCGATGACGGCGGCCGATCATGTCAAGGCCGTGCATGTCTTCGCCGACGGCAACCCGCTGCCGCAGATCCTGACCTATCGGTTCACGCCCGAGAGCGGCAAGGCCTCGGCCTCGATCCGCATGCGTCTCGCCCAGACCCAGACCATCATCTGCGTCGCCGAGATGTCGGACGGCAGGCTCTACAGCGCCAAGGCCGGCGTCAAGGTGACCATCGGCGGCTGCGGCGGCTAGGAAGCCAGCGCCTGCCCCGAGACAAGACCGACAAGATTCAAGAGGAAACGTCCATGGCCACCAAGTCCCAGCCGCGTGTCCGCGTTCCGGCGACCGCCAAGGCCGGCGAGATCGTCGAGATCAAGACGCTGATCAGCCACGAAATGGAATCCGGCCAGCGCAAGGACGGCGACGGCAAGCCGATCCCGCGCAAGATCATCCACGCCTTCGAGGCAAGCTTCAACGGCAAGGTCTTCTTTGCCGCGACCTGGTATCCGTCGGTCTCGGCCAATCCGTACCAGTCCTTCTTCTACAAGGCGACGGAGACCGGTGAGTTCAAGTTCACCTGGAAGGACGACGACGGCTCCGAGTATGCCGCGACGGCCAAGATGACGGTCGCCTAAGACCTCTGCCGATACGGCCGGCCCCTGCGGCCGCGCGATTCCCTCCTCTGGCGGTGCCTGCCGCCGGAGCGGTCCTGGCCGTGCCCGCCGCAATGGCGGTGCCTGGAGACGGCATCCCATGGTCTCTCGTCGCGAATTCCTGCAGGCCGCCGCCGCGGCCGGCGCCCTGCTCGCCGGGTCCGGTCTCGGACCGCTCGGCCGGGTTGCTGCCCAACAGCGGCTGACGGAAGAAAGCCTGCTCGCCTTCCCGTCCTTCGGCAATGCCACCATCCTGCATCTGACCGACGTTCATGCCCAGTTGAAGCCGGTCTATTTCCGCGAGCCCTCGATCAATCTCGGGGTCGGCGAGGCGCGCGGCGTGCCGCCCCATCTGACCGACGCGGAATTCCGCGCCTGGTACAAGATCGCGGCCGGCAGCGCGGACGCCTATGCGCTGACCAGCGAGGATTTCGTCGGGCTGGCGAAGAGCTACGGCCGCATGGGCGGGATGGACCGCATCGCCGCCCTCATCAAGGCGATCCGGGCGGGCCGCGGCGCCGACGCGACCTTGCTGCTCGACGGCGGCGATACCTGGCAGGGCAGTTGGACGGCGCTGAAGACCCGCGCCGCCGACATGGCCGAGATCATGACCGCGCTCGGCGTGGAAGCCATGGTCGGCCATTGGGAGTTCACGCTCGGCGAGGAGCGCGTCAAGGAACTCGTCGACGCGCTGCCGTTCCCGTTCCTGGCGCAGAACATCCGCGACAACGAATGGCAGGAAAAGGTCTTCGAGCCGCGCAAGACCTTCGTCAAGGGGGGCGCCAGGATCGCCGTGATCGGCCAGGCCTTCCCACGCACGCCGATCGCCAATCCGCGCTGGATGATCCCGAAATGGGAGTTCGGCATCCGCGAGGAGGAGATGCAGCGCCAGGTCGACGAGGCCCGTGCCGAGGGCGCCGACTGCGTCGTGGTCCTGTCGCATAACGGCTTCGACGTCGACCGCAAGATGGCGAGCCGGGTCAAGGGCATCGACATCGTCCTGACCGCCCACACCCACGATGCGCTGCCCGAGGTGCTCAAGGTCGGCAACACGATCCTGGTCGCCTCCGGTTCGCACGGCAAGTTCGTCTCGCGGATCGACATCGATGCCGGCGGCGGGCGGATGAAGGGCTTCCGGCACCGGCTGATCCCGGTCTTCACCGACGCCATCCGGCCCGACGCCGAGATGGCCGCCCTGGTCGCCAAGTGGCGTGCCCCCTACGAGGCCGAACTCGGCCGGGAGCTCGGCCGGACCGAGTCGCTGCTCTACCGGCGCGGCAACTTCAACGGCACCTTCGACGACCTGATCGCCGGCGCGATGCTCAAGGAGCGCGACGCCGAGATCGCGCTCACCCCCGGCTTCCGCTGGGGCGCGACGCTGCTGCCGGGCGATCCGATCACCTTCGAGGCGCTCGCCAACGCGACCGCGATGACCTACCCCAACTGCTACCGCCAGCAGATGACCGGCGAACAGCTGAAGACCATCCTGGAGGATGTCGCCGACAACATCTTCCACCCCGATCCCTATTTCCAGGGCGGCGGCGACATGGTCCGGGTCGGCGGCATGGGCTACCGCATCGACGTGGCCAAGCCGATGGGCGAGCGCATCTCCGAGATGACCCATCTGGCCTCCGGCAAGCCGATCGACGCGGCCCGCAGCTATGTCGTGGCGGGCTGGGCGAGCGTCGGCCAGGGCGTCGAGGGGCCGCCGATCTGGGAGGTCGTCGCCGGCCATGTCGCGCGCGAGAAGACCATCCGTCTCGAACCCAACGCATCCGTGAAGGTGGTCGCCGGCTGAGCGCCCGACAAGGGGGCCGCGCGATCGGGGAGAAGCAACCATGAACCAGACAGCCAAGGGGCTCGACCGGCGCCGCCTGCTTGCCGCCTTAGGGGGCGGTGCCGCCCTCGGGGCCGGCGCCGCCGCCGGCATCGGCCTCACCGCCCGCCCGGCCGCCGCCGCGGCCGCCAAGCCGGATCCGGCGATCACTGAAGTGCAGGACTGGTCGCGCTTTCTCGGCGAGGGGGTCGCGGCGCATCCCTACGGCAAGCCGTCGAAATACGAGGCCCATGTCGTCAAGCGCGACGTGGAATGGCTGACGGCGGGCCGGGAATCCTCGGTCAACTTCACGCCGCTGCACGAGCTCGACGGCATCATCACCCCGAACGGACTGTGCTTCGAACGCCATCACGGCGGCATCGCGGAAGTCGATCCGGCCAAGCATCGACTGATGATCAACGGTCTGGTCGACCGGCAGCTCGTCTTCACGATGGACGACATCAAGCGCATGCCGCGCACCAACCGGATCTACTTCCTGGAATGCGCGGCCAATTCCGGAATGGAATGGCGCGGCGCGCAGCTGAACGGCTGCCAGTTCACCCACGGCATGATCCATAACGTCATGTATACGGGCGTGCCGCTGCGCCTCCTTCTGGAGGAGGCCGGCCTCAAGACCAACGCCAAATGGATCATGGTCGAGGGCGGCGACGCCGCGGGCATGAACCGCTCGATCCCGATCGAGAAGGCGCTCGACGACTGCCTGATCGCCTTCAAGATGAACGGCGAGGCGCTGCGGGCCGAGCAGGGCTATCCGCTGCGCATCGTCGTGCCCGGCTGGGAAGGCAACATGTGGGTCAAGTGGCTGCGCCGGATCGAGGTCGGCGACCAGCCCTGGCATGCGCGCGAGGAGACGTCGAAATATACCGACCTGCTCGCCGACGGCCGCTCGCGCCGCTTCACCTTCGTGATGGACGCGAAATCCGTCGTCACCAATCCGAGCCCGCAGGCGCCGCTGAAGTTCAAGGGACCCAACGTGCTGACCGGCATGGCCTGGTCGGGACGCGGCACCATCACGCGGGTCGACGTGACCCTCGACGGCGGCCGCAACTGGCGCACGGCCCGGCTCGACGGCCCGGTCCTGCCGCGCTCGGTCGCCCGCTTCTATGTCGATTTCGACTGGCAGGGCGAGGAACTGATGATCCAGTCCCGCGCCATGGACGACACCGGCTACGTCCAGCCGACCAAGGCGGAACTGCGCGCGGTGCGCGGCCTCAACTCCATCTACCACAATAACGGCATCCAGACCTGGCTGGTCCGCGCCAACGGGGAGACCGAGAATGTCGAGATTTCGTAAGGTCTTCGCCGCCGCGCTCGTGATTGCCGCGACGGCCGGCGCGGCCGAGGCCGGCCGGCTCGGCCTGGGCCGCGAGGCCCTGCCCGAGGAGGTCGCCGCCTGGGACATCGACATCCGTCCGGACGGACAAGGCCTGCCGCCCGGCAAGGGTTCGGTCAAGGAGGGCGAGGCGCTGTTCCTGGAGAAATGCGCCGCCTGCCACGGCGAATTCGGCGAGGGCGCGGCGCGCTGGCCGGTGCTCGCCGGCGGCTTCGGCAGCCTGAAGAGCGCCGCCCCGGAAAAGACCATCGGCTCCTTCTGGCCCTATGCCTCGACCTCCTTCGACTATATCCGCCGGGCCATGCCGTTCGGACAGGCGCAGACCCTGTCGAACGACGAGGTCTACGCGCTGATCGCGTTCCTGCTCTCCATGAATGATGTCGTGAAGGACGACTTCGTGCTCTCGCGCGACAATTTCACCGCCGTGAAGCTGCCCAACGAGGACGCCTTCTATCTCGACGACCGGGAGACGGCGGAGAAGCATTTCTGGCGCAAGGATCCGTGCATGACGGCCTGCAAGGACAAGGTCGAGATCACCGGCCGTGCGCGGGTGATCGACGTGACGCCCGACGACAAGGACAAATCGATGAAGGTGGAATGATATGCCTCGACGCCGGGTACTTTCCGGCGTCGAATTGGCCGGAGGGGCCGGGCATGACGATCGGAGGGGAGGCCGGTCCGATGCGACACACGAAGAAGGCGACCATCCTGCTGGCCGCGATGGCGGTGGATGCCGGGACCTCCGGCATCGTCTCGGGCGCGACCTCGCCGCCGCCGCCGCCGATCGCCCGCGTGGTCGAGGGCGACCGCGCGCTCGGCGAATACCTGTCCGGAGAGTGCGTCACCTGCCATCAGCTGTCCGGCAACTTCGACGGGATCCCGTCGATCGTCGGCTGGCCGGCGCCGTGGCTGGTCGAGGCGATGAACGACTTCAAATCGCACAAGCGCGCCAACCCGGTCATGCAGACCATCGCCGGCCGCTACTCGGCCGAGGAGATCGCGGCACTCGCGGTCTATTTCGAATCGCTGATGAAGCAGCCGCCGCATTGATCGAGCCGCCCCGCCGGACCGGCCGCGCCGGCCGGACAGCGGGGCCGGACGGCAACAGCCAATCGGGATCGGCCGGCACCGACGACCGGCCGGCGCGCATCGGGAGGAACACCATGCAGACTTCTCGCAGGTCTTTGTTGGGCGGGGCGCTCGCCTTCGCCGGGGCGGCCGCGATCGGCGCGCCGGCGGTGCGCGGACAGGGCAAGCCGCGCGTGGTGGTCATCGGCGGCGGTGCGGGCGGTGCCACGGCGGCGCGCTACATCGCCAAGGATTCCAAGGGCGCCGTCGACGTGACCCTGGTCGAGGAGGGCAAGACCTACCAGACCTGCTTCTTCTCCAATCTCTATCTCGGCGGCTTCCGGACCTACGAATCGATCGTGCACGGCTACGACCGCCTCGCGTCGGAGCACGGCATCCGGCTGGCCCAACAGCGGGCCGCCCGGATCGACCGCGACAAGAAGACAGTCCAGCTCGCCGATGGCTCGATCCTGCCCTACGACAGGCTGGTGGTCGCCCCCGGCATCGACCTCAAATACGACAGCGTGCCGGGCTGGAGCCGCGAGGCGGAGGAACTGATGCCGCATGCCTGGAAGCCGGGCCGGCAGACCCAGCTTCTGAAGGCCCGCCTCGACGCGGTCCCGGACGGCGGCCTGATCGTGATGGTGGCGCCGCCCAACCCCTACCGCTGCCCGCCGGGTCCCTACGAGCGTGTCTCGATGATGGCCCATCTGCTGAAGGCGACCGGCCGCACCAAGTGCAAGATCGTCATCCTCGACCCGAAGGACCGCTTCTCCAAGATGGGCCTGTTCCAGGAGGGCTGGGAGGCGCACTATCCGGGCATGATCGAGTGGCTGGCGCCGGGCGTGCACGATGGCATCAAGTCGGTCGATCCAAAGACCAACACCGTCGTGACCGGCTTCGAGACCTACCAGGCGGCGCTGGTCAACGTCATTCCGGCCCAGATGGCCGGCGCCATCGCGCGCGAGGCGGGGCTGGCCGGGGCGTCGGGCTACTGCGCCATCGACCCGGCCTCGATGAAATCCGCGGTCGATCCGAACGTCTTCGTGCTCGGCGACGCCTGCGTGGCCGGCGACATGCCGAAATCGGCCTTCTCGGCCAACAGCCAGGCCAAGGTGGCGGCGATGATCATCCGCGCCGAACTGACTGACAGTCGCGCCTTCCCGGCCCGCTACGCCAACACCTGCTGGAGCCTGATCGAGACCGACGACGGCGTGAAGGTCGGCGGCCGCTACGAGCCGACGCCGGAAAAGATCAAGGAGGTCGAGGGCTTCGTCTCCAAGACCGGCGAGAGCAAGGAACTGCGCCGGCAGACCTACGAGGAATCGGTCGGCTGGTATGCCGGCATCACGGCCGACATCTTTGGATAGAGCATCGTCCGATCTGAAGGGATCGGACGATGCTCTGCATGTTTCTGTATATGCAAGCTTTTTCCGATCGGAGCGGGCCGCTCCGATCGGACCTTGCTCTAAGCGCGAGCCGGGCGGATCGGCGGGAATCGGCCCGGGAGCGAGGCGGGACATGAGCGAGGCGGGACATCGGTCCCGCCTCGCTTGTCTGCGTCAGGCGGTCCGGCCGCTGCGCTCGATCGCCACGAAGGCGACGATCGCCACCGCGGCCAGGATGCCGAACAGCGTCAGGTCGCTGAGCCCGGTCAGTTCCGGCAGGCGCATCTTGCCCCATTTGGCGACGCTGATGACATTGTCGCGCAGCCACGGATAGGACAGGGCATAGAGGATGCCGCCGAGGATCATGCCGAAGAAGCCGACCGCGGCGTGGATGCTGCCCGATCCCATGGCGGCGATCGCGGTGCCCGGGCAGTAGCCGTAGAGCACCATGCCGATGCCGAAGATGCCGCCGCCGAGCGCGACCGCCAGCATGTTGGCATCCTTGATGTGATACTTGGCCAGCCCGCCGTCGATCAGGGCGAGCACGCCGATCCCGCCGACCAGGATGGCGGTCAGCATCACCTTCAGGACCGTGAAGTCCTGGAAGCGGAACTGATTGACGATGGTATCGAAGCTGGCGACGCGGCCGCGATGGAGCAGCCAGCCGAAGGCGAAGCCGAACAGCACGGCGAGGACGAGCGCGGCGGTACCGGAAACGGGGAGCGACATGGCGGCGGTCCTCAGGCCTTGCGGAACAGAAGGGCGGCGGTGACCAGCCCGGTGGCGAACATGGCGGCCAGGAAGGTCCAACCCGAAACGGCAAGCTGCAGTCCGCCCGAAATGCCGTTGCCGCTGGTGCAGCCGTTGGCGAGGCGGGCGCCGTACATCGCGATCAGGCCGCCCAGGAAGGCGACGGCGAGGCGCTTGGCCGGCGATCCGCCGAACCGCTCGCGCCAGACCGTCGGAACGACCTCGAAGCGGAAGCTGCCGGCGGCCAGAGCGGAGGCCATGCCGCCGAAGAAGGTGCCGACCAGGAACAGGGTGCCGTAGTCGAGCGTGAAGGGATTCGATTTCCAGTAGGCGTTCTGGGCGACGGCATCGGCGCCGAGGATCGGGGCGGCGGCACCGCCGGCGACCTGCGACAGGGCGGTCGTGATGCCGAGCGGCGCATTGACGACCGCGAAGGCCAACCAGCTGAGGACTCCGATCCCGACGCCGACCAGGTAGGGCGTCCAGTCGATGCGGATTCCGGTCACGGAGCGGGCATCGCCCGATGTTGCGGTGAGACTCATTTCGTCCTCCCTCCTGAGAAGAAGGGGATATTATAATATTAGGATTTTCTAACGCAATATGCCTGCGCGTACCCTCGTCCCGGCGGCGCCGGCATTCGGCACGGCGCCGGCCACCATCTCAGGACGCCTTGGTGCGCGCGGCGGCGAGTGCGATGACGCGGTCCAGTTCCGTGAATTTGAAAGGCTTCACCACCACCACGTCGATGCCGCTTTCCAGCGCCTCGGCGGTCGTCTGCGGCGTGGCGTCGGCCGTCAGGGCGACGATCGTGATCGACTTCGGGCGATCGGCTGTTTCCTGCCGGATCAGCCGGGCGGCGTCCATGCCGCCGAGCCGGGGCATCTGCAGGTCGAGGAGGGCGAGATCGAAGTCGTTGGCGCGGGCCCATTCGACGGCCTCCTGACCGTCGACGACGCAATGCGCGTTGTGACCCTTTCGCTTCAGCAGCGTCTCCATGAGCATGCGCGACACCGGTACGTCCTCGGCGACCAGGATCGTCAGCGGCAGTGGGGCGTCGATAGGATCCGCCGGGGTTCCGCACTCCGAGGCCGCCGGCAATTCGGCGGAGGGCAGCGGCAGCGTCAGCCGGAAGCGGGTGCCCCCGCCCGGATTGTCGTCGATCGTGACAGTCCCATCCATCAGGCGGACCAGTCGCCGGCTGATCGCAAGACCGAGGCCGGTTCCGCGCAGGCCCTGTTCGTTCAGCCGCTCCAATTGACGGAACGGTTCGAACACCTTCTCCCGGTCCCCGGCCGGAATGCCCGGTCCGGTATCGGCGACGACGAGTTCGATCCCGCCTCCGTCCGGTAGGCATGCGGCCTGGAGCAGGATCTGACCGTCATCGGTGAACTTGGCGGCGTTTCCGGCGATGTTGATCAGAATCTGGCGGATGCGGATCAGATCGCCGCGGCGCGAGCCGATATCCGGAGCGACCTCGGTCCGGATCGTCACCGGCTTGGTGCCGACCAGTCCACGGGCGATCGCGGCAACCTGCTCCACGCAGTCCTTGACGTCGAACGGCGCCTGCGACAGGGCCATCTCGCCGGCTTCGAGCTGGCTGAAATCCAGGACGTCCGTGACGAGCGCCGAAAGGTGCTCGGAGGAGGCGACGATCGTCGCCGCATAGCCGGCGGCCCGGCCGCCGATCGGTTCCTCGGAAAGCAGGCGCGCATAGCCCGTGATGGCGACCAGAGGCGTGCGCAATTCGTGGCTCATGGTCGCGACGAACTGGGTCTTGGCCCGGTTCGCGGCGTCGGCGGCCTCCGCCAGCAGTTTCAGCCGCTCGCGACCGGCGGCCAGTTCGGCTTCGCGGCGGCGCTGCTCGGTGACCTCCACCCGGATCGCCACGGTGTCGCCGGCCTCGGTGCGGCGCTGGGTGATCGTGAATGTCCGGTCGCCGAAAGCGCGGAACTCGTAGTTCGGCTCGACCGCCTCGAACAGGCGCTGTCGCGCCGCCACATAGTCTTCCGGGTGCTTGCCCGCATCCGGGAAGGTGCCGATTGCGACGCCCCTGCGGACGAGGTCCTCATGCGCGCGTCCGATCGCCTCGGCGGGGCTATCGAGGCCGACGAAGGCAAGAAATGCGCGGTTGCATGCGACCAGGCGCCCAGACGGGTCGTACATGGTGAAGGCATCCGGCAGGGCGTCGACCGCCTCTCTCAGCCGCCTCTCCGAAGCGGTCGAGCGGCGCTGCTCGGCGGCGAGATGGTTCTGAGACCGCCAGACCAGCGCGGCCATCAGCAGGATCGAGAGGGTGGCGAGCGCGCCAACGGTCAACAGGGCCGGAACATGGATCAGGGATGCGACCTTGCTGCGGGCCATCTCGGCGGAGACGAGCAGGGGGAAGCCCTCGACGGCCCGCAGACTGACGAGGGCGGACTGATCCGCCTGGAAGACCCCCTGGCCGCCCGCCGCATCCAGGGCGGCGACCGTGGCTGAAAAGTCCGGATTGTCTGCCAGGGCTTGTTCGACGTCGTCCGATTGCGCCCGAAGGACGCCGTCGCGACCGATCAGGCGCAGGCAGATCGGCTGGTTGCCGATCGTCTTGGACCAGAAGCGTTCGAAGAAATGGGGGTCGAGGGAGGCGACGACGACGCCGACGAGGCTGCCGTCCGCCCTTTCGATCCGTCGTGTGATCTGGATCGACCAACGCTTCGAGACCCGGCCGACGACCGGTTTGCCGACAAAGAGCCCTTCGGTCTTCCGGTCGAGGTGGACACGGATATGCTCGCGATCGGCGACCGACGTGACATTCGGATCCGGTCCCCTGTCGGTCCCGAGCGTGAGGCCCTGCGGATCGACGAAAGCAAGCTGGACCAACAGATCGAGATCGATAACCTTGCGCTGGACCAGGCGGCGGAGGGCGTCCGGAGACGGGTCGTCGGCGATCCCGCTCGCCGCGAAGCGCAGCACGTCGTCGATCGATCGGATCACGCGAAGGGCCTGCTCGGAGAAGATCGCGGCAGTTGTGGTAACATCTTGCCGTGTCGCGTCTTCGGCCCTGCGTTCATCGATGTAGAGAACGCCGAAGACCGCAGCCCAGGCCACAGCAATCAGGGCCGCGGCAACGGCCAGAATCAGCCCGCGCGGTTCGAGACGGTGCCTTGCGACGTTCATCGTGCCTGCTCGTCGTTGTTGGAATTGTTCTAGCATTTCAGATCGGGACCGGTTGCAGGGCTCATGTCATCGCGGCCTCGAAATCCGACTTTGTCATTGCCAAATCATTTCGTGAAACCACCCCCTATTCATGAAAGGGGGTGGCGTGCCACTTGCCGAAGGACTATGTGATAACGGCTGGCTATGGACTCAGCCGGGCGACTCGCCACCATGGCGAAGTCCGTTGGCTTTCTCCTTTATCCGGGATGCAGGCGTGAGTTTTCCCGTTCTCGTCGTCGACGACGATCCGATCACCCGCGAAGTCTATGCCACTGCCTGCCGGCAGGAGGGATTCGAAGTCCATGAGGCCGCTACGGTAGCCGAGGCCCGTAATCTCTGCCTGACAGTGCAGCCGAGCGTCGTGGTGCTGGATCTGGTCCTGCCGGACGCGTCGGGATTGGAAATCATCCGCACGTTCCGAGATTTCCGTTTCGGCATCCTGGTCGTTTCCGCGCGCGGGGAGCCGCTCGATCGGATCGTGGCGCTGGAGCTCGGGGCGGACGACTTCCTGGTGAAGCCGGTCGTCCTGCGCGAAATGGTGGTGCGGGTCCGTCGCATCCGCGAGCGCCTGTTCGGCACCGAAGTCGCCCGCGTCAGCGACGTGGTCTACCGGTTCGGCCCATTCCGTCTCGATCTGAAGCGGCAGGAACTGACCGTCGACGGCAAGCCGGTCGAATTGACGCGCGGGCAGTTTCGGCTTCTGGAACTTTTCGTCGATCAGGCCGACGCGGCCCTGACGCGCGCCCAGATTTCGATTGCGCTGCATGGTCACGGCGGGCGCTCCGACAACCGATCGGTCGATGTGCTGGTCAGCAAGTTGCGGACGGCCCTGTCCGCCCATGGCGGCGAGGATTATCTGAAAAGCGTCCGCGGGCTCGGCTATCGTTTCGCGGTCCCCGTCGAAACCGTCTCGGCCGGACCGACCCGCGGCGAAACCGGATGGCAGGCCTGAGGCTTCCGTCATCCGGAATGCTTGGCAATCCGCGCCTTCAATCCGCGAACCGCCGCATCGACCAATCCGCACAGGGCGTCGATCTCTCCCGCGGCGGGTGACAATCCCTTGCCCATCGTCTCGATACGGCGCGCACCGGCTTCGGCGGCCCGGGCTCCGAACAGGGCCAGCATGCCGGTCAACCGGTGTGCGGCCGCGCGCCGCTGATCATCGTTCCCGGCCGAGACCGCCGCGGCAATTTCGGCAAGTAGGCCGCCGGCGTCGACCTCGAGCTTGTCGACCAGTTCGGTCAGCCGGGGCGCGCCGACGACCGCGATCAGGGCCAGAATGCTATCATCGTCGAAATCGGGCATCGATACTTCGCTTCTTCAGCCGAGGCTCGTTCCTGAACGGGATATGCCTCGGATCCGGACGACAGCACGCAATGGGACAACGCGAGGCCACACCCCTGGTCCGGCACGGCGGCGGTCAGTCGGAGCGGACCCGCCTTCCGAGACTATCGGCACGGAAGGCCGGATCGCGCGTCGGGCAGATGTCCGTCCCCGTACAGGCGAACCTGATCGGAACCAGGGCCACGACCTCGCGGCACGGTCCGGAAAGCATTATTACAGCACGACGTAGCGAAACAATCGACCCTGGGTTGAGTAGTCAATAAATATCTGTTTTGTAATAGTATTTTACGGTACAAATCAGAAAATATGCAGAAACAAATTGAAATGCCATGTAATTAAAGAGAATTCAATAAGAATATCCTCCCAATCAGTACCGCGGAATGTGCATCCGTAGGAATACATACTACCGATCTCGGTTTGGTTGACTTCCAGCGAAGCCCGAATAGTTGATGGGGAAGCAATGCCATGCCCGGAGCCGATCGGGTCACCCGCGCCGCAGGTGAAAGGGAGGCGGAGATGCGGACCACGAGACGAACGCAGCGCTCGCGGCATCAGTCTTCGCGGAAGGAGCGTGCCATCTGATCGGTCAACGGCTTCAACAGGAAGGACAATGCCGTACGTTCGGCTGTCTTCAGGTGGACCTCGGCCGGCATGCCGGGAACGAGACGCGTCTCGGCCGAAACGGCGGTACCGCCACCGTCGAGCTTGAGCCTCGCAAGGTAATAGGAAATGTTCAACTGCGGGTCGCGTTGCAGGTCCGCCGAGATGAAGATCACCCGCGCGGAGACTTCCGGCGTCGTTTGCTGATTGAAGGCGCTGAGCCGGATCGCCGCCGGCTGGCCGATACTGATCCGGTCAACCTCCTGCGGCGAAATGCGGGCCTCCACCACCAGGCTGTCCTCGGCGGGAACGATCGTCATCAGCGGCTCGCCGGCGCCGATCACGCCGCCGACCGTGTGGAGCGCCAGTTCGTGAACAACACCGTTGCGCGGGCTGCGGATGTCGACCCGCTTCAGGATGTCGACCGCCGCGGTACGACGTTCGGCGAGTTCCGCGCTGCGCGCCTGGACGTCGCTGAGGAGCCGGGAGGCCTCAGAACGCACGTCCTGGTCGATTTGGATCGCCTGCAGGGCGATTTCGGCGATCCGGCCGCGGCTCTGCGCGATCGACGCGACGAGGCGGCCGCGGTCGCCGTCGAGGCGGGCGGCGTCGCGCTCGAGCGCGGTCAGGCGGGTCAGCGGCGTCAGCTTCTTCTGGAACAGTTCGCGCACGCCCTCCAGTTCGATGCCGATCAACTCGGTCTCGCGCCGGTTGGCGGCGAGCTGTGCCTCCAGCCCGGAAATCTCGTTCTCAAGCTGCCGGCTGCGCTCCACCAATTGCGACTTCTGGCCGGCGCGCGCCTCGCGCCGGTTCTCGAACAGCCGCGTCTCGGCGGCAAGTATTGCGGCGACCGCCGGATCGCCGCCGCGTTCGGCCAGGTCCGGCGGAAAGAAGAGTCGCTCGAGATCCTGCTGTTCGGCGCGCAGGCGGGTCTCGACGGCAGCCAACTGGTCGAGCTGGCCGGACAGAACCTGGAGATTGGCACGGGCTTGCGTCTCGTCGAGCCGGACCAGGATGTCGCCCTCCGCGACGTGGTCGCCGTTCTTCACGCGAATTGCCGCGACCACGCCGCCGCTCGGGTGCTGGACCTTCTTGCTGTAGCTGTCGACGACGAACACCCCCTGCGCGATCACCGCACCGGCCAGTGGCGTGATCGCCGCCCAACTGCCCAGGCCGCCGATGAGCCCGACGACGGCCAGGAGGACGAGTCGCACCAGCCGCGCAATCCGGCGGGTCGCGGCAATATCCGGATCGATCGGGATGGCGGGACCGGACGCCGTCATGGCGCCTCCGGCCGCGGTTCGCGCCGGTCGGCCAACGCCGTGACGGTCGCGCCGGTCGAGGCCGCACCGGTCGTCGCCTCGGCAGCGGGGACACGGCCCGGCGGCCGGACTGTCGCGCGCAGCACCTCGTCCTTGGGCCCGATCGCGGCAAGACGGCCGTTCTGCACGAGCGCGACCTTGTCGAGCGCGGCCAGCGCGCTCGGCCGATGTGCGACCACAACGGCGATGCCGCCGCGTGCCCGGACGCCCCGGATCGCCTCGGCCAGCGCTGCCTCGCCATCCGCGTCGAGATTGGAATTCGGTTCGTCGAGCACGACCAGGAACGGGTCCCCGTAGAGAGCCCGGGCGAGCGCGATGCGCTGGCGCTGGCCGGCCGAGAGCGCCAGGCCGCCCTCGCCGATGCGTGCATCGTAGCCGCCGGGCTGGCGCAGGATCAGGTCGTGCACACCCGCGGCCCGGGCCGCGGCCACCAGCGCTTCCGGAGCGGGCGACGGATCGAACCGGGCGATGTTCTCCGCGATGGTGCCCTCGATCAGCGCGATCTCCTGCGGCAGGTAGCCGATCGCCCGGCCGATCGCATCCGGCGCCCAATGGTCGTGTGTCGAGCCGTCGAGCCGGACCGTGCCGCGTCGCGGCGGCCAGACGCCGACCAGGGCGCGCATCAGCGAGGACTTGCCCGACGCGCTCGGTCCGATCACGCCGAGCCCGTCGCCGGCCGAAAGGCGGAACGAGACATCGGCCAGGATGGCGCGGTCCTGTCCGGGCGCGGCCAAGTGCAGCCCGTCCACGACGAGGTCCCGGGTCGGCAGGGGCAGGGAGGTGGCGGGCTCCGGCCGGTCGAAACGCGCCAGCGTCTCGCCGAGCCGGGCATAGCTGTCACGAGCGGCCAGGAAACCGCGCCAATTGGCGATCGCCACCTCGATCGGGGCCAGCGCTCGGGTCACGGTGATCGACGCGGCCAGGATGATGCCCGGCGTCGCCTCCTGGTGGATGACCAGCCAGGCGCCGATGCCCAGAATGATGGATTGCAGGAACAGGCGCAGGACCCGCGAGATGGCGCCGAGCAGGTTGCCGGTCAGGCTTGCGGTCTCGCTCGCCGTCACGAAGCGTGCGGCGCGCTCGGCGAAACGCTCGCCGAGCCGGCCGCGCATGCCCAGAGCTGCCACCGTTTCGGCCTGCCTCCGGGCCGTGTCGGCCAGTGCATTGCGGGCAGCTCCCGCAAAGGCGGCGTCGCGCACGGGCTCGCGGCTCAGCCGTTCGGCGAGCGCCGTCAGGGCCACGATGACCAGCGCGCCGATCAAAGCGGCCACGCCGAGGGCCGGATGGATCAGAAAGACCAGGGCGAGCAGCAGCGGCGACCAGGGCAGGTCGACCAGGGCGGCCGGGCCGAGACCGGCGGCGAAGCTGCGGATCTGGTCGAGGTCGCGCAGCGGCGTGCCGGCCGCGACCGCGTCGGCCCCGGCAAGCGACAGGCCGAGGGAGGCGTCAAAGACCGGCCGGCGCAGCTGCTGGTCGATGCGCCCGGCGATCGCGGCGAGCAGGCGCAGGCGCAACTGGTCGAAGACCGCGTAGCAGACATAGAGCAGGGCCAGCAGGACGGTCAGCCCGATCAGCGTCGAGACGCTGCGCGCCGGGATGACGCGATCATAGACCTGCAGCATGTAGACCGAGCCGGACAGCGACAGGAGATTGACCATTGCGCCCGCCAGCGCGACGCCGACGAAGCCCGCGCGGCTGCGGCGCAGGATGTCGGCCGGGCCGACCCCGGCCCCGGCCGCGCGCATCTCGCCTGTCCGGCCTCCCGACGACGGCCCCATCCGATCCCCTCGGCCGTCCTTCGGCCTTCAGCGTTGTATGCGCGACAGACTACAGGAGAATCCTGCCAAAAGTCTTCCGAACGGGCCTGGGGCTGCATATCGCGCCCGGTCCCATCCGAAGAGACCATAGCCTTGCGGCCGCCGCGCCGGTGTCGCATTCATGACTGCGAGATCTCCTTCAACCCGCCCCCGGGATGCCATGCCGATCTGTCGCCGCTCCCTGCTCCGCCTGCTGGTGGCCGCCCCGGCGGGCGTCATCGCGTTCGGGCGCCGCGCATCCGCCCAGACCGGAGGACCCGTGTCGCCGCTTCATGATGCCGTCGCTGCCGGCGATGCCCCCGCCCTCCGCCGCCTGATCGCCGCCAAGGTACCGCTCGACGCCCGCGACGCAGGCGGCCGGACCGCCCTCCTGGTCGCCACCCATCAGGACCGGGTCGAAATCGCCCGGCTGCTGATCGAGGCCGGCGCGGACGTGAACGCCAAGGACGCCATCTCCGACAGCCCCTATCTCTATGCGGCCGCGGAGGGGCGGCTCGACATTCTGCGGCTGACGCTGGCCCATGGCGCCGATCTTGCGGCCACCAACCGCTATGGCGGGACCGGTCTGATCCCGGCCGCCCATCACGGCCATGTCGAGGCGGTGCGCATCCTGCTCGGCACGCGGATCGACCGCGACCACGTCAACCGGCTCGGCTGGACGGCGCTGCTCGAAGCCATTGTGCTCGGCGACGGCGGGCCGGCCCATACCGAGATCGTCCGCCTGCTGGTCGAGGGCGGGGCCGACCCGAACCTCGCCGACGGCAACGGCGCCCGCCCGCTCCGGCTGGCGCGCGAGCGCGGCCAGACCGCGATCGCCGCCATCCTGGAACGGGCCGGCGCCAGGCCTTGACCCGCACCATCGCTTCGGCCACAGCACCGATCCCCGCCCGGAAGCCAGACGGATCCCCGCCTTGACCCGCACCCTGTCCGCCGCCTCCATCGCCCTGGCGGCTCTCGTCGCCGTCGTGCCGCCGGCCGCCGCCGATCCTGCGATCGAAGCGCGCATCGACGCGCTGATCGCCCGCATGACGCTCGCCGAGAAGATCGGCCAGCTGACGGTCGAATCGCACGGCCCCTTCGGCACGCGCGAGCGGATCGCCACCGGCGAGATCGGCAACGTCATCAACTACGCCAATGCCGGCGAGACGACCGACGTGCAGGCCGAGGCCGCGAAAAGCCGGCTCGGCATCCCGCTCCTGACCGGCCTCGACGTGCTGCATGGATATCGGACCCTGTTCATGGTCCCGCTCGGCCAGGCGGCGAGCTTCGATCCCGACCTGAACCGCCGGGCCGCGGAGGCGATCGCGCGCGAGACGACGCTGCAGGGCGTCAACTGGACCTATGCGCCGATGGTCGATATCGGCCGCGATCCGCGCTGGGGCCGGGTCGTCGAAGGCGCCGGCGAGGATCCCTGGCTGGCGTCGCGCATGGCGGCGGCCCGCGTCACCGGCTATCGGGCCGGCGGGCTGGTGGTGACGCCGAAGCATTTCGTCGGCTACGGGGCGCCGGCGGCCGGGCTCGACTATGCGCCGGCCGACATGTCCGAGGCGACGCTCCGGGACGTCTACCTGCCGCCGTTCCGCGCCGCGGTCGAGGCCGGCGCTGAGGCGATCATGCCGGCGCTGAGCGCCCTCAACGGCATTCCGGCCAGCGTCGACGGCCGTCTCCTGACCGGGGTCCTGCGTGGCGAATGGGGCTTCCGCGGCTTCGTTGTCTCCGACTGGGGCGCCATCGACCAGCTCGGCAACCACGGCATCGATCCCGACCGCGCCGTCATGGCGCGCAAGACTTTCGCGGCCGGCATCGACATGGACATGGCCTCGGGCACCTACCGCACGCGCTTCGCCGAGGAGGTCGCGGCCGGCCAGGTGTCGGAGGCCGCGATCGATGCTGCGGTGCGCCGGGTGCTGCGGGTCAAGTTCGAGGCCGGGCTCGACACACGCAAGCCGATCCCCTGGAAGGAGGCCGAGGCCGGCATGCTGGCGCCGGCGACGCGCGAACTCGCCGTCGAGGTCGCCCGCCGCAGCATCGTGATGCTGGAGAACCGGCGCGAGACGCTGCCGATCGAGGGGCGCCGCAAGGTGCTGCTGGTCGGCGCGCTGGCTGACATCGCGCGCGAGCATGTCGGGCCGCACGCGGCGCAGTACCGGGAGCAGGATGTCGTCACCATCCGCCGGGCGCTGGCCGAGCGGGCCGCCAGGGCCGGCATGGCCTTCGACTTCCAGCCCGGCTGCGATGCCTTCTGCACCGACGAACGCGGCTTCGGGGCGGCGGTCCGGGCGGCCAGGGCGGCCGACGTGATCGTGGCCGTCCTGGGCGAGCCGGGCGACATTGCCGGCGAGGCGGCCTCGCGCGCCGATCCGAACCTGCCGGGCCGCCAGCAGGCCTTGCTGGAGCGTCTGGTCGCGACCGGCAAGCCGGTCGTGCTGGTGATCATGGCCGGCCGCCCGCTGATCGTGCCCTGGGTGGCCGAGCATGTCTCCGCCCTGCTGACCACCTGGTATCCGGGCACCTACGGCTCGCGCGCCCTGGCCGAGATCCTGTTCGGCGACACCGCGCCGTCCGGCCGGCTGCCGATGACCTGGCCGCGCCATCCCGGCCAGATCCCGATCAGCTACGATCGCCTGCGCTCCGGCCGGCCGGCCGAGCGGGACCAGAAATTCACCTCGAAATATGTCGATGTCGACTGGACGCCGCAATTCGCCTTCGGGCACGGCCTGTCGACGACCCGCTTCGCCTATGACGGCCTGCGCCTCGATCGGACCGAGGTCGGCACCGACGGCCGGCTGACCGCCACGGTCACGGTCACCAATACCGGTCGGCGGGCGGGCCGCGAGGTGGTGCAGCTCTATGTGCGCGACGTGCAGGCGAGCCGGGTCCGGCCTGACCGGCAGCTGAAGGGCGTCGCCAGCGTCGATCTGGCGCCCGGCGAGGCGAAGCCGGTTTCGATCCCGATCGATGTCGCCGATCTCGGCTTCCACGATGAGACCGGCACCTACCGGGTCGAGGCCGGGCGCTTCGAGATCTTCGTCGGCGGCTCGTCCGAGGCCAGCCTGTCGGTCGCCTTCACGGCCACCGGCCCGGATCTCGTCCGCCCGCCGGCAAGCCGCTGAGGGCGAGGCGCCCCGGCTGGCCCGGGGCGGATGGTTCGCGTTGGGCCTGTCGCTTGCAGACGACCGGGGGCGGTCAGGGGACGACCAGCACCTTGCCCTTGACCTTGCGGGATGCGATCGCCTCGAGGGCGGCGGCGGTCTCGTCCAGCGGATAGGTGGCGTGAATGTGCGGCTTCAGCTGACCGGCCGCGATCCAGTCCATGATCTGGGCCATGTTGTCGGCATGGTCTTCCGGTTCGCGCAGGATCGACTCGCCCCAGAACACGCCGCGCAGGTCGCAGCCCTTGAGCAGCAGCAGGTTGAGCGGTATGCGCGGGATCTCGCCAGCCGCGAAGCCGACCACCAGGAGCCGCCCGCGCCATGCCAGCGCCCGCACCGCCGGCTCGGTATATTTGTCGCCGACCGCATCATAGACCACGTCGACGCCGCGCCCGTCGGTCAGTTCCCGCAGCCGGAGCTTGAGGTCTTCCTGGTCGTAGGCGATCACCTCGTGGGCGCCCATCTCGCGGCAGAAATCGAGCTTCTCGGACGACGAGCAGGCGATCACCCGGGCGCCCATCAGCCGGCCGATCTCGATCGCCGCCTGGCCGACGCCGCCGGAGGCGCCGAGCACCGCCAGCGTCTCGCCCTCGACCATGTCGGCGCGGTTGCGCAGGGCATGCATGGTGGTGCCGTAGGTGACCACGACGGCAGCCGCCTGCTCGAAGCCGACCGCATCGGGAATGGTGATCAGGTCCTCGGCCGGGACCACGGTCTTTTCCCGGCAGGCATTCCATTTCGAATAGACGACGACCCGCTCGCCGATCAGGGTCGGATCGGTATCCGGACCGACCGCCTCGACCTCGCCGGCCAGCTCACCGCCCGGCGAGAAGGGCAGGGCGGGTTTGTACTGGTACTTGTCCCGGATCGCGAGCGTATCGTAAAAATTGAGACCGGCCGCACGCACGCGGACGAGGGCCTCGCCGGGACCGGGCACCGGCTCGGGAATGTCCTCGACGGTCAGGCTCGACGGCGGGCCAAAGGCCCGGCACAGAACAGCTTTCACGGTTTCGACCCCCCAGCGCTCCCGCTCATTAAGGTTCTGTTAACACGAGGGCAGGCCGTGCGGAAGGCGGTGAAATTGGCAGTATTTCAGTCAGGTCTCCAGCCGCCCCATGGCTGGCTGCTCGTCCCGCGACAGGCGCCGGCCGGTCCGCTCCACGGCCCGCAGCACCCGCAGCAGATTGCCGCCCATCAGGTCGGCGAGATCCGGATCGCTCCAGCCGCGGCGGACGAGTTCGGCGATCAGTTCGGGGAAGCGCGAGACATCCTCCAGCCCGACCACCGGCGGGCCGCCGAAGAAATCGGAGCCGATGCCGACATGCTTCCGGCCGGCCCGGGCGGCCATGTAGTCGATATGGTCGCAGACCTCGCCGATCGAGGCGCGCGGCCAGGGACCGAGCTCCGCCCGGCGCGCCGGCATGGCGGCGGACCAGTCCACGTCCGGCCGCGTCTTGCCGAACTCGTCCTTCATCGGCCGCATCCAGTCGCGCGAGGCCTGCGAGACGAAGTCCGGCACGAAGGTCGCCATGACGATGCCGCCATTGGCGGGGATTCGGGCGAGCACGTCGTCGGGGACATTGCGCGGGTGGTCGCAGAGCGAGAACGCATTGCAATGGGTGAAGGCGACCGGCGCCCGGGTCACGTCGAGCACGCGGCGCATGGCGTCGTGCGAGGTGTGCGCCAGGTCGACCATCATGCCGAGCCGGTTCATCTCGCGCACCACGGCTTCCCCGAACGGGGCGAGCCCGCCGTGGCGCGGCGCGTCGGTGGTCGAATCGACCCAGTCGAGCGTCTCGTTGTGGCAGAGCGTCATGTAGCGCGCGCCGAGGTCGTAGAAGGTGCGCAGCATTTCGAGGCTGTTTTCCAGGCCGACGCCGCCCTCGACCGCGATGAAGCTGGCGATCCGCCCCTCGCGCTTCGCCCGCATCACGTCGGCAGCCGAGCGGGCCGGCCGGAAGGTCTCCGGGTGGGCGGCCTCCATGCGGCGGATCAGATCGATCTGCTCCAGCGTCGTGCGGGCCGGATGCGGCACATGGGTCGGAATGAAGGCGGCCCAGAACTGCGCGGCCAGTCCGCCGGCCCTGAGGCGCGGAATGTCCGTATCGCGACCTTGGCGGGCCTGATCGAGGCGGGCCTTGTGCACGTCGCCGGCCGCCTCCGCATCGATTCGGATGACCCATGGCAGGTCGTTGTGCCCATCGACCAGAGGAAAACGCGCGATCAGCTCGCGGGCATGGGCGAGGGCGGCGTCGGCATTCGGCATCGGACGAGGCTCCGGACTTTCGGATCAGAATTCGGTCAGGCCGTCATCCTCGAGCGCCTTGCGCAGGCGCGAGAAAGCCAGCCGGATGCGGGACTTGACCGTGCCGAGCGGAAGCCCGGTGCTGTCCGCGATCTGGCTGTGCGACAGGCCGGAATAGAAGGCGAGCCGGACCAGTTCGATCTGCTCCGGCGGCAGCACGGCGAGGGCGACGCGGATCTTGTCCTCGCGGCGCCGGGCGTCGATGATCTCGTCGGCATCTTCCGGGGCGGAGGGCTGCAGAAGGGGCTCTTCGGGGTCGAGCGCGGCATCGCGGTTGCGGCGATGGACATCGATGCGCCGGTTGCGGGCGATCCGGTAGAGCCATGTACCGACGGAGGATTTGGCACGATCGAACAGGGCGGCCTTGCGCCACAGCGTGACCATCGCCTCCTGGGCGAGTTCCTCGGCCGATGCGGCATCGGACCCCAGGCGGATCAGATAGGCTTCGAGGCGCGGTGCGAAATGATCGAACAGCCGCCCGAACGCCTCGCGGTCGCGATGGCGGGCGATCCGCTCGACGAGATCGGCAAACTCATCCCGCTCCGATGTCATGCGCCCGGGATCCGCGATACTCATGCGACCTCGAAAGCCCTCTCCAGTTCGGGCGGTTGCGGAGCGGGGCGAGACATTCTGGCCCGGCGACCGGGACGGTCCTGTCCGGGATGCCCCATTGTCGCCGCCTTTGGATCGAACCGTTCGCCTGTCGTCACGATGTTAGCCTCAGATCACGGGATCGGCCAATCTGCAAGTCACATGCATGCCAACCTGACGGCACACACTTAACGATCGCCGGTCGGGTCGGGCCGGACGCCCCGGCGCGGCAACGGTTCGGTAACCTGAATCGTGTTTTGGTTAACGGGACGTGACACTGCCGTCGGCACGCTGGCCGGCGGAATGCGGGCCGACTGGATGCCGAAAGGCGCTCGATCCGGTCTCCGCCAAGGACATTCGAACAGGGAATTGGGACGGCATGGACACGAACTCACCCCTCGCGCTTGCTCTCCGGGCCGGTCTGATCGCAGGCGCTGCCGCACTGGTCGGCATCGCCTCGCCGGCTTCGGCGCAGCAGAGCCCGCTCCTGCTGGTCCAATCGAAGGATTGGAGCGCCGTCACGGCCGGCGCTCAGAAGGCCAAGGTCTGCTACGCGATCACCAAGCCGACCAAGATGGAGCCGGCCAGCCTGAACCACGGCGAGGTGTTCTTCTTCATCTCGATCTGGCCCGGCGACAATGTCCGCAACGAGCCGAGCCTGCAGGTCGGCTACCCGTTGAAGGAAGGCAGCAAGGTCACGGTCGAGGTGGACACGCAGAAATTCTCGATGTTCACCCGCGGCGACGGCGCCTGGCTGCAGGACAAGACCGACGAGGTCAAGCTGGTCGACGCCCTCAAGAAGGGCAAGAAGCTGACCATCGGCGGCCAGTCCGGCCGCGGCAACGCGACCACCTATGCGTTCTCGCTGCAAGGCTTCTCCGGTGCGCTCGATGCCGCCCTCAAGGAATGCAAGTAGTCGACCGGCCGTCTGCAGCAGCTGCCCTTTGAAGATTCCCGCCGGATCGCCTATGTAGGGCGCTCGGATCGAGACCCTGGGCGCCGCCTCCGGCGCGCCGATATCGCGCAGGGCTCGCGGAAGGACGCAGCATGACCCTCTCGACTGTCCCGGCGGACGGCGTTGCCGTGCCGCCCGGCGCGATCGCGCCGATCATGAAGATGGCCGAGGCGCAGCCGGTGCGCGACGCCAAGCCCTCGCTGATGGGCATGACGCGCGAGGATCTCGGCGACGCCTTGCGCTCGGTCGGCATCGAGGAACGCCAGGTGCGCATGCGCGTCGGGCAGCTTTGGCACTGGATCTATTTCCGCGGCGCCGACTCCTTCGACCGGATGACCAACGTCTCCAAGGATCTGCGCGCCCGACTGGCGGAATCCTTCGTCATCGCCCGGCCGGAGATCGTTTCCGAACAGATCTCAGTCGACGGCACCCGCAAATGGCTGCTGCGCTTTCCGCCGCGTGGCGCCGGCCGGCCGGTCGAGGTGGAGACCGTCTATATCCCCGAGGAGGGCCGCGGCACGCTGTGCGTCTCCTCCCAGGTCGGCTGCACCCTGACCTGCTCGTTCTGCCATACCGGCACGCAGAAGCTGGTGCGCAACCTGACCAAGGAGGAGATCGTCGCCCAGGTGGTGGTCGCCCGCGAGCGGCTCGGCGACTTTCCCGACCGCGCGACCGAGGCCGGCGCGATCGTGCCGAAGGAGGGCCGCTTCGTCTCCAACATCGTCATGATGGGCATGGGCGAGCCGCTCTACAATTTCGACAATGTCCGCGACGCCCTGCAGGTTGCGACCGACGGCGAAGGCCTGTCGATGTCGCGCCGCCGGATCACGCTGTCGACCTCCGGCGTGGTGCCGATGATCGCGCGCGCCGGCGAGGAGATCGGCACGCTGCTCGCCGTGTCGCTGCATGCGGTGCGCGACGACCTGCGCGACGAGCTGGTGCCGCTCAACCGCAAATATCCGATCGCCGAACTGATGGCCGCCTGCCGCGACTATCCGGGCCTCTCTAACGCCCGCCGCATCACCTTCGAATATGTGATGCTGAAGGGCATCAACGACAGCCCGGCCGATGCCCGCGAACTGGTCCGCCTGCTGCGCGGCATTCCGGCCAAGATCAACCTGATCCCGTTCAATCCCTGGCCGGGCTCGCGCTACGAATGCTCGGACTGGGACACGATCGAAGCCTTCTCGGACATCGTCAACCGCGCCGGCTATGCCAGCCCGATCCGCACCCCGCGCGGACGCGACATCCTGGCCGCCTGCGGACAGCTCAAATCCGCCACCGAGCGGCTGCGCATCCGTGAGCGGCTGGCGCTGGAAGCGATGATCGGCGGGGCCGACGAGGACTGACCCGATCCGGTATCGCATTGCCGACGAAGCCCTACAGCCGAGGGTGACGACACGGTAGGATCGCCGTGTGATCCGCGTGATTCGCGCGCGGGCGCATGCGGGGACCGAAATCGTCCATGGCCAGTCCATCCGATCCCAGGCCGTCCGATCCCAGGCAGCATCCGAACAGGCCGCCGATGATCCCCGGCGGGCGCCTGCCGCGCCTGGTCGTCGGCTATCTGGCGGCCTGCCTGGCCGCCGCCATCGTGCTGCCGCTCGGACAGATCGCCCATGACGCGCTCGCCCTCGGACCATCTCGTGCGCTCGGTTCGGCCGGTATCACGGGCATCTGGGTGATCGCCGTCTTCGCCTTCGCCATCCTGATGGTGGTGGCGGCGCCCTTTGCGGTCGGACTGGTGCTGTTCGGTGCCGCCCGGGGGGAGCTGTCGGCCCTGATCCAGACGCTCTACGGCGCCTTTTCGGGCCTGCTCGTGCAGGCCGTCTGGGCGACATCCGGGATGGGCAACGCGGCGCGTTCTAATCTGGCGGCCTTCCTGCTCTTTGCAATCGTCGGCGCCGTTGCCGGCTGGGTCTTTGCCCGCGTCGGTGCGCCGCAGCGTCGGTCTCGGCCGCCGCAGCGTGCGCCGGAGAACCATTGAGCCCGCGATACCGGATGCCTGCCATTCAGCCGGATTGCGTCGCGGCCGGAAACCGGCGAGGCTCGGCAATGCCCCGGTAAGCCGGGTTCCGGCCGATTTGGCAGCCCGTTCGAACGGTGGCGGACAAACCGATGATCGTCTTTCGCCTCTTGTGGCGCCTCATCGTCATCACGGTCGGCTATCTCGCGGCGGTGTCGCAGGTGCTGAGCCATCTGCCGCCGGAGTTTCGCGATGCCGCGGAGATCTGGCGCAGCTTCGGACCTCTGGCCGACTTCGGGGCCTTCCTGGTCGCCTATGCGATCGTCCTCTCGGTCTCCTTCGTGCCGGGCATCCTGCTGGCGCTGGTCAGCGAGATCATCGGCCTTCGCAGTCTCGGCTACTATCTGGTCGCCGGCGGGCTGATCGGGCTCTGGGCGGCCCGCCCCCCGCTCGGCATTATCGCGGCGCAGCCTTTCGCACCGGCGCTCGCGGCTGGTTTCGTCGGCGGTTTCGTCTACTGGCTGATCGCTGGCCGGGGCGCGGGACGGTCGCAGCCGATGCCGGCCGCGACGTCCGGTCAGGGACCCGTTCCCGAACCAAGGCGGACCGGCGGCCCGCATTCCGCTCCGCCGCCATCACCTTCGCCATCGCCCCGCAGACCGGCTTCGGCCGTGCCGAGCATTGCGCCGCCGCATACCGGCCCCCGCCGGCCGCCGCCGCCCCCGAGCACGCCGCCGCGCCCGCCGGTGGTCGATCGGAAATCGCGATGAGCGGCGAAGCCGGCTTTGGGGTCCGCGCGCCGGTGGCGCTGGTGGCCGGCTTCCTCGGCGCCGCCTTGGGGGCGGCGGCGGTCGCCTTCGGCTATGTCGTGATCCTGCTCTGGCTGATCGCCCCGTTCGGCGAGGCGGTCACCTGGCTGGTGATTATCGCGGCCCTGGCCGGCACCCTGCCGATCCTGGCCGGGCTGGCGCTGACGGTGCTGGTCTCGGCGTCGGTATCGGTCCTGATCCTCCGATTCGGCGGCGTTCCCACGGCGTGGTGGTCAATCCCGATCGGGGCCGGCGTCGAGCTGGCGCTCGGAGCGTCGATCTTCGTCGTCGACGGGGTCGTCTCCCGCCTGCAGTGAGGAGCCCTGCGATGCGGGCATTTCACCCGCGGTCCGGCTTCGGCTATGGTCCGGCCCCGCGGTGACCCTGCGTCGCGCGCCTCCATCCGCCTTACGGAGCCCGTTGTGCCCGGCCCTTCCCCCGCCCAGTCCTTCGACGTCGTCATTGCCGGCGGCGCCATCGTCGGTTCGTCCGTCGCCTACTTCCTGAAGCATGAGCTCGGTTTCACCGGCTCCGTGGCGGTGATCGAGCCCGATCCGACCTATGCCCGCTCGGCGACGACCCTGTCGGCGGCCTCGATCCGGCAGCAATTCTCGACGCCCGAGAATATCCGCCTGTCGCTGTTCGGCGTCGACTTCATCCGTTCGCTCAAGGCGCGTTTCGGCGCCGAGGCCGAGATCGGCTTCCACGAGGGCGGCTATCTCCTGCTGGCGAGCCCCGAGGGCCTGCCAATCCTGCAGGCGAACCACCGCGTCCAGGCGGCCGAAAAGGCCGACATCGCCCTGCTCGATCCGGCCGGGCTGACCGCCCGCTTCCCCTGGCTGTCGACCGACGGCCTCGCCGCCGGCGCCTTTGGGGTGACGGGGGAAGGCTGGTTCGACGCCCATTCGCTGCTCGATCTGATCCGCAAGGGCGCGCGCGCCGCCGGGGCGACCTATATCCAGGGGCGCGTGACAGGCATCGGGCGCGACGGCAACCGCATCACCGGCGTGACGCTCGCCGACGGCAGCACGCTCGCCTGCGGGGCCTTCGTCAACGCCGCCGGTCCGGCTGCCGGCGATGTCGCCGCGCTCGCCGGCATCGCGCTGCCGGTCGAGCCGCGCAAGCGCTTCGTCTTCGTCATCCATTGCCGCGAGAAGCTGCCCGGCATGCCGCTGCTGGTCGACACCACCGGCGTCTATGTGCGGCCGGAGGGCGAGTATCACATCTGCGGCGTCTCGCCCGAGGACGGGCCGGACCCGCGCCCGGCCGACGACGATTTCGAGGTCGACTACGCGCTGTTCGAGGACTTGATCTGGCCCGCGCTCGCCACCCGCATCCCGGCCTTCGAGGCCGCCAAGCTGATCCGCGCCTGGGCCGGCCACTACGACTACAACACGCTCGACCAGAATGCCGTCGTCGGGCCGCATCCGGAGATCGGCAACTTCTTCTTCGCCAACGGCTTTTCCGGCCACGGCCTGCAGCAGGCCCCGGCCGCCGGGCGCGCGATCGCCGAATGGATCGTCGCCGGCCGCTCGGTCTCGCTCGACCTCTCCGTGTTCGGCTTCGAGCGGATCGCGGCCGGGCGGCCGGTGCGCGAGCTCAACGTGATATGACCGGCGCGGCCGCTCCCCATCCCGCCCTCCATCCGGCCCCCGACCGCGGCAAGCCGGCCGTGATCGTCGTGTCGAGCCTGGTGGCGCGCGGCTCGGTCGGCGGGCGCGGGGCGGTGTTCGCGCTGCAGCGGCTCGGCTTCCCGGTCTGGTTCGTGCCGACCGTGACCCTGCCCTGGCATCCCGGCCACGGCCGCGCCACCCGCATCGTCGCGCCCGACGAGGCCTTCGCGGCGCTGGTCGACGACCTGGCCGGATCGCCCAAGCTCGGCGAGGTCGGGGCGGTGCTGACCGGCTATTTCGGCGCGCCCGGCCAGGTCGAGGCCGCCGCACGCCTGATCGCCGCCGTCCGGGCGGCGCGACCGGCGGCCCTGCATCTCTGCGATCCGGTGATCGGCGATGTCCGGCCGGACGGATCGGGCGGCCTCTACGTGCCCGAGGCGACCGCGGCGGCGATCCGCGACCATCTGGTGCCGGGCGCCGACATCCTGACCCCGAATCGCTTCGAGGCCGGCTGGCTCTCCGGCCTGCCGACCGGCTCGACCGCCGAGACCATCGCGGCTGCGCGTGCGCTCGGCCGGCCGAGCGTGCTGGTCACCTCCGCGCCGGCCATGATGGCGCGCGCCTTCGCCAATCTGCTGGTCACCGCCAAGGGCGCCGTGCAGGCCGAGCATCCGCTGGTCGAGGGGGCCCCGAACGGCACCGGCGATATGCTCGCCGCCCTGTTCCTGGCGCGCATCCTCGACGGCGCCGGCGCCGAGACGGCCCTGGAGCGGGCCGCCGCGACGGTGTTCGACATGGTCGCCCGCTCGGTCCGCGCCGGTGCCGACGAACTGCTGCTCGCCGCCGAGCAGGACGTGCTGGCCCATTCGATGGCCACGGTCTCTATGCGCACCCTGGCCGAGCCCGGCCGCCCGCGCGGCGAGGGACCGCGTCGCGCGCCGAAGCCGGGCGCGCTGTGACGGTTCCGCCGCAGGGCCGGACCCATGATCCGGCGGCCGGGCCGGTCGTCGGCGTTGATGGCTGCCCGGCCGGCTGGGCGATGGTCTCGCTTGGCCCCGGCGCACCGCATTTCTCCGTCCAGTCCGATTTCGCCGCCATCCTCGCCTCGGACGCCGCCGTGGTCGCCGTCGACATGCCGATCGGCCTGCCGGACCGGGTCGGCCTCGGGGGACGCGGGCCGGAACGGCTGGTCCGCCCGCTGCTCGGCGACCGGCAGTCCTCGGTCTTCTCGGTGCCGAGCCGGTCCGCCGTCTGGGCGGTCGACAATCTCGACGCGCCCGACGCCTACCGGACGATCTGCGACGCCGCCTTCGCCACCTCGGAACCGCCGCGCAAGATCTCGCGCCAGTGCTTCCACATCCTGCCCAAGATCCGCGAGATCGACCGGCTGATGACGCCGGCGCTGTCGGGGCGCGTCTTCGAGGTCCATCCGGAGCTCGCCTTCTGGCGGCTGAACGGCGGAAAGGCGATGAGCCTGCCCAAGAAGGTCAAGAACCGCGCCGCCGAACCTGGCCTCGCCGAGCGGATCGAGCTGCTCGTCCGCCACGGCTATCCGCGCGCCTTCCTGGAGCAGGCCCTGCCGCGCGGCGTCGGCCGCGACGACCTGATCGATGCCGCCGTCAACGCCCTGATCGCCGTTCGGATCGCGGCCGGCGAGGCCCGGCCCTTCCCCGATCCGCCCGAACGCGACGGCCGCGGCCTGGCGGTGGCGATCTGGGCCTGAGCCGGCCGTCGCTCGTCGCGGTCACCGCCGGTCCTGGCTGCCGACGGGTCTGCGACCACCGTGTGATCTGCGACCACCGGAGGGCTGGACAATCCCGCGCCGCCCGGTCACATCGGAGGCATGGTGCAGTGCGACAGGCGGGGATCGCGATGAGCAAGACCAATCCGGGCAATTTCTTCGAGGATTTCCGCATCGGGCAGGTGATCCGCCATGCCACGCCGCGCACCGTCACCACCGGCGACGTGGCGCTCTACACGGCCCTCTACGGCCCGCGCTTCGCGGTCCAGTCCTCCGACGCTTTCGCCCGGGCGATCAACTATCCGCGCGCGCCGCTCGACGACCTGCTCGTCTTCCACGTCGTCTTCGGCAAGACGGTGCCGGACATCTCGCTCAACGCCATCGCCAATCTCGGCTATGCCGGCTGCCGCTTCCTGGCCCCGGTCTATCCGGGCGACACGCTGTCGACCGTCTCCGAGGTGATCGGCCTGAAGGAGAATTCCAACCGCAAGACCGGCGTCGTCTATGTCCGCTCGACCGGCTACAACCAGGACGGCACGGAGGTGCTCGACTATGTGCGCTGGGTCATGGTGCGCAAGAGCGACGAGAGCGCCGGCATCGCCGACGAGCATGTGCCCGAACTGCCGGCGGTGCTGGCGCCCGACGTGATCGGCGCGGCCGTGCCGCTGTTGGACGTTGCCGGCTACGACGCGGTGCTGGCCGGCAGCCCGCACCGGTTCGAGGACTACCGGCCGGGCGAGCGGATCGACCATGTCGACGGCATGACGGTCGAGGAAGCCGAGCACCAGATGGCGACGCGGCTCTACCAGAACACCGCCAAGGTGCATTTCAACCAGTTCACCGAGGGCCAGGGCCGCTTCGGCCGCCGGCTGATCTATGGCGGCCACGTCATCTCGCTCGCCCGCGCGCTCAGCTTCAATGGCCTCGGCAACGCCTTCCATGTCGCCGCCATCAATGGCGGCCGCCACGTCGCCCCGCTCTTCGCCGGCATGACCGTGTTCGCCTGGTCGGAGGTGCTCGACATGGCCGACCTGCCCGGCCGCACCGATGTCGGCGCCCTGCGCATCCGCACCGTGGCGACCAAGGACCGCCCCTGCACCGACTTCCCCTATAAACTGGAGACGGGCGACTACGATCCGTCCGTCATCCTCGATCTCGACTACTGGGTGCTGATCCCGCGGTGAGGCGCGGGCGGGACGGCGCGACCTGAGGTCAGACGATGGCCTTCAGCGTCGGATCATCCGAGATCATCACGTCGAACATGCTTTCGTCGAAGCGGTCCAGATAGGTTTCGTAAAGCGTCGAGCGCGCCAAAGCGGTAGCCTGCTCGAACGCAGCTTTCGACTGCGGATCGGTGGGGTTGCTGCGCCGGTCCGCCGCCTTCTGACGGAACTGGGAGATGTCCTGCTCGAGGCGCGTGCGGGTGTCAGAGGGTGCCACGCTGCCGACCACATAGGCGAGTTGGCTGATACCGCTCAGGAAGACGATCTCCTGAGGCAGTTCGAAGCCGGACAGTCCGGTCGCAGTGCAGCCCAGGATGCTGAAGGCGATCAGCGCGGTGAACAGCAAGGCCTGCACTTTCGCGACATCGACTTCGCCATGGGTTTCGAGGAGGTCCGAGAGATGCGGCTTGTCCTTGCTGATGCGGAGCAGCCCGCCGCCGATCAGGAGGCGCCGTGTGGCTGGCGAGATACCCGCCCAATCGTTGGCGATCCGGGCCAGGGTGCTGCCGCCGACGGTCACGCCGAGCAATTGCAGGATCGTTGTCGACATGGTCGGTAATGTTCCTAGATAAATGTAAATGTACAGTAGAACAAACCCAACGATAGTGGTGAATATAAGAATCTGAAATCGACTTAGGCTTCCGTAGCCTAGTGCATTTTGAGATATGAATATGGGGTTCGCAGCGATTCTTGCGCGTTTCAAGAAGATATATCTGGATGAATATTGGAGAATTTGTTCATTGGATTCGATCGAGATTAGTTTGTCAATCTTCTTTCTATTCAGCCGCCAAGCTACGAAGGTGATCAGGCTCCAGAACGCACTCAAAGCAAAGATAGACCAGCCCCATGCGTAAATGGGTTTGACGATTTCGACATCGACGATTGTGTAGCCGAGCAGGGTTTTCGTTGTGCCGTCGCAAAGGGCGGCGACAAGCTGCCAGTGCTCGGTGAAGGGCTCGATTTTCGGGGCGTCCAGCCTGACGACGATGGAATCGGTGCCTCGGGTATCGATTTTGGTGTTGATCGGCAATTTGACCGGCGGCGGCGCGTCACGGAACTCCGACGCCGAGTTGACGCCCCACACGACCTTGGGCTGGGCAGCACCATTCGTGTAGATCAGGGTCGGAGCGTCTTTCGAGGGAAGTTCAATCCTCGCGAGCGCCGCGCCACCGACTGCGACACGAATTTCGTCGGACCGCAGAAATCCCGCGCTGTCGTAGATGTTCTTCGTCCGGCTTGGGAATAGCACAGGTGCCGCAACTGTCGGATCCGTGTTCTTGAAATTCACGGTCTTCTGAAACAGTTCCTCGGAATTCGACCATTGGCAGGCCTGAGCCTGAGGGTCGGCGTGACTGCTCCCGATGCCCAGCGCCAGGACAGAAATCAGAGCCAGCATGGCGATTGTGAAACAAGTCGGAATCCGTCTTTTCATAGCGCGACCCCTGAAAGTGGAAGAGGGGATACTGAAATTTAGGATTGTTATTGCCGTGACCCTAGGCCTGCATTGGATGGCATGCAACTAAAATGAGATTCAGGCCATATAACAATCTTAAGTAAGGAACGCCTTATGAAGAACCGCCAACGAGGGGTGCACCTGCACATCGGCCGGAAGACAAAACGATCGCAAAGGGGCCGGTTGCATCAAGGGCCGGGGCCGGGCTAACTCTGGCTCGACCACTGACGACAAAGGGCGCCGGATGCTCAACCATTTCCGCATGTTCGCCGGTTACAATGCCTGGGCCAACCGCCGGCTCTACGAAGCCGCGGCGGCGCTGCCGGAGGCCGACTATCGGGCCGATCACGGGGCTTTTTTCGGCTCGCTGCATCGGACGCTGAACCACATCCTGGTCGGCGACCGCATCTGGATGCGCCGGTTCACTGGCGCGGGCGAGGCGCCGAACCGGCTCGACACGATTCTGCATGACGACCTTGCGGGGCTGACCGAAGCTCGCTTCGCCGAGGACCGGCGCATCGTCGACTGGGTCGGCGGGATCGACGCGGCGCGTCTCGCCGCCCCCTTCAACTATGTGCCGGTGACGCGGCCCGAGCCGGTGACCCAGCCGCTCGCTCCGGCGCTCGCCCATCTCTTCAACCACCAGACCCACCATCGCGGCCAGGCCCATGTCATCCTGACCCGCACCGTCGGCCGGGCGCCGGATCTGGACCTGATCGTCTTCCAGCGCGAGACCGGCATGGGGATGTGAGCCGGGGCATTGCCCGATGCCCGAAGCCGGGAACGGACCGTCAGATCCGTATCGTCCCGAAGCTGACGAACCGTACCGGACGTCCGATGAACCGCCGGGCGCTCCATGGCCTGCCCGATATTCGGATGAGGCCTTTCGCATCGGCCCGCCGCCCGAGCGGAAGGCGCCCGGTCCGGGCCGGTGGCGTCGACGGGGAATTTGATCTCGAATCAAACTCTTGCGAGCGCGGACCCGGCGGCCATGCCGTGGCCGGTCCGTTCGGCCGGCGGCGTGGCGAAACGCTGCCCGTCGCCTTCTGCATGCTGCAGTGCAAGGTCTTGTACGCATGACGGCTTCATGCGTATCGGTGCGAGGTTTTTCAGGTATATGGCATGCCAGGATAGCAATGGCGGAGCATTTTTTCCCGCTGCAGGCCGTCCGGAGGATGGATTGCGACGTAATCCCTTTGGACGTTTTGACGCAGAGCAGCAAAAGGGATTAGAACCTAGACCCGTCGGGCGGGGGGCCTGCAGAACGAGGCGTGTCGGGAGACCCCGACGCCGCTCTCGTTTCGGATCGCCCGCACGAGTTCGCTTCAACGACGACCGCCTTCAACGGACGGACCAGTGCCGATGTCGACCACGGAAAGCAAAGTGAGCGGACCGGCGCGCCCGCTCTCGCCGCACCTGCAGATCTACCGGTTCTCCTGGACGATGGCGATGTCGATCGCCCATCGCATCACCGGTGCGGCGCTCTATGGCGGCACGCTCGTGGTCGCGATCTGGCTGGTCGCTGCCGCGTCCGGCAAGGCGAGCTACGATACCGTGCAGTGGTTCTTCGGCTCCTTCCTCGGCCTCGTGGTCCTGTTCGGCTTCACCTTCGCGCTCTGGCACCACACGCTCGGCGGCATCCGCCACCTGATCTGGGACACCGGCAAGGGCTTCGAGCTGCACAGCCGCATGGCGATGGCCAAGTTCACGCTGATCGGGTCGGCCGCCCTGACGGTCCTGACCTGGATCGTCGCCCTCGTGGTCCGTTGAGGAGATCTCCGATGTCGATGCGCACCCCGCTCGGCCGCGTCCGCGGTCTCGGCTCCGCCCATGACGGCACCCATCACTTCTGGCAGAAGCGCGTCACCTCGGTGGCGCTCGTCCCGCTGACCCTGATCGTGGTCGGCGTGGTGATCGCGATCCCCGGCCGCAGCCATGCCGACGCTGTCGCGCTGCTCGGCCATCCGCTGGTCGCCATCGCGCTGCTCGCCACGCTCCTCGCCGGCATCCACCACATGCATCTCGGCATGCAGGTGGTCATCGAAGACTATATCCACACCGAGCCGACCAAGACGGCGCTGGTTCTCGCCAACACCTTCTTCTGCGCCCTGATGGCCATCGCGTGCGTCTGGGCCGTCGTGAAGCTCTCCTTCGGCATCTGAACGCTCGGACACAGCACCCATGGCCGAATCCAAGACCACCGCCGCCCCCTCCGCGCTCAACGGCGCCTATCCGTTCATCGACCACACCTTCGACGTGGTGGTGGTCGGGGCCGGCGGCGCGGGGCTCCGGGCCGTGACCGGCTGCTCCGAGGCCGGTCTCAAGACGGCCTGCATCACCAAGGTCTTCCCGACCCGCTCGCACACCGTCGCCGCCCAGGGCGGCATCTCGGCCTCGCTCGGCAATATGGGCGAGGACGATTGGCGCTGGCACATGTACGACACCGTCAAGGGCTCCGACTGGCTCGGCGACCAGGACGCGATCGAGTATCTGTGCCGCAACGCGCCGGATGCGGTCTACGAGCTTGAGCATTGGGGCGTGCCCTTCTCGCGCACCGAGGAAGGCAAGATCTACCAGCGGCCCTTCGGCGGCATGACGACCCATTTCGGCAAGGGCCGCGCCCAGCGCACCTGCGCCGCCGCCGACCGCACCGGCCATGCCATCCTGCACACGCTCTACGGACAGTCGCTGCGCTACTCGGCCGAGTTCTTCATCGAGTATTTCGCCATCGACCTGATCATGGACGACGAGGGCGCCTGCCGCGGCGTGATCGCGCTGTGCATGGAAGACGGCACGCTGCACCGCTTCCGCTGCGCCAAGACCATCCTGGCGACCGGCGGCTACGGCCGCACCTATTTCTCCTGCACCTCCGCCCATACCTGCACGGGCGACGGCAACGCGATGGTGCTGCGCGCCGGCCTGCCGCTTCAGGACATGGAGTTCGTGCAGTTCCATCCGACCGGCATCTACGGCGCCGGCGTGCTGATCACCGAGGGCGCCCGCGGCGAGGGCGGCTACCTGACCAATTCCGAGGGCGAGCGCTTCATGGAGCGCTATGCCCCCTCGGCCAAGGACCTCGCCTCGCGCGACGTGGTCAGCCGCGCCATGACCATCGAAATCCGCGAGGGTCGCGGCGTCGGCAAGAACAAGGACCACATCCACCTGCACTTGAGCCATCTGGATCCGGCGATCCTGGCCGAGCGCCTGCCGGGCATCACGGAATCGGCGAAGATCTTCGCCGGCGTCGACCTGACCAAAGAGCCGATCCCGGTCTTGCCGACCGTCCACTACAACATGGGCGGCATCCCGACCAACTATCACGGCGAAGTGCTGACCAAGAAGGGCGGCGATCCGGATTGCATCGTCCCGGGCCTCTTGGCGATCGGCGAGGCGGCCTGCGTCTCGGTCCACGGCGCCAACCGCCTCGGCTCCAACTCGCTGATCGACCTCGTTGTGTTCGGCCGCGCCGCCGGCCAGCGCTGCGCCGAGACGATCCGGCGCGGCGAGCGCCAGCCCGACCTGCCCAAGGGCGCGGGCGACCTGGCGCTGTCGCGGCTCGACCGCTTCCGCTACGCCTCGGGCGGCACCCCGACGGCCGAACTGCGGCTCAAGATGCAGCGCGTCATGCAGACCAACTGCGCGGTGTTCCGCACCGGCGACGTGCTGAGCGAGGGCCAGAAGCTGATCCACGACGTGTGGAGCGGCATCGGCGACGTGAAGGTCACCGACCGTTCGATGGTCTGGAACTCCGACCTGATCGAGACGCTCGAATTCGACAACCTGATCTCCCAGGCCGTCGTGACCATGGAGTCCGCCGCCAACCGCCAGGAAAGCCGCGGTGCCCATGCCCGCGAGGACTTCCCGGACCGCGACGACGCCAACTGGATGAAGCACACCCTGGCCTGGGCCAGCGACGACACCCGCAAGGTGACGCTCGACTACCGCCCGGTGCACACCTACACGATGTCCAACGACATCGCCTATATCGAGCCGAAGGCGCGGGTCTACTGATGTGACCGGGGCGGGCTACTCGGGCACGCCTCTGCCGCGCAAGCTCGGGCTTGCGGACGGCCAGCAGGTGGCCTTCGTCGGCCTGCCTGCGGAACTTGAGGCGCTCGCCGCGGCGGCCTCCTTTGCCGGCATGATCCGGACGGAGGCGTGGGTGGGTTTCGGCCCGCCGGCCCGGCTGGATCTGATCCTCGGCTTCACCGCCCGGCGCGCCGATCTCGCGGCGGGCCTGGCGGGGATGATGGCGGCGATCAGGCCGGCCGGAATGATCTGGGTCGCCTGGCCCAAGAAGGCCGCGAAGGTGGCGACGGACGTGACCGAGGATGGGGTCCGCGACGTGGGGCTGCCCTTGGGGTTGGTGGATGTGAAGGTTTGCGCGGTCGACGCGATCTGGTCGGGCTTGAAGCTCGTGATCCGCAAGGATCTGCGCCGGACGGTCGGAGCGCAGGACGGTTGAGGCGAAGGACGACACGATGGTCGAGCTTGCACTGCCCAAGAACAGCCGCATGCAGCTGGGCAAGACCTGGCCCAAGCCGGCCAATGCGACGCGGCTGAAGGAATACCAGGTCTATCGCTGGAACCCGGATGACGGGCGCAATCCGCAGATCGACACCTTCTTCGTCGATCTCGACGATTGCGGGCCGATGATCCTGGACGGTCTGCTCTATATCAAGAACAAAATCGACCCGACGCTGACCTTCCGCCGCTCCTGCCGCGAAGGCATCTGCGGCTCCTGCGCGATGAATATCGACGGCCTCAACACGCTCGCCTGCACCAAGGGCATGGACGAGGTGAAGGGCGCCATCAAGATCTATCCGCTGCCGCATATGCCGGTGATCAAGGATCTGGTGCCGGATCTGACCAATTTCTATGCCCAGCACCGCTCCATCGAGCCCTGGCTGAAGACGGTGTCGGCGACGCCGCAGATCGAGTGGAAGCAGTCGCGCGAGGATCGCGAGAAGCTCGACGGTCTCTACGAGTGCATCCTGTGCGCCTCGTGCTCGACCTCTTGCCCGAGCTACTGGTGGAACGGCGACCGCTATCTCGGACCGGCGGTGCTGCTGCAGGCCTATCGCTGGCTGATCGACAGCCGGGACGAGGCGACCGGCGAGCGCCTCGACAATCTCGAGGATCCGTTCCGCCTGTACCGCTGCCACACGATCATGAACTGCGCCAATACCTGCCCGAAGGGCCTGAACCCGGCCAAGGCGATCGCCGAGATCAAGAAGATGATGGTCGAGCGGCGGGTCTGACCCGCCCTCGCCTGGGCTGCCGGGATGTTGTTTGTGATTGCGGCCGTCGCCGGAAGGTGGCGGTCGCATTTTTTCAGGCGCCTGGAGAGGGTTCGCAGGCTGCTGCCGGCCGCAGCCGGGCGGCCATCGCCCGTCACCCAACGTTGATGCGCGTGCAGGATGCGACCGACCGGTCCGCGGGCCTCGGCCTACGCAGTCCGGGCGGTGCTGCGGAAAGGGTTCCACCAGCGCGAGGAGGGCGTTTCGCCGGTTTCCTCGCGGCCGCGACCGTCGAGCGTCAGTTGGTAGGTCACCGTGCGCCGCCCGCCCTGCGAGCGGAAACCGTGGCCGAGCGCGATGGCGCGCATGGCCTCGTCGGTTCCCTCGATGTCGAGGCGGACCGCGCCGACCCCGCGGCGGCGGGCCTCGGCGATCGCCTCGGCGGCGAGTTGCCGGCCGAGCCCGCGGCCGCGCCAGGGCTTTTCGATCGCCATGACCAGTTCGCCGGTCGCCCCGTCGTCGTCGACCTCGATCTCGGCCGCGCCGCGCAGGGTGCCGTCGACGAAAAGGCCGACCAGGCTGGTCCGCGAGACGATCATGTGCAGGCAGTGCGACAGGATGAAGTGATCGTCGACGCCGGCGGCGAAGCGCTGGGCGCGGGCCGGTCCGTCGAGGCGCATCATGTGGTCGAGATAGGCCTCGAGTTCCGAGGCGCCGAGAAGCCGTACGAGGATGTCTTCACTCATGTCCGGGTCCCGCGCGTGCTCGAACTGGCTCTTCGCCGACGCCCCGCGAGACCATTCGCCCGCCTCGTACCGTGCGCCGGAGGCCGGCGGCGACCCCGTCCCCGCGCCGGCCGTGCGACGCAGGAGGGCCGGGTCGCCCGCCTTCGAGTCAATTTCGGCGAAAGGGGTGAACCATCCGTTAACCGCGTCGGGAATGCCGAGGCCGCTCAGCGGCTTGGGACCCCGAAACGGCGCCGATCAAGCCTGTGTCGGCGCCACCAGGCGACGCTGCAGGTCGAAGATGGCGGTGGTCCAGCCGTGGGCGTCGGCGACGGCCTCCCGGAAGTAGCTGCCCGGGGTCGGGCCGTCCGGCAGGACGAGGCCGACGACGTCGCCGGATTCGAACTCCAGTTCCGCACCGAAGCGCCGGGCGAGGCGCTGCATGTGCCGGTTCGAGGCGAGGCAGTTCATGTAGACGCGCCGGATGCGCCGGTTGCGGGCGGCGAGCAGCGTCTTCTCCATCAGCGCTGAGCCGACGCCCTTGAGCTGCCAGTCGGCCTCGACGCTGAAGGCGGCCTCGGCTTCCCTCGTGTTCTGCGGCAGGCCGCGCAACTCGCCGGCGCCGACCAGTCGATCGTCCACGAACCAGCCGTGAATCAGCGTGTCGAGGTTGAAGCTCGTCTCCGCATAGCGGATGACGAAGTCGTCGGACGCCCCCATCGCGAAGCGCTGGTGGCGGGAGATCGGGTCGAGACGCAAAAGATGGTCCCGAAAGGCGCCGCGGTCGGCGAGCCAGAGCTTACGCACTGTGCCCCCGTCGGTGTTCGTTTTCATTGTCATGTCCTCGCGCGCCCGGCTTGCGACGGCCGGGTGGCCCGGTTGGGATTCGACCCGTCTGGTCCACCGGCCCGGTACGGGTTCTGCGGCGGCGGGTCGGCGGCGGTCCGCGGCCAGGTCCG
Source organism: Prosthecodimorpha staleyi (assembly GCF_018729455.1). NCBI lineage: Bacteria > Pseudomonadati > Pseudomonadota > Alphaproteobacteria > Hyphomicrobiales > Ancalomicrobiaceae > Prosthecodimorpha > Prosthecodimorpha staleyi. The sequence continues at coordinate 34,177 of NZ_JAHHZF010000004.1, read as the reverse complement.
GCAGCGGAGGGCGTCCCTCATGGTCTATATTGCACTGCAATATGGGGCGGCTCTATGGCAAATCCAGACCCACTTGGCATCGCTGCCATCACGAATCTGCGCAACGGACGTTTCGCCGCCGCCGGGGGCCCCGTGCCGGCCGGTGTGCGGTGGCGACCGGCCCCCGGGCGGCCGAATCCTGAGGACAAGGCGCCGAATCGGCGATCCCCGGTACGGGATCCGGTCGGGCATCGAAAAATAGCCATCAACGGCGGTCAGACACGGCCGGAACGCCGGTCCGCGGCGGATTTCCGGTCGCCCTGATGCGGCCGGATGCGGTATTGCTGACAACGCGACGAATCGGTTCGGTCGCGATGGGGATCGGAGCAAGAGACATGACGGGACGCCACGCGGCCGTGCTGGCGCTGGTCGCCACCACCATGCTGGCCGGCTGTGGCCGATTGGGGATGTCGGATATGGGTGGGCCGGCGCCGGCCGCCCAATACGAGCCTCTCCCCGCCGCACCGACCAAGCCGGTCACCCAGGGCTCGCTCCAGCCGCTGCCGCCGGTTCCCGGACAGCCGGGCCCCGGCATGGCCGGCGACATGCCGCCGCCGGGCGCGCCCGGAGCCGTGGCGGCCGTCGATCCCGGTCCGCCGCCTACGCCCGAAAAGGCGCCGCCGATCGGTCGCACCGAAGTCCTCGGGGCCTGGAAGATCGCCTCGGGGACCGACAATTGTCAGCTGTTCATGACGCTGACCACGTGGTCCGGCGGCTATCGCGCCAACACCCGCGGCTGCACCTCGCCGCAGTTGCAGCGGATCTCCGCCTGGGATTTGAGCGGCAAGCAGGTTGCCTTGAAGGGAGCGGACGGCTCCATCGTGGCGACGCTCTATGGCGCCGGACCGGAGCGTTTCTCGGGCCAGACCAGCGAGCGGCTCCCGGTCAGCGTCTCGCGCTGACCTGGAGAAGGAGATCAGCGTCTCGCGCTGGCTCGGGAGAGGGTGTTCGGCGCCTCGCGCCGACCCGCGGCGGATTGCGACGGATCGAAGGTCCGGGAGGTACGCCTTGAAGGCTTTCGGCCTTCGCCTCGGTCCTGTCGTGCCGCGCCGCCATGGGCGGGCCGGTCGGCGCCCGAGAGGCGAGCCGGCGTCCGGAGAGTGAGTCGTCGCGGCTTTACCGGCCCGAACACCAGTGCCGGCGATGGGCCATGCGCCGTCTTGACCCCGTCGGCGGCGTCGGCGACCTTGCGGGCTCGCAAGGAACCCCTGCCATGGCCACCATGCCGCTGCTCGCCGACGATCAGATGACCCCTGAGGCCAGGGCGGTGATCGACGACATCCGCGCCACCCGCCAGACCGATTTCATCAACAATTTCTGGCGTGCGCTCGCCAATGATCCGGCCCTGCTGAAGCGCACCTGGGACAGCCTCAAGGCGGTGATGGGCCCGGGTCAGCTCGATCCGAAGGTCAAGGAACTGATCTACATCGCGGTCTCGGTCGCGCAATCCTGCGAATACTGCATCCATTCCCACACCGCTGCGGCGCGGGCCAAGGGCGTGAGCGATCAGGAACTGATGGAACTCTTCGCCGTGATCGGCATGGCGGCCGAAACCAATCGGCTGGTGACCGCCATGCAGGTCCCTGTGGACGATGTTTTCAAGGTCGGCTGATGCCGGCGGAGGTCGGGCGGGGGCCGTCTTCCGCCCGGTGCGCCAAGGCGGACACGGAGCGCGATGACCAGCGTCGGATTGCAGAATTCCAGGAATGCGCCGGCGCCCGGCGGATCGAAGCCTTCAGGTGCGCTGCCAAAATGGCTGGAATGGCAAGGGCAGGGGGGAACCTCCGGCTGGCGCTTCCTGGTCCATCAGCGCGACGGCCTGGGCGCGCGCCTCAGCTGCCTGATCAATGCCCTGGCGCTGGCGCGGCGAACCGGTGGGACGGTCGAGCTGGATTGGCCGCCGATGACGGCCGGTGATCCGGCCAGCCATGCGATGGGGTCGGTCTCGGAGATTTTCGCGCCTGCCTTCGTGGAGCGGCACCGCGGTCCGGGCGCGCCGAAAGGCCTGTCGGGGGTCGCCGAACTCGGCGCCGTCCGGGACGCGATCCAGTGCGGCAAGCCGCCGCCGCAGGGTGTCGTTGCGGTGAGGGCGCATTGGCGCTCGATCGGGCATGAAATGCCGCAGTTCTGGACCGGCCAGGAATACCGCGCGCTCTGCCGGGCGGCGTTCGATTCCATCGCCTTCGTCCCCGCGCTCGAGGCCGCGCGCCGCAAGGCGGCGGCCTTGCCGCTGCCCGCGAGAGCTGTTGGGGTGCATTTGCGGGCCGGCGACGTGATCTATGGCGACTACCGGACGGATGCCCGCATGGTCACCAAGGCGATCTCCTATCCGGTCGCCGAGGCGATCGTGGCGCAGGAGCGGGCCGCCCGGCACCCGGTCATCCTGTTCGGGGAAGATCGGGCCTTCATGGCCCACCTGGCGAAGCGCCATGCGGCGAAGCCCATCGCCGACATGGTCGAACTCGCGGCGATGTCGAAATTGGAGCGGGCCATTTTCGAGATCACCCTGATGACGCGCCTGCAGCGCCTTCATGCCGGACAGAGTGCCTTTGCGGGGACGGCCGCGCTGGCGGGGCCCGTCCAACTGGCCCCGTCAAACGGCGGTCTCGAACCGGACGAGATCGTTTCGCTGATCCGGACGCGGCTCGCCGCCGACGCGGTGGCGCGCGAGGTCGCGATATCTGGCCGCCAGACGGCCTTTGCATGCCGCGTCGCCCTGCGTTTCGACAGGATCTCGACGGCGGCCAAACTCGAGCCCGGCGAGCGGCTCGCCCTGATCGACCTGGCGCTTCGCCACGACGCCTTCAACGCCCATCTGCATATCGTCCGGGCGGCGCATTGCTACGCCGAGGCCGATCCGGAGGCGGCCGATGCCGCCCTGGCGCAGGCGGCCGTCGTGGCCCCGTCCAAGGATCTCCGGGCCGTGCTCCGGGACGCGACCCAGGGTCATGGCGATGCCGCAGGGCTGGACCTGCGCACCGGGCTGGAGGCTGCGGCGGCTGCCGGCAGGCCGATGGCGGCCTTCGTCCTGGCCGTGCTCGACACCGAAAAGGATCGCGCCCTCGCCGCATCGCGGGCGCAGATCTTTCTGGCCGGCCGGCCGTCGCATCTCGCCTGCCTGGAGCACCATGTCGGTGCTCTTGCCGGGACGGGGCCGGCGCCCGTCGATTGATCGCGGCCCGGGCCGACGGACCGGCTATTGTGGGGGCGCAGTGCCTTCGGACAGGGCCTTTTCGGCCGCCTGGCGGTGCTCGTCGCGGATATGCCCGGCCACCATGCCGATCGCGGTGACGAGCACGGTGGCATCGTCGGTGAAGCCGACCAGAGGCAGGACGTCCGGCAACAGATCCGCCGGCATCACGAAATAGGCGAGGGCGCCGAGGAGCGTCAGGCGGACCCGCCGCGGCGTGGTCGGATCGAGCGCGCAATAGTAGGCGGCGACCAGGTCGGTCGAGAACGGGATGGAGCGTGCCGCGCGGCGCAGGGACGCCCAGAAACCGGCCCGGACCTTCGCCTCGCGCTCGCCTTCCGGCCCAACGATTTCGGGGTCGAGAAAGATGCGCTGGTCCATGGTTCTGGCGATCTCCCGATGGGCCGGCCCTGCATGCGGGCCGGCGAGGTTACGACCGGACAAAGCCGCGGGCGCGGAACGGTTCCGCCGGCATGGCGGCATCGCAGCCGGCGACATCTCCTGAAATCGTGACGCCGGTCACAAATTCAAGATCGCGCGGGTTCAGGAGGCAGGTACCGAACGGACCGAACGCGGATACATCCGCGCGGCCACCACCGGATCGCGCCGCGCCGCCGGCACCGCAGCCACGAACGGATACTCGTCCTCGACGATATAGGGGCCGCCGCCCTTCGAGGCCCTGGACGAGAACAGGACGGCGCGTTCGGCGCGGAAGCGTCCGCCGGGGAAGCCGCCGCGGACATCGAGCCAATGCGCGACGTCGCGCGCCTGCGCGCCTTTGACCCGCGCAATGGTGATGTGCGGATGGTACTTGCGGCCTTCGGGTTCCAGCCCGAGCCGCTGCATGATCCGCTCATGCTCGGCCTGAAGCTCCATCAGCGCAGGTGTCGGTTCGACCTTGGCGAAGACGGAATGCGGTTGCCGGCCGCCGAAATAGTCGATGCCGCGGATCTTCAGGTCGAAGGCCGGACGGCGGACCCGGGCCAGAGCGTCGGCGATCTCGTCGGCGATGCGCTCATCGACATCGCCGATGAAGCGCAGGGTGACGTGATAATTCTCCGGATCGATCCAGGTCGCCCCCGGAAGGCCGCCGCGCAGTTCGGTCAGTGTGAGGGCGAGATCGGCGGGGATCTCGAGGCCTGTGAAAAGCCTTGGCATGGTGCGCGCCTCCCGAATCTCTCTGGGACCCCACGTACGCCGACGTTAGCGGACCCATTCGGCGGTGCAACACGGAAAGAAGCCGCGGCGCCGCGGCCGCTCCCTCGCCGCCGCGCGGCGGCATTGCGGTCGAGCCCCTTTGATCCGGCGCGAAAACAGGCTATTCACCCGCGCGACGAAATGCATGATCCGTCAACGACGGGCGTCATGTCTTGCCGGCGACCCCGCGTTGCGAGGCGGCCGGCTGCCGAGGACGGGAGACGAGGCCATGGACAAGTTCACGACGCTCACCGGTGTGGCCGCGCCGCTGCCGATCGTCAATGTCGATACGGACATGATCATCCCGAAGCAGTTTCTGAAAACGATCGAGCGGACCGGTCTCGGCAAGGGCCTGTTCTTCGAGATGCGCTTCGACGAGGCCGGCGTCGAGAAGCCCGAATTCGTGTTGAACCAGCAGGCCTACCGCAAGGCGCAAATCCTGGTCGCCGGCGACAATTTCGGCTGCGGGTCGAGCCGCGAGCATGCCCCCTGGGCGCTGCTCGACTACGGCATCCGCTGCGTCATCTCGACCAGCTTCGCCGACATCTTTTACAACAACTGCTTCAAGAACGGCATCCTGCCGATCGTGGTCTCGCCGGAGGACCTGGAGAAGCTGCTCGACGATGCCGGCCGCGGTTCCAACGCCACGCTGACCATCGATCTGCCGGCGCAGGAGATCCGCGGCCCGGACGGCGGCACCGTGAAGTTCGAGGTCGACGCCTTCCGCAAGCATTGCCTGCTGAACGGGCTCGACGACATCGGCCTGACCCTCGAGAAGGCCGACAAGATCGCCGGCTACGAGACGAAGCTCGCCGAAGTCCAGCCCTGGGCCTGATTTCGAACGGCGGTCTCCGCGGTGAGAGGTCCGCCCCGAAGCCGTCAAGCACCGATGCGGCCAGCTGACGAGTGGTTCGATCGAGACGGACGGGAACCATCCGTCTCGTGAATCCGAACCACTGACTTTTTGACCACCGGGCCGGGTGCCGCCGGCCGAGGCGCCTTCCTGTCCCAAGGGCTCTCTGCGATGTCACCGGAAACCTGGGCCCTGTTCGTGCCCGCGGCCTTCGCGCTCAACATGTATCCGGGTCCGAACAACGTCCTGGCGATGACCAACGGCGCCCGCTACGGCTTCGGCACGGCGCTGCTGGCCTCGGCGGGGCGTTTCCCGCCCTTTGCCGGTTTCGTTCTGGGGGCTGCGGTCGGGCTGGGTGCGGCATTGGCCGCCTCGGCCGCGTTCTTCACCGCGATCAAGATCGCGGGAGCGATCTATCTTGTCTGGCTGGGATTGAAGATGGTGCTCGGCGGCGCCTCGGATCTCGCCGAGACGGTCGGCTCCTCGCGCCTTTCGGCTCTGGCGCGGCGGGAGTTTCTGACCGCGATCACCAACCCGAAGGCGATGCTGGTCTTCACCGCCTTCTTCGCCCCCTTCGTCGACCCGACGCAGCCCGCCTTCGGCCAAATCCTGCAGCTCGGCGGTGCCGCCCTGGCACTCGAAGCCGTCGCGGTCGCGCTTTATGCCTTCGCCGGCAGCCGTCTGGAGCGCTTCGTGCGCGATGCACGCCGCCTGGCGCTGGTCAATCGCATCTCCGGCACGGCGCTGATCGTCGCCGGTGGCCTCCTTCTGTTCGCGCGCCGCCCGGCGCAGGCTTGATCTTCCCGACCCAGGAGTTCCCATGACCCGCAAGCTCGTCTCTACCGGTTCGCCCTTCGAGAAGGTTGCCGGCTATTCGCGTGCGGTCGCCGACGGCGACTGGTGCTGGGTGTCCGGCACGACCGGCTACGACTACGCCGCCATGCAGATGCCGGACAGCGTCGAGGACCAGACCCGCAACGCCATGGAGACGATCCGCAAGGCGCTGGCGGAGGCCGGTTTCGACCTCGCCGATGTGGTCCGCGCGACCTACTACGTCACCGAAGCCGGCATGATGGACACCGTCTTTCCGGTCGTCGGCAGCTACTTCGCCGACATCCGTCCGGCCGCGACCATGATCGTCTGCGGGCTGGTCAAGCCGGAGATGAAGGTTGAGATCGAGGTCACCGCGAAGAAGCGCGGCTGAGCCGAGCGCCTTCGCGTCGGCGGCCTCCGGCATGACCGGAGCCGAGGGCGTGCCACTTTCGGATGCCGGTTTTCGTATTTGAACCGGCGGCCCTTCGGGCGGTTGCGGTGCCGACGGCGGGCACTATAGTGGCCCGCATGCCCTTGGACACAGACGCGATCCCGGCATCCGCACGCCCCGACGCCGCCGGCCCGCTGCCGGCCGGCATCGCCGAGCGTCTGTTCGCCCGGGTCGATTCGCTGCGCGACGACCTGATCGCGCTGACCGGCGACCTGATCCGCTTCCCGACCGTCAATCCGCCCGGCGAAGGCTATCGCGAGTGCGCCGAATATCTCGGCCGACGGCTCACTACCGCCGGTTTCGCGGTCGACTATCCGCGCGCCATAGGGGTGCCGGGCGACAGCGACCGCTATCCGCGCGTCAATGTCGTCGCCCGGCGCGAGGGCGGGCGACCGGGACGCACGGTGCATTTCAACGGCCATATCGACGTGGTCGAGGCCGGCCACGGCTGGACGGTCGATCCCTTCGCGGGCGTCGTCCGTGACGGCCGGGTCTATGGCCGCGGCGCCTGCGACATGAAGGGCGGCATCGCGGCGAGCGTCATCGCCGCCGAGGCGATCCTGGCCGAATGCCCGGACTTCGCCGGCGCGATCGAGGTCTCCGGCACCTGCGACGAGGAATCCGGCGGTTTCGGCGGCGTCGGCTGGCTCGCCCGCAACGGCTGGTTCGATCGCAGCAAGGTCGACCACGTGATCATCCCCGAGCCGCTCGATGTCGACCGGGTCTGCCTCGGCCATCGCGGCGTCTGGTGGGCCGAGATCGAGATGAAGGGTCGTATCGGCCACGGCTCGATGCCGTTTCTCGGCATCAACGCCATCCGCGGCATGGCCGCGTTCCTCAGCCTCGTCGAAGGCGAACTGCTGCCCGATCTCGCCCGCCGGCAGACGCGCATGCCCTGCGAGCCGCCGGGCGCCCGCAGCGCGACGCTCAACTACAATTCGATCCATGGCGGCCTGGCCGAGCCGCGCGACGAGACGCTGCCGGCGCCGGTCGTCGCCGATTCCTGTCGGCTGGTGATCGACCGCCGCTATCTGGTCGAGGAGGATTTCGCCGCCGTGAAGGGCGAGATCCTGGCGCTCCTGGAGCGGGTCAAGGCCGGCACGCCGGGCCTCGACTACCGGCTTGACGAAATCATGACCTTCCAGCCGACCATGACCGAGCCGGATGCACCGGTCGTGCAGGCGCTCGACCACTATATCCATCGCGTGCTCGGCAAGCCGTCGCGCCATATCGCTTCGCCGGGCACCTACGACCAGAAGCACATCACGCGGCACGGATCGGTGATCGATTGCGTCGCCTATGGGCCCGGCATTCTGGACCTTGCCCACCAGCCGGACGAGTATGTGGTGATCGACGACATGATCGCCTCGGCCAAGATCATGGCGGCCGCAGCGCTGACGCTGGCCGGAGGCGCATCGTCCTGACCCGCCGGCCTCGGCCGGCGGCGCGTTTCGAGAAGAATCCAGGGGGAATCACCATGCCGTACCGACGTTCCGTTCTGCTCGCCGCGCTGGTCGCGGGCGGGATCGCCTCGCCGGCCCTGGCTCAGGACAAGAGCCAGGTCGTGCTGTGCCAGACCCTCGAGCCGACCGTGCTCGACCCGACCGCGGGTGCCGCGCAGGCGATCCGCGAGGTCACCTACGGCAACATCTTCGAAGGCCTCGTCGCCATCGACCGCGCCGGCAAGATTGTGCCGAAGCTCGCCGAAAGCTGGCAGATCTCGGCCGACAATCTCGTCTACACTTTCAAGCTGAAGTCGGGCGTCACCTTCCATGACGGCACGCCGTTCACCTCGGCCGACGTGAAATACAGCCTGGAACGGGCGGTCGCGCCGGATTCCAAGAATGCCCAGAAATGGATCTTCACGCCGATTGCCTCGATCGAGACGCCCGATGCGGCGACCGTGAAGGTCACCCTGAAGCAGGTCGCAGCCAATTTCCTGTACGGGCTCGGCTGGGGCGATGCGATCATCGTCTCCGAGAAGACGGCCGCCGCCAACGCCACCACCCCGGTCGGCACCGGGCCCTACAAGCTCGACAAATGGACCCGCGGCGACCGGCTCAGCCTGGTCGCGGCCGAGGGCTGGTGGGGCGGCAAGCCGGCGATCGCGCGCGCCACCTTCCGCTTCATCAACGATCCCCAGGCGCAGCTGGCCGCGATCCAGTCCGGCGACTGCGACGCGCTGACCAATTTCGGCGCGGCGGAGGCCCTGCCCACGCTCAAGGCCGACAAGCGGCTGACGGTCACCATCGGCAAGACCGAGGGTGAGACCATCATCGCCATGAACAACGGCAAGAAGCCGCTCGACGATCTGCGCGTGCGCCGCGCCATCGCCCATGCGGTCGATCGCAACCAGGTCAATCTCGGCGCCATCAACGGCACCGGCACGCCGATCGGCAGCCATTTCTCGCCGGCCCAGCCGGGCTATGTCGATCTGACCGGCCGCTACCCCTATGATCCGGCCAAGGCCAAGGCGCTGCTCGCGGAGGCCGGCTACGGCTCCGGCTTCGATCTGACGCTGAAGGTGCCGCCGCCCGCCTATGCCCGGCGCTCCTCGGAGATCGTCGCCGCCATGCTGGGCGAGGTCGGCATCCGGGTCTCGATCGAAAATGTCGAGTTCCCGCAATGGCTCGACCGCGTATTCAAGAACAAGGACTACGATCTCACCATCATCTCCCACACCGAGCCGCTCGACATCAACATCTATGCCCGGCCGGATTATTACTTCAACTACAAGTCCCAGGCCTTCGTCGACCTGATGAAGAAGGTCGATGCGGCCGTCGACGACAAGACCCGGCTGGCGCTCTACGGCGATGCGCAGAAGATGCTGGCCGAGGATTCGGTCAACGTCTTCCTGTTCGTGCTGCCCAAGGTCACGGTCTCCAAGGCGGCTCTCACCGGCATGTGGGCCGACTGGCCGCTGCCGGCGACGCCGCTGACCGATCTCGCCTGGCAGTGATCGCAACGCGGGCGGCCGGACCGGGGGATCGATGCTGAGCTTCCTCGTCCGGCGTCTGGCGGGACTGGCGGTCACGCTCCTGGCGACCGCCCTGGTGGTGTTCGTCGTCCTTGAAATCCTGCCCGGCGATCCGGCCGCGGTCATCCTCGGCGTCAGCGCGACGCCCGAGACCGTCGCGGCACTGCGCACCGAATTCGGCCTGGATCTCCCGGCACCGGAGCGCTTCATCCGCTGGATCGGCGGGCTCCTGACCGGCGATCTCGGCACCAGCTACGGCTACCGCGTGCCGGTCGCGCAGCTGATCGCCGAGCGCCTGCAGGTGACGCTGCCGCTCGCCTTCGCGGCGATCCTGCTCGCCACCCTAGTCGGCGTGCCGCTCGGCATGCTGGCGGCCTCGCGGCCCCGGGGGCTGCGCGATGCCGGCGTGATGGTCTTCGCCCAGGCCGGGCTGGCGCTGCCGGATTTCTGGGTCGGCATCCTGCTGGTGCTCGCCTTCGCGATCGGCCTGCACTGGCTGCCGTCGGGTGGCTTTCCCGGCTGGGACGCCGGCCTCGGCCCCGCGCTCGCCTCGCTGGTGCTGCCGGTGATCGCGCTCGCCCTGCCGCAGGCGGCGATCCTCGCCCGAGTGACGCGCTCGGCGACGCTCGAGGCGCTGCAGGAGGATTGGGTGCGTACCGCGCGCGCCAAGGGGCTCGGCGCGGCGGCGACGCTCTACCGGCATGTCCTGCGCAACGCGCTCGTCCCGGTCGTCACCATGCTGGGCGTGCGCTTCTCCTTCATGATCGCCGGCGCGATCATCATCGAGGATGTCTTCTCGCTGCCCGGTCTCGGCCGGCTGATGTTCCAGGCGATCGGCCAGCACGACATTATCGTGGTCAAGGATCTGGTCGTCGTCTTCGCCGCCCTGGTGGTCGGCATCAATTTCCTGGTCGACATCGCCTACGGCATCGTCGACCCACGGCTGCGGCGGAGGGCCTGATGGGCTTCGCCTGGTATCGCCATCCCGGCCTGCTGGTGGGCGGCGCCATCGCCCTCGTGCTGATGGCGGTTGCCGCGCTCGGCTTCGTCTGGACGCCGTTCGATCCGACCCGTCTCGCCCTTACCGACCGGCTGCAGGGCCCGTCGGCGCTGCACTGGCTCGGCACGGACCATCTCGGCCGCGACACCGTAGCCAGACTGATGGTCGGTGCCGGCAATTCCCTCAAGGTCGGGCTCCTGTCGGTCGCACTTGGGCTCGTCGCCGGCACCGCGCTCGGCACCTGGGCGGCCAGCCGCAACGGCTCGCTGCTGGACGAGGCGGTGATGCGGACCAACGACTTCGTGCTCGCCTTTCCGGCCGTGCTGACCGCCGTGATGATGGTCCACCTGATCGGCCCCGGCGCGGCGAACGCAATTCTGGCCATCGCGGTCTTCAACATCCCAGTCTTCGCGCGCCTAGCCCGCAGTGCCGCCCTGCAGGTCCGCGCGCGCGACTTCGTGCTTGCCGCCCGGGCCGCGGGATTGACCGAGACCCGGATCGCCATCGCCCATATCCTGCCCAACATGGCCGGGCTGCTGGTCGTGCAGGCGACCATCCAGTTCGCCATCGCCATCCTGGCCGAGGCCGGGCTCAGCTATCTCGGCCTCGGCACCCAGCCGCCGGCGCCGAGTTGGGGGCGGATGCTCTACGAGGCGCGCACCTACATGCAGACCCAGCCCTGGCTGGCGATCTTTCCGGGCGCCGCCATCGCGCTGACCGTGCTTGGATTCAACCTGCTCGGCGACGGCCTCCGCGACCTCGTCGACCCCAGGGCCCGGAGGGCGCGGACATGAGCGCGGCCCTGCTCGACGTGCGCAATCTCTCGGTGACGCTGCCGTTCCCGTCCGGGCCGGCGCGGGTCGTGCGCGATCTCTCATTCTCGCTCCAGGCCGGCGAGCGGCTCGGCATCGTCGGCGAATCGGGCTCCGGCAAGTCGATGACCGCGCTCGCCCTGATCGGGCTCCTGCCGTCCATCGCGCGTGCCGAGGGGGAGATCCGGTTCGAGGGGCGCGATCTGGTCACGCTGCCGGAGCCGGCGCGGGCGGCCCTGCGCGGTGCCCGCATCGCGATGGTGTTCCAGGAACCGATGACCTCGCTGAACCCGGTCCACCGGATCGGCGACCAGGTCGCCGAGCCCCTGCTGATCCATGGCCGCGCCGACCGCGGCACGGCCCGGGCCGAGGCGCTGCGCCTGCTCGACCGGGTCGGCATTCCGCATGCCCGCGAACGGCTCGACGCCTATCCGCACGAATTGTCGGGCGGCCAGCGGCAGCGGGTGATGATCGCCATGGCGCTCGCCTGCCGGCCGGCGCTGCTGGTCGCCGACGAGCCGACCTCGGCGCTCGACGTGACCGTTCAGGCCGGGCTGATCGAGCTCCTGAAGGAGCTTTCGGTCGAACTCGGCATGGCGCTGGTGATCATCTCACACGATCTCGCCGTGATCGGCGCGATCGCGGAGCGCTCGCTGGTCATGTATGGCGGCGCCGCCATGGAGGAGGGGGCCAGCCGGGCGATGTTCCGCAATGCGATCCACCCCTATACGCGCGGGCTGGTCGGCGCTTCGCCGGGTCGTCATGTGGTGCGCGGCGCGCGGCTCGCCGCCATCCCGGGCACGGTGCCGCCGCCTGACAGGATCCCGCCCGGCTGCCCGTTTCACGGCCGCTGTCCGCGCGGGACGGACATCTGCCGGGACATGCCGCCGCCCGTGATGGCAGGCCCGGCCAGCCGCGCCGCCTGCCATCACCCGGAGATGGCGCCATGACCGGGCCCCTGCTCGTCGCCGAGGCGCTGGTGCGGCGCTATCCCGTCGGCCGTGGCGGCCTGTTCACGCCGGCCGCACGGGTTGCGGCGGTGGACGGCGTCAATTTCACGGTCGAACCCGGCGTCAGTCTCGGCATCGTCGGCGAATCGGGCTCCGGCAAGTCGACGCTCGCCCGCCTCGCCATGGCGCTGGAGCGGCCCGACGCGGGCCGCATCCTGTTCCGCGGCGAGGATCTGAACGCCCTTTCGGCGGCGGATCTGCGCCGGCGCCGGCGGCATTTCCAGATGGTGTTCCAGGACCCCTACGGCTCGCTCGATCCCCGCCTGACCGTGGAGCGGATCGTCGCCGAACCGCTGACCGTCGCCGAGCCGGGTCTTGACCGGCGCGCGCGGCGCGAGCGCGTGCTGGCCATCCTGGAGGCGGTCGGCCTGCCGGCGGCGGCGCTCCACCGCTATCCGCACGAATTCTCCGGCGGCCAGCGCCAGCGCGTCGCGATCGCCCGGGCGCTGATCACCGAACCGGCCCTGGTGGTCGCCGACGAACCGGTCTCCGCGCTCGACGTCTCGGTCCAGGCGCAGGTTCTCAACCTCTTGATGGACCTGAAAGAGCGGCGCGGGCTGACCTATCTGTTCATCAGCCACGACCTGGCGGTGGTCGAGCATGTCGCCGACCGGGTCATGGTCATGCTGCGCGGCCGGGTGGTGGAAAGCGGGCCGGCGGCGGCGCTGTTCGCCCGGCCGGCCCATCCCTATACCCGCGCCCTGGTCGATGCCCTGCCGGATTTCGATGCCGATCCGGGCGCCCATGCGGACGCCGCCTTCCGGCTCGGCGATCCGGGCGCAGCGGAGGCCGGCGCCTGCCCGCTCGCCGACCGCTGCCCGCGCGCGCAAGCCCGGTGCCGCGCCGAGATGCCGGTGTTATGGGCGCTTGCCGATGACCGTCATGTGGCCTGCTTCGAACCGCTCGGCTGACAGGCCGGCCGGCGGTGCCTCGTAGCCGGGCGAAACCGTCACGCTGCCGATCAGCGGCGCGGCGGCGTTGGAGCCGAGATAGACGTCGAAGCGGCCCGGCTCGACCACATAGCTGCCGTCGTCGCGATGGAAGCCGAGGCTGCGCACGGGCACCGACAGCACCACCTCGCGGCTCTCGCCGGGCTCCAGGAGCAGCTTGCCGAAGGCCTTCAGCTCGCGCACCGGCCGCGCGCGGCTGGCGACCACATCGCGCACATAGAGCTGCACGACCTCGCGGCCCGGCCGGTCGCCGGCATTGGCGACGGTCACCGAAACGGTCAGCCGGTCGTCCGGGCCGAGCTTGCGCGCCGCAATGCTGGCGTCGGACTGGGTGAAGCGGGTGTAGCCGAGGCCGTGGCCGAAGGGGAACAGCGGCCCGAGCCCGACATCCAGATAGCGGCTGGTATAGCGGTCCTCGACCTTGCCGGGCCGGGCGGTCGGCAGGGCGTCGTAGGTGATCGGTACCTGGCCGACATGGCGCGGGAAGGTGACCGGCAGCCGCCCGGCCGGATCGCGATCGCCGAACAGGGTCTCGGCGACGGCATGGCCGCCTTCGCTGCCCGGATACCAGGCGAGCAGGATCGCCGCGGCCGGATCGACGGCTTCCGACAGCGTCAGCGGGCGGCCGGCGAAGAGCACGACCACGACCGGACGGCCGGTGGCGGCGAGGCGGCGGAGTAGGTCGGTCTGGCGACCGGGCAGTTCCAGACTGGCGCGCGAGGCGCCTTCGCCGGAATGGTCCTGTGGCTCGCCGAGCACGGCGACGATCAGGTCGGCCTCGGCGGCCTTGGCGACGGCGGCCGCGAAGCCGGCATCGGAAGTGCAGACGGTGTCGCAGCCCTCGACGAAATCGACCCGGGTTCCGGCCGGGGCGCGAGCCCTGATGCCGTCCAGCACCGTGATGGTCTCGGCCGGAAGCGCGCGGGCGGCGTTGTTGCCGAGCGTGTCCGTCTGGGAGGCCGCCAGGGCGCCGACGACGGCGATCGAGCGCGTCTCCGGCCGGATCGGCAGCACGTCGTCCTTGTTCTGCAACAGGACGAAGGTCTCGGCGGCAAGCGCCCGGCTCGCCGCGCGGATGTCGGCGCGGCCGAGCACCACAGCGGCTGCGGCCGGGTCGAACGGCGGCTCGTCGAACAGGCCGAGCCGCTCCTTGGTGGCCAGCACCCGGGCGACGGCCCGGTCAAGCGCGGCCTCGGGCAGAGTGCCGTCGCGCACCAGCCCGGCCAGTTCGGTGATATAGACCTCGCCGTCCATGTCCTGGTCGACGCCGGCTTCCAGCGCCAGTTTGGCCGCCTCGCCGTTGCCGTCGGCGACCCCGAGCAGCGCGATCTCCGGAATGGCGTTCATGTCGGAGACGACATAGCCCGGGAAGCCCCATTCGCCGCGCAGGATATCGGACATCAGGCGGCGGCTGGCCGTGGTCGGCGTGCCGTTGAGCGGGATGTAGGAGGTCATGACCACGTCGACGCCGGCCTCCACGGCCATCCGGTAGGGCGGCAGGTAGCGGTCGCGCAGCGTGCCCTCGGAGATATCGGCCGGTGCATAGTCGCGCCCGCCCTCGACGGCGCCGTAGCCGGCGAAGTGCTTCAGCGTCGCGCCGATTCCGCCGCTGTGGAAGCCGCGCACGCGGGCCGCCGCGAACAGGCCGGCCAGCATGGGATCCTCGCCGCCGCCCTCCACGATCCGGCCCCAGCGCGGGTCGCGCGCGAGGTCGGCGACCGGCGAGAAGGTCAGATTGAGGCCGGCGGCGCGGCTCTCCACCGCGGCCCACCGGGTCGCCTGTTCGGCCACGGCCGGATCGAAGCTGGCCGCCTCGGCGAGCGGCATCGGGAACAGGGTGCGGTAGCCGTGGATCACGTCCAGGCCGAAGATCAGCGGGATCTTCAACCGCGACTGCGCGTTCAGCGCCCGGATTTCGGCGATCTCCCGCGGGCTGCCGAAATTCAGCACGCCGCCGGTCCGCCCGGCCGCGACCCGTGCCGGGTCGTAATGCCCGCCATGGGACGGCATGTCGAGCTGGCCGATCTTCTCCTCCAGCGTCATCCCGGCGAGGAGGCGGCGGACCCGCTCGGAGGGCGCCGGGTCGGCGCCGGCCGTGGCGATCGGGGCAAGGAGGCTGGCGATCGCCGCCAAAAAAATCGTGATCCGCATGGGCACCGTGGCAAGGCTCTGTCTCGGTTTCCTATAGGAAATGCACGCGTTTCTGTCACCGGCCGATGCGCGCATGCCGGCATTCGACGGCCGGCTTCTTGTCGAAGCGGCGCCGGCCCCTATGATCCGGTCTTCCACTCAGCCGACGATCGGCGGTCACGATGTTCGATGCCTTGAAAGCCTATTTCGCCGATCTCACCGGCGGTGCCCCGGCCCCGGCGCCTGAGGACGAGGTCCGGCTCGCCACCGCGGCCCTGATGGTCCATCTGATCGGCATCGACGGGACGGTTTCGGGGCCCGAGCAGGCGATCTGCCGACGGCTCCTGATGCGGCATTTCGATCTCGACGAGGCCGGCCTCGCCGCGCTCCTGGCCGCCGCGCAGAGCGCCGACCGGGAGGCCGTCGACCTCTATCGCTTCACCGCGGTCCTGAAGCGACGGCTGCCGTCGGAAGACCGGCAGGCGCTGGTCGAAATGTTCTGGGAAATGGTGCTGGCCGATGGTGCGGTGCATGAATTCGAGGACAACACGGTGTGGCGCCTGGCCGAGCTGCTCGATGTCGGCACCCGCGACAGGGTTCTGATCCGCAAGAAAGTCGAAGCGCGCCTCGACAAATCCGAAGACGACGGTTGATTCGGCCACATTTCCCGGGCCATTGTTTCAGGAGTGTGATGGTTCGCACTTGCGAACGAATCTTCGCCCGGACGCCATGGCCAAGCCGCTCCCGCGCATCCTTATCGTTCTCCACCAGGAGACCTCCTCGCCCGGCCGTGTCGGTCAGATGCTGACTCGCCGCGGCTACGTGCTCGACATCTGCCGCCCGCGCTACGGCGATCCCCTGCCGGAGACGCTCCGGGACTATGCCGGTGCAGTGGTGTTCGGCGGCCCGATGAGTGCCAACGACGAGGACGACTTCGTCAAGCGCGAGATAGACTGGCTGGCCGTGCCGCTGGCGGAACAGAAGCCCTATCTCGGCATCTGCCTCGGCGCCCAAATGCTGGTGCGCCAGCTCGGCGGCAGGGTCGGCCCCAATCCGCACGGGCTGGTCGAGATCGGCTACTACCCGCTCTGCCCGACCGAGGCCGGCAAGGCGCTGATGGCCTGGCCGACCGAGGTCTATCAGTGGCACCGGGAGGGCTTCGACCTGCCTCGCGGCTGCACCTTGCTGGCCGAGGGCGAGAGTTTTCCGAACCAGGCCTTCCAGGTCGGTCCGGCCGCCTACGGCATCCAGTTCCACCCGGAGCTGACCCTCGCCATGATGCATCGCTGGACGACGCGGGGCGCCGAGCGCTTCGATCTGCCGGGCGCTCAGGGCCGGCCGCATCATTTCGAGGGCCGCGCCCTCTATGACGCCCAGACCCGGCTCTGGCTGGAGCGTTTCCTCGATCTCTGGCTCGATCCCGCCCGGCATGCGGGGGCATCCGCCGTCGGGTCCCGGCCGCAGTCCCTGCCGTCGGTGGCGGCCGAATAGGCGGCTCCCGTCCGGGGACTTGTCCCGACGGCATCCGGCCGCGCAACCGAGCGCAGCGCGTTCGCCCGGGGGATGCCCGACAAACGGACGGGCCCTCGCGGGGCCCGTCAGGTCAGGTCGTCATTCGATCGGGGGTTTCGGGGTTCCGGAGGTCCGACCCGACAGCCCGTCCGGGGGGCTGGGGGGCTGAATAAACCGGTCGAGCCATCGGGCCGAACCAACCGGAACCGATACCGACTGTCGGTGGGCAACGTGGCTCGCGATTGTCCGGATTGCGGCGAAAGCAAGAAAACAGAGCGGAAACAATTCTCCTTTAAGTTATTGATAAATATTATATAATTCGTCGAATTCGAGACCCCGTGGCGGACTCGGCGGGGCGCCGGTCTCCGACTGCCGGCCCGGCGATGCGGCCGGTGCGCAGGCGGTTCTTGCCTTCCCGGGCCGGCAACGCGATGATCAGCCGGCTCGCTGTTTCCAGGCGCCGGAATGCGGTCCCGCTGCAGACCGCGCGGGCTGCCCGATATCGGGGTCAAGGACGGAGGAGGGGTGCGGATTGAGCGAATGGGACCAGAGTGACGAACCCAGCCGGCCATCCGCCGACGGCGTGGTGTTCGCCTTTCCCCATGGCGGTGGAAAGACCGTTCTGCCCGTCACCTTCGATCGGCGCGAATTGTTCGAGATTCTGAAGCTCTACGGGCGCATGGTGGCCGATGGCGAATGGCGCGACTACGCCATCGACCATCGCCGCGACCGAGCCGTCTTCTCGGTCTTCCGTCGAACCGCCGAAGCGCCGCTCTATCGAATCGAGAAGGACCCGAAACTGGCCGGCCGCCAGGGCCAGTATTCGATTGTCGCGCAAGGCGGCATGGTTCTGAAGCGCGGCGCCGACCTCGGCCGCGTCCTCGCGGTTCTGGAGAAGAAACCGAGGCTGGTCGAGTTCTAGAGCGGCACCCGATCCGAAGCGGTCGGATGGTGTTCCGCATTCTTGTTTGCGCAGAATGCTCCCGATCGAAGCCGGTTGCCCGGAGAGAGCCTTGCTCTCCATCTTCGATTTCACCGCCATCGCGGTCGAGCATGCGCGGAACGCAGATGCCGGACCTTTGTCGTCAAGTGGCCGGACGAGCGGCGGGCCGGATCAGCTGGACGGACCGGTCAGCATGGCGGCGCCCAGGATCGGACCCAGCCCGGAGTCCCGATCGGGCTGGAGCATGATCGCCATGCCGACATCGCGATCCGGCATCAATTCGTGACGGGGCAGTTCCACCGTCATCGCCTGGCCTTTCCACATACCGATCGGCTGCACCTGGCGCACGACATGGCTGTAGACGACCGTCCGACCCTTGTTCTCGCCACGTGCGATCGGTACCGAGCGGCGCAGGTCGTAGGTGACCAGCCAGAGCGTGGCCTTGGTCTCGACACCGGCCACCGAGCCGCCGACCCTGGCGACGACCACATCGCCCTTGATATCGATATCCAGGTCAACCGGCAGGGCATCCATCCGCTCGTGACTGGCCACCGTCCGCTCGATTGCGGCCTGATTGCTGCCGACCACATGTTCGCGGCCATTGACCACCATCTGCGGGGTATAGACCGCCCGATCATGCCGGCCGGCGGCATAGCCGCGCTGGCGCTGCGTATATTCGGGACGCGCGAACGTATCCTTCCAGCCCAGAAAATCCCAGTAGTCGACCGGGAAGGTCAGGGCCAGCAGGCTCTTGTCCTCGACGATCTGGTTCATCAGGGCATCGGCAGGCGGACACGACGAGCAACCCTGGCTGGTGAACAGCTCCAGGACCGCTCGCGGCTTTTCGCCCGCCTCGGCGGGGGTCAAGGCGCAGCTTCCCGCGGCGATGGTCATCGCGATTCCGACGAAGTAACTCACCGCTCCACCGCCTCTGCCTTCCAACCTGTCCCCTGGCTCATACGCCCGCGGCGCTTCAAGTGCGAGTCACGTCGGTGTGACGCTCACCCAAGTTGAGGTGCTTGATGGTGAAAGCCGCGAACGATTCGGACGACCCGAAAAAAAGAGCCGCCGGAGAGGCCCCGGCGGCTCGATGATCTGTATTTCTGCTTTGTTGCTCAGGCCGCGACCAGGCTGCGCAGCACATACTGCAGGATGCCACCGTTCTTGAAGTAGTCGAGCTCGTCGAGCGTATCGATGCGGCAGATCAGATCGACCGAGGTCTTGGAGCCGTCGGCACGCGTGATCTCGGCGGTCAGAATCTGGCGCGGCTTGAGGCCGGCCTCCAGACCCAGGATGGTCACCGCCTCGTCGCCCTTCAGGCCGAGCGCCTGCCAGCCGTCGCCGTCCTTGAACTGCAGCGGCAGGATGCCCATGCCGACCAGGTTGGAACGGTGGATGCGTTCGAAGGACTGGGCGATGACGGCGCGGACGCCGAGCAGGTTGGTGCCCTTTGCGGCCCAGTCGCGCGACGAGCCGGTGCCGTATTCCTTGCCGGCGAAGACCACCAGCGGCACGCCCTCGCTCTTGTACTGCATAGCGGCCGTGTAGATCGGAAGCTCCTTGCCGGACGGATAGTGGATCGTGTTGCCGCCTTCCTTGCCGCCGAGCATCTGGTTCTTGATGCGGATATTGGCGAAGGTACCGCGCATCATGACTTCGTGGTTGCCGCGGCGGGTACCGTACTGGTTGAAGTCCTGCGGGCGGACCTGATGGTCGCGCAGATACTCGCCGGCCGGGCTCGCTGCCTTGATCGAACCGGCGGGCGAGATGTGGTCGGTGGTGATGGAGTCGAGGAACAGGCCGAGCACCCGGGCCGAGCGGATGTCGGTAACCGGCGCCGGGGTCGCCGACATGCCGGCGAAGTAGGGTGGGTTCTGCACGTAGGTCGAGGTCGACTGCCAGGAATAGGTCAGACCCTTGGTGATCTCGATGCCCTGCCAGCGCGCGTCGCCCTCGAAGACCGAGGCGTATTTCGAGGCGAACACATCACGGGTGATGTACTGCGCGATGACCGCGTCGATCTCCTCCTTGGTCGGCCAGATGTCCTTCAGATAGACCGGCGTGCCGTCGGCCGTGGTGGCGATCGGATCGTTGGCGAGGTCGATCTGCATGGAGCCGGCGATGGCATAGGCCACGACCAGGGGCGGGGAGGCGAGGTAGTTGGCCTTCACGTCCGGATTGACGCGGCCCTCGAAGTTGCGATTGCCCGAGAGCACCGCCGCGGCGACCAGGTCGGCCGCGTTGATCGCCTCCGAGATCGGCTCGTCGAGCGGGCCGGAATTGCCGATGCAGGTGGCGCAGCCGAAGCCGACCACGTTGAAGCCGAGCGCGTCCAGGTCGGTCTGCAGGCCCGACTTGTTGAAGTAGTCGGCGACCACCTGGCTTCCGGGCGCCAGCGAGGTCTTGACCCAGGGCTTGGCCTTCAGGCCGAGCGCATTCGCCTTGCGGGCGACCAGGCCGGCGCCGATCATCACGCTCGGATTGGAGGTGTTGGTGCAGGACGTGATCGCGGCGATCACCACGTCGCCATGGCCGACGGTGAAGTCGCGCCCGGCGACCGGCACGCGCTTGTCGATCTCGCCGGGCTTCTTGAACTCGCCCTCGAGCGAGGCGGCGAAGCCGGCCTTGACGTTCTTGAGCACGACGCGGTCCTGCGGACGCTTCGGGCCGGCCAGCGACGGCTCGACGGTCGACAGGTCGAGTTCGAGCGTGTCGGTGAAGACCGGGTCCGGCGTGGCGTCGGTGCGGAACATGCCCTGGGCCTTGGAATAGGCCTCGACCAGGGCGATCCGGTCGGTCGCGCGCGCAGAGGTGGTCAGATAGGCGAGGGTTTCGTCGTCGACCGGGAAGAAGCCGCAGGTGGCGCCGTATTCCGGCGCCATGTTGGCGATGGTGGCGCGGTCGGCCAGCGACATGGAGGCGAGGCCCGGGCCGAAGAATTCGACGAACTTGCCGACCACGCCCTTCTTGCGCAGCATCTGGGTGACGGTCAGCACCACGTCGGTGGCGGTGATGCCGGGCGCCGCCTTGCCGATCAGCTTGAAGCCGATCACCTCGGGGATCAGCATGGAGATCGGCTGGCCGAGCATGGCCGCCTCGGCCTCGATGCCGCCGACGCCCCAGCCGAGCACGCCGAGACCGTTGATCATGGTGGTGTGGCTGTCGGTGCCGACCAGCGTGTCCGGATAGGCGTAGGTGACGCCGTCCTCGGTCTTGGTCCAGACGGTCTGGGCCAGATATTCGAGGTTGACCTGATGGCAGATGCCGGTGCCGGGCGGCACGACACGGAAATTCTCGAAGGCGTTCTGGCCCCAGCGCAGGAAGCGGTAGCGCTCCTGGTTCTGCTCGTATTCGCGCTCGACGTTGCGCTGGAGCGCGGTTGCGTTGCCGTAGAAGTCGACCACGAAGGAATGGTCGATGACCAGATCGACAGGGATCAGCGGGTTGATCTTCTCCGGATCGCCGCCGAGCGCCTTCATGGCGTCGCGCATCGCGGCGAGGTCGACCACCGCCGGCACGCCGGTGAAGTCCTGCATCAGCACGCGGGCGGGACGGTAGGCGATCTCGCGCTCGGCCTTGCCGCGATTGACCAACCATTCGGCGACCGACTTCACGTCGTCGGCCGTGACCGAGCGGCCGTCCTCGAAGCGCAGCAGGTTCTCGAGCAGCACCTTCATCGAGAAGGGCAGGGCCGAGACGCCGGCAAGGCCGTTCTTCTCCGCCTCGACGAGGCTGTAATAGGTGTAGGACTTGCCACCGACCTCGAGGGTCTTGGCAGACTTGAAGCTGTCGAGGGATGTGGTCACGGCGGCCTTCCTTCACGGCTGGAGACGGGGACCCCTGGTCGGGCTTGTCGTCGCGGTGCGCCTGCCGGCGTTTTGCGATGCACCTGCGGTATCCTGCGAGGACACCGGCGGCCGCGACGGACCGTCTCGGGAAAAACCCGGAGCCCGCGGCCAGTCGCCGCGGGTTGCGCGCCTTGTAGCCAATTTCGTAAGACGAGGCCAGTCAGACGAGAGTCGCGTGGGTCAACGGGCTGCAGCTTTTTTGTGCGGCGCAGCGGGTGGCGCTCCAACCGGATCGGAATCAGCCGAAATGCCTGCCTTTCCGCCACTTCGGCTCGATGCGCGAGGGCTTGCCTGCCAGCGCGGCGGGCGGCTCGTCTTCCACGATCTCGCCTTTTCCGTTTCGGGCGGTGAGGCGCTCGTCGTCACCGGCCCAAACGGCGCCGGCAAGTCGACGCTTTTGCGGGTGATCGCCGGCCTGGTCGCGGCGAGCGAGGGCAGGATCGCGCTGGAGGGGGGCGATGCGGACCTTTCGATCGCCCAGCAGGCGCATTATTTCGGTCATGCCGATGCCCTCAAGCCGGCCTTGACGGTCGAGGAAAATCTCGGCTTCTGGCGCGGCTTCTTCGGCCGGCGGGCGGCGAGCGCGGATGCGGCGCTGGAGGCGGTCGGGATTGGCCATCTGGCCGGCCTGCCCGCCGCCTATCTCTCCGCCGGTCAGCGCCGGCGGCTGTCGCTCGCTCGGCTCCTGGTCTCGAACCGCCCGATCTGGCTGCTCGACGAGCCGACCTCGGCGCTCGACGCCGCCTCCGAAGCCCGCTTCACGGCGATCGTTGCCGGCCATCAGCAGGCCGGCGGCATCGTCGTCGCCGCCACCCACCAGCCGCTGCTGTTCTCCGCCGTCCGGTCGCTCGTCCTGGCGCCGGCCGGCATGGCCGAGGAGATCGCCGGATGAGCCCGATCGGTGCGCTGTTCATCCGCGAGCTGCGGCTCGCCACCCGGGTCGGCGGTGGCGCCCTGATGGGCGCGCTGTTCTTCCTGATCGTCGTCACCGTCTACCCGTTCGGGGTCGGGCCGGACCTGAACCTGCTCGCCCGGATCGGCCCGGCCATCCTGTGGATCGGCGCCCTGCTGGCAACCCTGCTCTCGCTCGACCGGCTGTTCCAGGCCGACCGCGACGACGGTACGCTCGACCTGATCCTGATGGGCGAGGAGCCGCTGGAACTGGTCGTGCTGATCAAATGCGCCGCCCATTGGGTCGCCACCGGCCTGCCGCTGGTGTTGATCTCGCCGCTCCTGGCGGTGTTCATGAACATGGAGCCGATCGCGATCGGCTCGACCATGCTGACGCTTGCGGTCGGCACGCCGGCGCTGACCTTCATCGGGGCGATCGGGGCGGGGCTGACGGTGACGCTGCGCCGCGGCGGGCTACTGCTCGCCATCCTGGTCCTGCCGCTGACGGTGCCGATCCTGATCTTCGGCGTCGCCGCCGCCAACGCACCCGTCCTGCAGCCGGCCCCGTTCCTGACGCCGTTCCTGCTTCTCTCGGCGCTGACGCTGTTTTCCGCCGTGATCGGCCCGATCGCCGCCGCCGCGGCGCTGCGGTTCACGAGCGACTGACCGATGCCGTCGGTACCGTCCTTTCTGCCGCAACCCCGTCGAGGCGGAGCAGCGTCGTGAAGGTTCTGATCGGCACGAACCATCTCGCCGATATCGCCGGCTCCGAAATGGTCGCCTTCGAGTTCACGCGCCATTTCCGCCGGTCTGGCGCGGATGTGACGGTCTTCGCCAACCACGCCGACGATCCGATGGCCGGCCTGTTCCGCGCGCAACTTGGGCTCGCGATCGAGACCCGTCCCGAGCGGACCGATCCGCTGGCCTTCGACCTCGTCTATTTTCAGCATCAGGTGGCGGGACTGTTCGACTACCGGATCGGGTCGGAGACCACGGCGCGCACCGCCATCCTGTTCGGGCGGCTGTCGCGACACAGCTTCATGGAAAGCGGCGGCTGGGCTTTCGATGCCGCGTTGGGCGACCTGTCGCTGGCCAATTCGGACTTGACCGCGGAGCGCCTGCGGGAGACCGGCGTCCGGCATCCGATCGCTGTCTTCTACAACGCCGCTCCCGCGGCCTTCGCCGCGCCGCCGCGGCCCCGGCCCGATCGGCCGCGCCGCATCCTCTGCGTCTCCAACCATCGCGACCCGGACCTTCTGGCGATGCTGGCGCGCCTCGGCCGCGTGTCGGACCTGACCCATCTCGGCCGCTTCGGCGACATGGTGCGGATGGTGGAGCCCGCCGACATTCATGGGGCCGATCTGGTCGTCTCGATCGGCAAGACCATTCCGTATGGGCTGATCGCCCATACGCCGGTCTATGTCTACGACCATTTCGGCGGCCCCGGCTACCTGACGCCTGAGAACCGGGACCGGGCGGCCCGGTACAATTTCTCGGGGCGCTGCACGGAGCGGCGCCTGACGCCGGACGCGGTGGTCGAGGAGATTATGAGCCGCTATGCCGACGGCGTTCGCTTCGCGGCGACCACCGACGAGGATTTTCTCGATCGCTACCGACTGGAGCCGCATCTCGATCGATGGATGCAGCTTGCCGGAACGTCCAACGCGGATCGGGTGGCGCGTCTCGCCGCCGATCATGGGCGGCTTGAGATCGAGCGCCAATTGGCGGCCCATGTGCGCAAGTCGTATCGTCAACTGAAGCGGGCAGAGGCGTCGGCCAAAACCCGCTGACTGGTGGCGCCGGTCAGCGCTCGAGCCCGGCGATCGCCTTGGCGAAATCGGCGGCGTCGAAGGGTTCCAAATCGTCGATGCCCTCGCCGACGCCGATATAGTGGATCGGCAGTTTGAACTTCGCCGCGATGGCGACCAGGATGCCGCCGCGGGCGGTCCCGTCCAGCTTGGTCATGACCAAGCCGGTGACGCCCGCCACCCGGCCGAAGATCTCGACCTGATTGAGCGCATTCTGGCCCGTGGTCGCGTCGAGGGTCAGCAGCACCGAATGCGGCGCCTCCGGGTCCTGCTTCTTGAGGACGCGGACGATCTTCTCCAACTCGGCCATCAGCTCGGCCTTGTTTTGCAGGCGACCGGCGGTGTCGATGATCAGGACATCGCGGCCCTCGTCGCGGGCCTGCTTCAAGGCATCGAAGGCGAGGCCGGCCGCATCCGCCCCGGGCTCGCGGGCGATCACGGGCGCACCGACGCGGCCGCCCCAGATGCGCAGCTGGTCGATTGCCGCCGCGCGGAACGTATCGCCGGCGCAGAGGATCACGGACCGGCCGGCGCGGGTCAGCTCCGCGGACAGCTTGCCGATCGTGGTCGTCTTGCCGGTGCCGTTGACGCCGACGACCAGCACGACATGCGGTTTCTTCGCCGGGTCGATGGTCAGCGGCACCGCATGCGGCGCCAGCACCTTCTCGACCTCGGCGGCCAGCACCGCACGGACCTCCTCGTCGGAGATCTCCTTGTCGAAGCGGTCCCGGCGCAGGGTCTCGGTGATCCGCATCGCCGTATCGAGGCCGAGATCGGCCTGGATCAGCACGTCCTCGAGCTCTTCGAGCGTGGCCGCATCGAGCTTGCGCTTGGTGAAGATCGCCGTGATGCCGGTGGTCAGCGACGACGAGGTGCGCGCCAGCCCCGATTTGAGCTTCGACCACCAGGACGGCTTCGGCCCGTCGGCAACGGCCGCCGGCTCCGGGGCCGCGGGGGAGGGGGCGGATGCTTGCTCGATCGCAACGGGGACCGGCGCCGCTTCCGTGGGGGCGGGTTCGATCGGCGCGGTCGGGGCCGCCACCGGCTCGGGGCCGCCGCCGAACATGCGCTTCCAGAAGCCGGGCTTCGCCTTGTCGTCACTCATGGTGCCCCGAACTCCCCGGCCTCGATCGATTGCGCGGCCCCGCTCATGCCGCCTCGGCCAGCGTCGCCGTCAGGGCCCGGACGGTATGGCCGGTGATCCGGGCGGTCAGGATGGTGCCGGGCCGCACGGGGCCGGATGCGGGCGGGGCCGCGATCTCGCACAGAGTGAAGTGCTCGGTCCGCCCGATCCCGTCCTTCTCGACCAGGATCTGGCGCAGGCGGCCGATCTCGGCGTCGAAATGGGCGGCGAGCGCCGCCTCGCCGGCCTCGCGCAGGCGCTGCGCGCGGGCCTTGATGGTCGCCCGGTCGAGCTGCGGCATGCGCGCGGCGGGCGTGCCCGGGCGCGGCGAGAACGGGAAGACATGCAGATGCGTCAGCCCGCAATCGGCGACGAGCTTCAGCGAATTCTCGAACATCGCCTCGGTCTCGGTCGGGAAGCCGGCGATCAGGTCGGCGCCGAAGACCACGTCCGGGCGCCGCGCACGCACGTCCGCGCAGAAGCGGATCGCGTCGTCGCGCAGATGCCGGCGCTTCATGCGCTTCAGGATCATGTCGTCGCCGGCCTGGAGCGACAGGTGGAAATGCGGCATCAGCCGCGCCTCCGCGCCGATCAGGTCGATCAGCGCCGGGTCGGCCTCGACCGAATCAATCGAGGAGATGCGCAGGCGCTGCAAGTCCGGCACATGCCGCAAAAGGCTGCCGACCAGGTCGCCGAGCTTTGGCGTGCCGGGCAGATCCTGGCCCCAGGAGGTGATATCGACCCCCGTCAGCACGATCTCGGCATAGCCGTTGCCGGTCAGCCGCCGAACCTGCTCGACCACCGCGCCGGCCGGCACGGAACGCGAATTGCCGCGGCCATAGGGGATGATGCAGAAGGTGCAGCGGTGGTCGCAGCCGTTCTGGACCTGCACGAAGGCGCGGGTGCGGCCCTCCAGGCCCTCGATCATGTGGCCTGCGGTCTCGCGCACCGAGAAGATGTCGTTGACGCGCACCTTCTCGGTCGCCTCGATGCCGAAATCCTTCAGGCCGCGCCAGCTCGCCGCCTCGAGCTTGGCGTCGTTGCCGAGGACGAGATCGACCTCCTCCATGCCGGCGAAGGTGTCGGGTTCGACCTGGGCGGCGCAGCCGGTGACCACGATGCGGGCGGCCGGATTGTCCCGGCGCGCGCGCCGGATCGCCTGGCGCGCCTGACGGACGGCCTCGCCGGTCACCGCGCAGGTGTTGACCACGACGAGATCGCTCAGACCCGCCGCTTCCGCCTCGCGCCGGATGGTCTCGGATTCGACCGTGTTCAGCCGGCAGCCGAAGGTCAGGACGTCGATCGTCACTCCGCCGCTCCCCGGACCGAGGCGGGCGGATCGAGGGTGACGGCGAGCGTGTCGCGGTCGATCGTGCCGGTGAAGTCGGTCTCGACCGGCCCGGTCATCATCACGTGGTTGTCGCTCTCGCGCCAGGTGATGACCAGATCGCCGCCCGGCAGGGTCACGCGCACGCGCCGGCCGGTGCGCCGGGTCCGCGCCGCCGCCACCGCCGCCGCGCAGGCGCCGGTGCCGCAGGCGCGCGTCAATCCCGCGCCGCGCTCCCAGACCTTCAGGATCAGCGAGTCCGGGCCGGTCACCTGGGCGAGCGAGATGTTGGCGCGCTCGGGGAAGATCGGGTGATGTTCGAGCATCGGCCCGAGCTTCGCCAGATCGTAGGCCTCCACGTCGTCGACCCAGAAGATCGCGTGCGGGTTGCCCATGTTGACGACCGCCGGCGAATGCAGGATCGGCGCATCGATCGGCCCGATCTGCAGTTCGATCGCGCGGGTGTCGCGGAACTCCTCGGCGAGCGGGATGTCGCGCCAGTCGAACTTCGGCTCGCCCATGTCGACGGTGATCAGTTCCGGCTCGCCCGCATCGGAGGCATAGAGCAGCCCGGCGCGGGTCTCGATGCTCGCCGCCGCGCTGCCCTTCTCCTGCATCAGGAGCCAGCCGACGCAGCGCGTGGCGTTGCCGCAGGCCGAGACCTCGGAGCTGTCGGCATTGTGGATGCGCATGAAGGCATCGGCACCGGCGCCCGACGGCTCCAGGGTGATCATCTGATCGAAGCCGATCCCGGTCTTGCGGTCGGCGAGGCGCAGGATCTCGTCCGCGGTCAGGCGCACGGGGTCGCGCCGCGCGTCGAACACGAGGAAATCGTTGCCGAGGCCGTTCATCTTGCGAAAGCGGAAGGTCGCGGACATGCGCGCCGGGTCCTGATGCTCTTGAGATCACCGTCTATATGGCGAAAGATGCCCCGGATTGCCAGCCGGAAAGCCTGAAAGCGCCGATCATGCCGGTCCCCGACGCCAAGCCCTACCACGCGCCGCAGGCGCCGTCCGACTGGGCGGCCCGTTTCCTGCCGGCGGTCCGGCCGGGCGGCACCGTGCTCGACCTCGCCTGCGGGACCGGCCGGCATGTCCGTCTGGCGCGCAGCCTCGGCCTCGCCGTGGTGGCGGTCGATCGCGATCCGACCGGTCTGGCGGCCTTTGCCGACGACGCCGGTGTCGAAACCGTGATCGCCGACATCGAGGCCGGTCCCTGGCCTCTCGGTGATCGCCGGTTTGAAGCGGTGCTGGTCACCAACTATCTCTGGCGGCCGCTGTTCCCGGCGATCGTGGCGGCCGTCGCCGCGGACGGAATGCTGATCTACGAGACCTTCGCCCGCGGCCAAGAGCGGCACGGCCGCCCGCAGCGGACGGAATTCCATCTGCAACCGAACGAGTTGCTGGCCCCGGTCCTCGCCGCCGGGCTGATCGTGGTCGCCTACGAGCAGGGCGAACTGGCCGGCCGCTTCTGTTCCGGCGGTGGCGCCAAGATCGTGCAACGGATTGCGGCCGTCGGACCCGACCATCCGGCCGCGCTGGCCAAGCCCCTCGCTCTCGTGCCAAATCGCGGTTGACGCAGGGACGTGCGGCGGCCTCTGAGTGAGGCGTGCGGCCGATGTCTTCGAATCGTCCACGATCCGGTCTAGGCTCAAGGATCGGGACCGAGCTGCCCGAGGGAGATGATCATGGTTCGTCCGTTCCGCGCCGTATCGGCTGTCGCCGTGGCGATCGCGCTGTCCGTCGGTGGTTCGGCCGTCGCACAAACGACGACGGATACGCCGCCTCCTTCCGGGCAATCCACGCCGGCGCCGACCCCGCCGCCCGCCGCGACGCCGGAAACGAGCAAGGAAATGCAGTCGCCGGCCGATGTCGGCAAGGCCGATGCGCATGGCGACATCACCCTGGCGCCGCCGGAATCCGTGACGCTGACGGCCCGGCCCGTGCTGTTCGTCACCGGCAAGTCGACCTGGGACGATGCCGAGGAGGGGATCGGCAATGCCGTCAACGCGATCTTCGCCGCCATCGCCAAGGGCAACCTGAAGGCCGCCGGATCGGCCATGATCGAGTATCTCGATTCCGGCGACGAGGAATTCCAGTTCAAGGCCATGGTGCCGATCGAGGCCGCGCCCGCCAAGGCGCCCGGCAAGGACGTGAAGGTCGGCCAGAGCCCGGCCGGCCCGGCCCTGAAATTCGTCCACCAGGGCGCCTTCGAGGATCTCGAGGAGGTCTACAACCGCATCGACGATTTCCTGGTCGCCAAGAGCCTGAACATGAAGAAGGTCTACGAGGAATACGTGACCGATCCGACCGTCACGGCGCCCGAGAAGATGATCACCAACATCTACGTGGTCACCGAATAGGCCTGCCGTCGATCGTGCGGGACCCGCCGATCGACGCGGCGTCGGACCGGGCCATGCCGGCTCCTCGCGTCGGGCATCCGCCGCCGGGCCCTGTCCTGCGGCCTGGCCCAAAGCCAGTCGTTCCGGCATTTTCCGCCCCGTCACGCCCAGCCGCATCGCACCGTCGTTTCCAGCCTTGCCAGCCGCGCACTTTGCGTCTATCTAGCCGCACCGGTCGCCGCAGTAGCTCAGCTGGTAGAGCACGTCATTCGTAATGATGGGGTCGGGGGTTCGAGTCCCTTCTGCGGCACCAGTTTTCCCTTTGTCCAGCCTCGACACATGGGGAACGGTTTGTACCGGTAGCAGGGGCTGACCCCGTGCGACGTACCGTCAATCCGTGCGGGATCGACCGGTTTCCGGCAGCGGTCATCCCTCCGTAGAAAAACGTTCACGCAGGCTTCAGGCAGGTTTCGCGATTGTTGCATCCAACGCAACATCGAGGGGCCCCCATGACCCGCGCCGCCGCCACGCTTCTCCTGCCTGCCCTGCTTTCCGCCGCCTTGCCGGTCGTCGCGACGCCCGCCGCGGCGCAGCCGCAGGGCACCGACACCATGCTGATCCTCGACGCCTCCGGCTCGATGTGGGGGCTGGTCGACGGCCGGACCAAGATCGCCGGCGCGCGCACCGCGGTCGGCACCATTCTCGGCCAGTTCAAGCCCGGCGACCGCGTCGGCCTGATGGTCTACGGCCATCGCAGCAAGGGCGAGTGCCGCGACATCGAGACCGTCGTGCCGCTGTCGCCGCTCGATCCCGATCGGATCCGCGCCGCTGTCGCCGGAGTCGAGCCGAAGGGCCGCACCCCGATCGCCGACAGCCTGCGTCAGGCCGCGGCCGCGCTGAAGGGCGGCGAGGCCCGCGCCAACGTCATCCTGGTGTCCGACGGCCTGGAGACCTGCAATGCCGACCCCTGTGCGGTCGCGGCCGAACTGAAGCGCGCCGATATCGGGTTGGTCGCCCATGTCATCGGCTTCGACGTGGCCGACCCGGTCGCCAAGCGGCAGCTCGCCTGCATCGCAGGGGCGACCGGCGGGGTCTATCTCGACGCCGCCAATGCCGACGGCCTCGCCACCGCCCTGACGCGCGCCGTCGCCGCGACCCGTGCGCCGGCCGCCGCGCCGAAGCCGGCCCCGACCGTCCAGGCCGAGCCCGACCCGCTGGCAGCCAACAACCTGCGCGCCATCGCCCGCCTCGCCGTAGGCTCCGACCCGGTCACCGATTCCGGGCTGGCCTGGGCCCTGCACGCCAAATCGGGCGCCGAAGCCGGCGCCTGGCTGTCGACCGACTATGGCGCGCGGCTGGCGCGCGGCCAGGAGCCGGGCGACTACGTTCTGCGCGTCACGCTCGGCGCCGTCACCCGCGACCTGCCCGTGACCGTCCGGCGCGACGGCATCACCGACGTCGATGTCGTGCTCGATGCCGGCACGGTCACCAGCGAGGGCCGCATCGTCGGCTCCGGCGCCAAGGCCGAGGGCGTCGCCTGGGAAGTGCGCGATTCGGCCGGCCAGTGGATCGCCACGCAATACGATGCCGTCCCGCGCTTCGTGCTGCCGGCCGGCGCCTATGAAATGACGCTGACCAAGGGTTCGGCATCGGCCAAGAAGGCCTTCGCGCTGGCCGCCGGCGACAGCATCAATCTCGGGCTCGCCCTCGATTCCAGCCGCCTGACGGTCGATGCCGTCTTCGCCGCCGACGAGCCGGTCGAGACCGGGCTGGTGGTCGAGGTGCGGGAGCCGCGGCGCGAGGCGACGGCGCCCGGCCGCTGGATCGCGACCCAGTACGACACCCTGTCGGCCTTCGATCTGCCGTCCGGCACCTACGAGGTGATCGCCCGGGCGGGCCTCGCCGAGAAGAGCCGGATCGTCGAAATCGGCGCCGGCGAGCCGATCAAGGTCACCTTCGATCTCCAAGCCGGCTTCGCGGCCCTGACCGCCTCCGGTGCGTCCAAGATCGAGATCGCGGCCGCCCGCAAGTCGATCTCCGGCCAGCGCAAGCTCCTCGACACCGTCTTCGCCGAGACCTTCGAGAAGGCCATGCCGGCCGGCGACTATGTGGCGATCGTGA
Organism: Prosthecodimorpha staleyi; assembly: GCF_018729455.1. NCBI lineage: Bacteria > Pseudomonadati > Pseudomonadota > Alphaproteobacteria > Hyphomicrobiales > Ancalomicrobiaceae > Prosthecodimorpha > Prosthecodimorpha staleyi. Next base: position 2,841 of record NZ_JAHHZF010000004.1, on the reverse strand, counting down.
CCCGCGGCACGAACACGAGCGAGGTTCGCTTCACCGTCACTGCCGGCGAGCGGATCGAGCAGTCGCTCGACTGAGCGCGCGCCATCCGGACGCCGGGACGGTGCCGGCCTACGACCGGAGGGCTCCGGCCCGGGCGGACCGCCGGGCGGTGCGAAAAGTCGGTCCGGGTGGGAGACCGACCGGGGCGGAAACCCGATCGGGGCGGACCGCCGGCCCTCGCCAGGCTCGGCATCGTGCCGGCCTGTGGCCAGTCGGGTGCCATGACGGCGTCACCGAAGCCTGCGACCGCTAGAGCCGCTCTTCCGCTTGCCCGTCGCCACGGTTCCGGCGCGATCCTCCCGTGAGATCGTCGCCGGGCGTGCGGAAAGCAACGAGGGAGAACCCCATGTCGAAAGCGCTGGTCTCGAGCCTGGTCGGTCTGATCGCCGCCGGGCCGGCCGTGGCGGCGGAATTCCGGCCCGAAACCGTCAAGCTGTCCTCCGGCGGCCTGGCCGAGATCGCCGGGACGGTTGCGGTCGCCGGGCGGACCGTGATCGAGTTCGACGCCCCGCTCGCCCAGGTCGACGACATCCTGAAGAGCCTCGTCGTCCAGGGCCGCGACCTGCGCATCCTCTCGGTCGATCTGCCCGGCCGCGAACGGCTCGGCGATACCTTCGCAGGGCTGCCCCTGAAGCCGGCCGACCTGGAGAATTCCGTCACGCTGCTCGCCGCTCTCAAGGGGGTTCGCGTCGAGATCCGGCGCAGCGACCGCAATCTGGCCGGCTTGGTGATCGGGGTCGAGGCGGTCGACGGCGGCCAGGCTCAGGGCCGCCGCGCCCGATTGGCGCTGGCGACCGACGACGACGCCATCGAGCATGTCGAGATCGACGAGGCGACCCGGGTGGCGATCGCCGATGATCGGATGCGCGGCGCTCTCAAGGCGGCCCTGAAGGCGGTGGCGGCCGACCGCGCCGCCGACAAGCGGCGCATCGCCGTCACCGTCGAGGCATCCGCCGAGACGCGCGCCCTGGTCACTTATGTGGTCGCCGCACCGGTCTGGAAACCGACCTGGCGCGTCGTGCTGCCGGCGGGGCAGGCGAGCGCGCGGTTCCAGGGCTGGGCCGTGCTGGAGAACCGCACCGGGCTCGACTGGAAGGGCGTCGGGCTGACCCTCTCGTCCGGCACGCCGGTCGCCTTGCGCCAGAATCTCTATGAGAGCGTCAGCGTGCCGCGGCCGGAAAGCCCGCTGCGCGTCGGCCAGCGGCTGCGGCCCGACATGGATCGTGGCGTCGCGGCGCCACGCCCGGTCGCGCCGCCGTCTCCGCTTGCCGGCGGCGTCATGGCCAAGAAGCCGGCCGCCTTTGCCGGTCGGGCCGAGATGGACGCCCGTCCGGCCCTGGCCCTGGCGGCGCCCGCCCCCGCATCGTTGGACCTCGCCGAACCGCCCCCGGTCGCCAGCGGCGTCGACGTGGCGGCGGTCGAGACCCTCGCGGCGGCCAGCTTCGCCCTGCCGGGACCGGTCGATCTGGCCGTCGGCCGGTCGCTGACGCTGCCCTTCTTCGATGGCGCCGCCACGGCGACGCGGGTTTCCGTCTTTCAGGCCGGCGTCAACGACCGGCACCCGATCGCGGCCGTGCGCATCAAGAACGACAGCGCGGTGACGTTGCCGGGCGGCATCGTCACCGTCTACGAGGGGGCGGAGGCGACCCGGTCCGGCGTCGGCTTCGTCGGCGATGCGGAATTCGCCGGTGCGGCACCCGGCGAGGAGCGCACCATGGCCTATGCGCTCGACGCGAAGATCGGCGTGTCCAGTGACGTGAAGGACAGCCGGGCGATGAAGACCGTGAAGGTCGAGAACGGCGTTCTGATCGTCGAGTACGGCCGGCAGAAGCGGACGGTCTATGCCCTGACCGGCGACCCGGCCGGCCCGCGCAGCCTGTCGATCGAGCATGTCGCCAATCCCGGTTGGACCGTGACGACCGATGGCAATCTGGTCGGCCGCGACGGGCGGCGCGCGCGTATCGGCGCCGATCTTGCGGCCGGTGAGAGCCGCAGCGTGACCGTGACCGAGACCATCGTCGACCGGGAACGCTGGTCCATCCTGGAAACGCCCGACGCGGTCGTCGCCGAAGTCGTCTCCAGCGGGGACCGGATCGAGCCGGCCTTGCGTGAGCCGTTGCGCCGCATCGCCCAGGTGCGCCGCGACACCGCGGAGTTCGAGCGCACGATCGAGCGCGTCGACGAGGCGATTGGGCGGATCCGGGAGGACCAGGAGCGGGTGCGCGGCAATCTCGCGGCAGTCGATCGCAACGGCGAACTTGCACGCACCTATCAGGACCGCCTGAAGCGCCAGGAGGCGGAGATGAGCCGGCTCGAAAAGGAACGCGACGCCGCCCAGACCGGCCTGCAGACCCTACGCCAGGACCTCGCCCGACTGGTCCGTCAGCTCGGCGGCTGATCCACGACCGAATTTCCGGCGGATTGCCTCGGGTTCTGCCATGTCCATCGCGATGCAGCGAATTTTTTCAAAAAAAGGGGCTTGCGTGGGTCCGGGGCTTCGCATAGATAACCGCCACCGACGCGGGGCGCACCACTGAGCGCTGCCCCGGTTCTCCTTCGAAGGCGAAACGATCGGCTCCGAGTAAGACGGAGTGGATCGGTTGCCTCCGGGTCCCGGATGGGACGAATACGGAGTTGTCGGTGGGTCCCGCGACGACGTTCGCCGGATAGTTTCAAGCCAGGGCTCCGGTTCTGGCATCGACGAAGGTTTGATCCTTGGTCGCGATCATTGACAAGATGGATCGAAGAAAGAGAAACGTGGACGGCGTGGTCCTTGCGGGGATGCCTGAGAGGGCATCTTGT